>NZ_AFRW01000138.1 GCF_000220985.1 Nesterenkonia sp. F
TAGAGTTTTATCCCGTGCTCAGGGCACAGGGCAGACGCCGGAAGGGTCGCTCTGGGGTGTTGGGCCGGGTATGACGGCTGGATGGTCGTTGTGGTTGCTTCTGAGAATCTGATACTATGATTGATTGTGTCCCCGGGGTGAACGGGGTGTTGATCAGTGGTTGCGGCGGTGTTGTTCGTCGTGTGCTGGTGGCACGTTGTTTGCGGGGATGGTGATCGTCTGGTAAGATGGAGAAGTTGCTTGCTGACGGTCGTTGCGGTTTTCGCCGGGTGGTCGGCTTCGCTGAGGTGGAGTTGACATGGTGAGAACGGATGATCTAGGATAGTAAAGTTGCTTCGGAGCGATCCGGAAAGTTTACTGGAAGAAAGCGTTTCAGGGTTTGGCTTTCTGGTGGTGCCGTGAGCATCTGTTGTTTGAGAACTCAATAGTGTGCCAAGTATGTTGATACCAAATATTTATTTGGTTGTTGCAGCGCTTGCCACCCCCGTGGTGAGTGTTGTGAGCAGCTTTGGATCACGTCATTCGCATGGTCACTGGGTCTTGTTTTTCCGGCAGGGTTCTGGTGGTCGTGTGGTGATCTCTTTCATTGTTTTTGATGGAGAGTTTGATCCTGGCTCAGGATGAACGCTGGCGGCGTGCTTAACACATGCAAGTCGAACGATGAAGCCGGGTGCTTGCACCGGGTGGATTAGTGGCGAACGGGTGAGTATCACGTGAGTAACCTGCCCTTGACTCTGGGATAAGCCTGGGAAACTGGGTCTAATACCGGATATGACCAGTCCTCGCATGGGGTGCTGGTGGAAAGATTTTATCGGTCTTGGATGGACTCGCGGCCTATCAGTTTGTTGGTGAGGTAATGGCTCACCAAGGCGATGACGGGTAGCCGGCCTGAGAGGGTGACCGGCCACACTGGGACTGAGACACGGCCCAGACTCCTACGGGAGGCAGCAGTGGGGAATATTGCACAATGGGCGCAAGCCTGATGCAGCGACGCCGCGTGCGGGATGACGGCCTTCGGGTTGTAAACCGCTTTCAGCAGGGAAGAAGCTTTTGTGACGGTACCTGCAGAAGAAGCGCCGGCTAACTACGTGCCAGCAGCCGCGGTAATACGTAGGGCGCGAGCGTTATCCGGAATTATTGGGCGTAAAGGGCTCGCAGGCGGTTTGCCACGTCTGCTGTGAAAGCCCGGGGCTTAACTCCGGGTGTGCAGTGGGTACGGGTAGACTAGAGTGCAGTAGGGGAGACTGGAATTCCTGGTGTAGCGGTGAAATGCGCAGATATCAGGAAGAACACCGATGGCGAAGGCAGGTCTCTGGGCTGTTACTGACGCTGAGGAGCGAAAGCATGGGGAGCGAACAGGATTAGATACCCTGGTAGTCCATGCCGTAAACGTTGGGCACTAGGTGTGGGGGACATTCCACGTTTTCCGCGCCGTAGCTAACGCATTAAGTGCCCCGCCTGGGGAGTACGGCCGCAAGGCTAAAACTCAAAGGAATTGACGGGGGCCCGCACAAGCGGCGGAGCATGCGGATTAATTCGATGCAACGCGAAGAACCTTACCAAGGCTTGACATGGACCGGATCGCTGCAGAGATGTAGTTTCCCTTCGGGGCTGGTTCACAGGTGGTGCATGGTTGTCGTCAGCTCGTGTCGTGAGATGTTGGGTTAAGTCCCGCAACGAGCGCAACCCTTGTCCTATGTTGCCAGCACGTAGTGGTGGGGACTCATGGGAGACTGCCGGGGTCAACTCGGAGGAAGGTGGGGATGACGTCAAATCATCATGCCCCTTATGTCTTGGGCTTCACGCATGCTACAATGGCCGGTACAGTGGGTTGCGATACTGTGAGGTGGAGCTAATCCCTAAAAGCCGGTCTCAGTTCGGATCGAAGTCTGCAACTCGACTTCGTGAAGTTGGAGTCGCTAGTAATCGCAGATCAGCAATGCTGCGGTGAATACGTTCCCGGGCCTTGTACACACCGCCCGTCAAGTCACGAAAGTCGGTAACACCCGAAGCTCACGGCCCAACCCCTTGTGGGAGGGAGTGGTCGAAGGTGGGACCGGCGATTGGGACTAAGTCGTAACAAGGTAGCCGTACCGGAAGGTGCGGCTGGATCACCTCCTTTCTAAGGAGCTGGACCCGAGTCGGGTCCGCCCAGTGCGTCGGCGAGTGTTCGACGCTGGGTTTGCTCATGGGTGGAATATCAGCATGCAGTCACCGGTGGTGGCATTGGTTCTGGTTCGAGTACGCCCTTGCTTCGTGTGGGGTTGGAAAGTCTGGTTCTGATGTGTGCTGCTGGTGCTTGGTACACTATTGGGTCCTGGAGCAACAGGTGTTGTTCTGGTGATTGTGCCGCCTGCTGCAGGTAGCCGCACGTGGGTCGCCGGTGGCCGTTGGGTCGTCGGTGGTGTTGTGTGGTGATGGTGGTGGGGGTTGTTGTTTGGGAACTGCATAGTGGACGCGAGCATCTTGCTCTTGTCAGTGGCTGGCCTGCTTCTTTTTGGGCTGGTTGCTGGTGGGAGCGTGGTCAATGTGCATCACGATCATCGCCCTTGTGTGGGTGGTGGTTGGTGTTGTCCTTGGTTTTTATAACAACATGCCCGTTGGGGTAAGTGTTGAAGGGCGCATGGTGGATGCCTTGGCAGCAGGAGCCGATGAAGGACGTGGGAATCTGCGATAAGCCTGGTGGAGCTGATAACCGAGCGTTGAGGCCAGGATTTCCGAATGGGGAAACCCCGCATGCTGTTATGGTGTGTGACCGCCGGCTGAATGTATAGGCCGGTTGGAGGGAACGTCGGGAAGTGAAACATCTCAGTACCGACAGGAAGAGAAAACAATAGTGATTCCGTGAGTAGTGGCGAGCGAAAGCGGATGGGGCTAAACCGTGTGCGTGTGATACCTGGTAGGGGTTGCGTGTGCGGTGTTGTGGGACATGCCGTCCAGGATCTACCAGTCCTGGGAGTCGAGGTGCGGGCGTATAGACGAACACGTGGTGAGTGCGTGACCGGAGAGGGTGGGAGTCCCGTAGTTGTAATGCGTTCCGCCGGCTTGTGTGTGTATCCCGAGTAGCACGAGGCTCGTGGAATCTTGTGTGAATCAGCCAGGACCACCTGGTAAGCCTGAATACTACCTGCTGACCGATAGTGGAACAGTACCGTGAGGGAATGGTGAAAAGTACCCCGGGAGGGGAGTGAAATAGTACCTGAAACCATGTGCCTACAATCCGTCAAAGCTGGTCCTTGTGGCTGGTGATGGCGTGCCTTTTGAAGAATGAGCCTGCGAGTTAGTGCTCAGTGGCGAGGTTAACCCGTGTGGGGAAGCCGTAGCGAAAGCGAGTCTGAATAGGGCGTGTGAGTCGCTGGGTCTAGACCCGAAGCGGAGTGATCTACCCATGGCCAGGTTGAAGCGCGTGTAAGAGCGTGTGGAGGACCGAACCCACCTAGGTTGAAAACTGGGGGGATGAGCTGTGGGTAGGGGTGAAAGGCCAATCAAACTCTGTGATAGCTGGTTCTCCCCGAAATGCATTTAGGTGCAGCGTTGTGTGTTTCTTGCCGGAGGTAGAGCTACTGGATGGCTGATGGGCCCTACAAGGTTACTGACGTCAACTAAACTCCGAATACCGGTAAGTGAGAGCGCAGCAGTGAGACTGTGGGGGATAAGCTTCATGGTCGAGAGGGAAACAGCCCAGACCACCGGTTAAGGCCCCTAAGCGTGTGCTAAGTGGAAAAGGATGTGGAGTTGCTGAGACAACCAGGAGGTTGGCTTAGAAGCAGCCATCCTTGAAAGAGTGCGTAATAGCTCACTGGTCAAGTGATTCCGCGCCGACAATGTAGCGGGGCTCAAGCACACCGCCGAAACTGTGGCAATCAGTCCTTTGGGGCTGGTTGGGTAGGGGAGCGTCGGACACTGCTGTGAAGCGGCCGCGGAAGCGTGTCGTGGAGTGTGTTCGAGTGAGAATGCAGGCATGAGTAGCGAAAGAGCAGTGAGAAACTGCTCCGCCGAATGACCAAGGGTTCCAGGGTCAAGCTAATCTGCCCTGGGTTAGTCGGGACCTAAGGCGAGGCCGACAGGCGTAGTCGATGGACAACGGGTTGATATTCCCGTACCGGCGAAGGACCGCCCATGGTGAACTGGTGATACTAACCGCCCGAACCATGCTGGATGGCAGCTTTGCTGCCACGTGTGTGGGGAGCGCGGGACCTGAACTGGGGAGCCAAGCGTATTAACAGGTGTGACGCAGGAAGGTAGCCGGGCTCAGCGATGGTTGTCTGGGTCTAAGAATGTAGCCTTCAGTCCAGGTAAATCCGGGCTGTGTGTTGGTGAGATTTGATGGGCTCCCACGTTGGTGGGAGATCCGGTGATCCTATGCTGCCGAGAAAAGCATCGACGCGAGGTCCGAGCCGCCCGTACCCGAAACCGACACAGGTGGTCAGGTAGAGAATACCAAGGCGTTCGAGAGAATCACGGTTAAGGAACTCGGCAAAATGCCCCCGTAACTTCGGGAGAAGGGGGGCCTCGGTGGTGATCCGCCCTTGCGGTGGTGAGCTGTTCGGGGCCGCAGAGACCAGGGGGGTCCGACTGTTTACTAAAAACACAGGTCCGTGCGAAGTCGTAAGACGATGTATACGGACTGACTCCTGCCCGGTGCCGGAAGGTTAAGAGGACGAGTTAGTCACCGTGTGTGGCGAAGCTCAGAATTTAAGCCCCGGTAAACGGCGGTGGTAACTATAACCATCCTAAGGTAGCGAAATTCCTTGTCGGGTAAGTTCCGACCTGCACGAATGGAGTAACGAGACCCCCGCTGTCTCAACCGTGAACTCGGCGAAATTGCACTACGAGTAAAGATGCTCGTTACGCGCAGCAGGACGGAAAGACCCCGAGACCTTTACTATAGCTTGGTATTGGTGTTTGAAATCACTTGTGTAGGATAGGTGGGAGACTGTGAGACGGTCACGCTAGTGGTCGTGGAGTCGTCGTTGAAATACCACTCTGGTGTTTTTAGGCATCTAACTTCGGGCCCTGATCGGGTCCAGGGACAGTGCCTGGTGGGTAGTTTAACTGGGGCGGTTGCCTCCCAAAGAGTAACGGAGGCGCCCAAAGGTTCCCTCAGCCTGGTTGGCAATCAGGTGTTGAGTGTAAGTGCACAAGGGAGCTTGACTGTGAGACTGGCAGGTCGAGCAGGAACGAAAGTTGGGACTAGTGATCCGGCGGCACCGTGTGGAAGGGCCGTCGCTCAACGGATAAAAGGTACCTCGGGGATAACAGGCTGATCCTCCCCAAGAGTTCATATCGACGGGATGGTTTGGCACCTCGATGTCGGCTCGTCTCATCCTGGGGCTGGAGTTGGTCCCAAGGGTTGGGCTGTTCGCCCATTAAAGAGGCACGCGAGCTGGGTTTAGAACGTCGTGAGACAGTTCGGTCCCTATCCGCTGCGCGCGTTGGAGATTTGAGAAGGTCTGTCCTTAGTACGAGAGGACCGGGACGGACGAACCTCTGGTGTGTCAGTTGTACTGCCAAGTGCACCGCTGATTAGCTACGTTCGGGATGGATAACCGCTGAAAGCATCTAAGCGGGAAGCCGGCTTCGAGATGAGATCTCCGTCACCATCAAGGTGTGAAGGCTCCCAGCTAGACCACTGGGTTGATAGGCCGGATGTGGAAGCAAGGACTGAAGACTTGTGAAGCTGACCGGTACTAATAAGCCGATCACTTATCCCACCCCACACACTGTTTGCAGAGTGTGGGTGGTGTGTTGTGTGGTGCTCGCGTCCACTAGGCGGTTGTCTTTCAACAAACCCCGCCCCGCTGCTTGTTGTGGTGGGGTGTGGGTGGTGTGATCTGAGGATAATGGTATAGAGAGACTAGTTTTGGCAGCCACCCTGGTGTGGTGGTTGTTCGTATGAACTCGCCCTGCCCCCGCGTTCGTGTGTGCGGTGTGGGGGTGTGTGGTGGTTAGAGTTACGGCGGTCATAGCGTGGGGGAAACGCCCGGTCCCATACCGAACCCGGAAGCTAAGACCCATTGCGCCGATGGTACTGCACGCGGGAGCGTGTGGGAGAGTAGGTCACCGCCGGACACCCTTTGAA
>NZ_AFRW01000137.1 GCF_000220985.1 Nesterenkonia sp. F
TCTGGACCCGGCGGCGTCCACGAGACACGCGGGGAGTCTCTCCGGAAGCTGGTCTGGAGCCGGCCGCCGATCACATGAACCAGCCGGAGACCCAGTCGCCGAAGAAGCCGAAGAGTACGGCCCAGGCTGCGATGGACAGGCTCATCCAGACGATCACGGCGCCGCGCCGGGCCCCCATGCCCACCAGGATGGGTGCGGTGAACATGGTCGGCAGCACCAACGGGGTGGCCAGGCAGACACCGGGAACGCCCAAGCGGTCCAGGGCCGCGGCGACCTTGCGGCGTCGCTTCGACGGTTCCTCCTCAGGTGAGGTGCGACCTCGGGTGGCCATGCTGCGTGCCCCGCTGGCCATATAGGTCAGCACCAGCATGCACACCATGTTCCCGACCACTGCGGCGCCGACTGCCAGCGGCTCAGGGATGCCCACGAGAACACCCACGAAGCTGGTGGCATAGGACTCGAGGAAGGGGACGGCGCCACCAGCCAGCATGACGAGGATCTGCTGCCAAGGTTCGGCACCGGCGGCGGTGTCGATCATCCACTCCATGACCTCGGTCATGAAGTCGACGACGGGCTGGGGAAGGATGTCCAGGAATCCGAGAGCCATCATCTGCTCCGTTCAGAAGAGAGTCGATCAGTGCATCCCTGACTCTCCCGGGATCCGGGGACGTTCGGCAGTGCCCTCATGTCACGGTCCGAGGTGACACTGCGTCACTTCTGACCCGACCGGGCTCCCGCTAGGCTCACCAGTGATGAACTCGACCGAGTCCCGCTCCTATGATGCGGAGTCCAGCTACCGGCGGATGCACCGGACCACTGTGGTGACCACCATGGTCAGCGTCCTTCCGGCGGGAGTCATCCTGATCGTCGTGCAGGCCCAGACCTGGTGGGAGGCCGCCGTCATCGGAGTGGCCTTCGTGGCCGCCGTCTGCGTGATGACTCAGTGGGGACGAACAGGGTATCCGCGTTTCGGGACGGCGGTGCTGATCATCTGTACAGCCGTGGTGGGGGGTCGGGGCCGTTCTTTTCCAGGCCTCGATGGCTTTCGTGCCGCTGGCGATCGTGGGGTCGATGACGGTGCCTCGCCTGCCGCGCCGCCGGATTGCCGGGATCGTCGGTTTCGGACTGTTGACGGCCGGCATCGGGGCCGCAGCAGTCTGGCAGCATCCTGAGCTGGGCCTGGTGGAGTTCACGGTGATTCCGGGTGGCATCGCCGTATTCGTCGTCGCGGTGATGGTCTATTCCGACCGCTACTGGGTCATCTTCCAGGAGCTGGAGCAGGCCCGTGAGGCGGAGGCAGAACTGGGAATCATGCGCGAGCGGATCCGGTTCGCCAGCGAGCTCCATGACATCCAGGGCCACACGCTGCATGTGGTGAAGCTGAAGGTGGCACTGGCCGAGAAGCTCGTGGAGCACGACGCCGAACGGGCGGCCGAAGAGCTGCGGGAGGTCCATGAGCTCGTCGGAGAGACCATCACCCAGACCAAGGAGCTCGCCTATGCCCAGCGCCGGCTGAACCTCATGTCTGAGCTGGAGAACGCCAGGAACCTCTTCGAGGCTGCGGGGATCCGAGTGGACGTGCTGCGCGACCAGGGTGGCGAAGTCCCGGAGGACACCGTCCGCAGTGAGCTGCTGGGGCAGGTGATGCGGGAGGCCGCCACCAACATCCTCCGGCATGCCCAAGCGTCCGAGGTGGTGATCCGCCTCATGCCTCACAGCATCGTCATCACCAATGACGGCGTCGAGGACGCGGACCAGCGCCAGCCTGCCCTACGCGGGCTGGAGACGCTCAGTCGCCGCCTGGCGGACGAAGGAGGGAAGCTCTCGACCAGCGGTCAGGAGGGGCGCTTCACCACTGTCGCGGTCTTCGACGAGGGGCTCCGATGACAGGAATCGTGCTGGCCGACGACGAGGTGCTGCTGCGCAAGGCCCTCTCCGCGCTGCTCCCCCTGGAGGGGGGCATCACTGTCCTGGCCGAGGCTGAGGACGGAGCGGCCGCCGTCGGCGCCGTGCTGGAGCATCAGCCGGACGTCCTGGTCATCGATCTGGAGATGCCCGGAACCGACGGCCTGGAGGCGCTGGCCCAGCTGCAGCGCCTGCGCCCAGACCAGACCGTCCTGATGCTCACCCGGCACGCCCGCCCTGGAGTACTGCGTCGAGCCCTGAGGCTGGGTGTCCGGGGCTTCGTCAGCAAGTCCGCAGAACCTGCGCATATCGCTGAGGTGATCAGGGGCTGAGTCGAGGCCGTCGCTGGATCGACTCGGATGTCTCCGCTCTCGCCCTGGTCGACGACTGCCCGCTCACCGAGCGGGAGCTCGAGGTGCTGCGCGAGACCTCCGAGGGATACTCGGTGGCCGATATCTCCGCCAGGATTCATCTGGCAGGGGGAACGGTGCGCAACTACCTCTCCGCAGCCATGCAGAAGACCCAGACCAAGACGCGCCACGACGCCGCCCGCTACGCGCGGGCTCGCGACTGGCTCTGAACACACGGCCGCCGAGAAAGACCGACGAACCGGGAATCAAGCATGAGAGGGGCTCCCCGCCAGCAATGGGCCGTGCGTCCTGCAGGACGAATTCTCGACCGAGATCCGTGTCATTCCGGGCCCTCGTCGTCTTCCCGCCCTGCCATGGTGACCACCGCTTACGCCCAGTCACCGCCTGATGGGCAGGCTCGGGTCATCGAGCTTCCAGAGTCCCGCCGTCGCGGCGATCTCCGTCACGAGTCCACCCGGCGATCCTTGCGATCACCGGGTGGCCTGAGATGCGCGCTCTCCTGTCTCGGTCGGGGAGTCAGCTCCTCCGGGCGGGGGCATCGCGGAAGGCTCCCGTCAGCCCGGCCCGCTCACGTGACCGGGGCCTTCGTCATCGTCGGCTCTCCAGACTTCCCTTCGCGCCGCCATACGACGATCACGAGGGCGAGGACGAAGAGAGCCGGGATGAGCAGGTGCGGTCCTCCCGCTCCGGCGGTCCGGGCGACGCTGAAATCCCCGCCTCCTGCGAGGAGGACGTTGAGGACCGCGGTGAAGGTGTTGTTCGCGACGTGGAAGGCGATGGGAGCCTCGAGCCCCCGGCTGCGGATCGCCATCACCGCGGTGGCCAAGCCGAGGAAGACGTGGTAGCTGAACAGCCAGGGGTCCGTCGCGAGGTGCGTGATCGCGAAGGCGAGGCTCGAGACGATCACACCGAGTGCCAGGGCGATCCGTTCCGGACGCACCCAGGAGGCGACGGCAGGCATCACCGCGCCCCGGAACAGGAGTTCTTCCGACACCGCCGCCAGTGGGGTGGTCAGCACGATGACCACGAGGAGCGCCATCGTCGTCCCGGTGACCCCGACGCCGACCCAGGGGGTCTGGCCGGGAGCGAGAAGCGCCAGTGCCGCGTTGGCGAGGGCCGTCGTCCCGAGTCCCCACAGCAGGTAGCGAGCGAGGCGACTCCGGTCGAAGACCCGAGGAGAGCTGAGGATCGTGCGCCAGGGCACCTTCGCCCCCCAGGAGATCAGCGGGACGGCGAGCACGCCGGTGATCCCCATGCTGAGATTCACCGCGAGCAGCTGCAGCGGGCCGACGGCCTCCGCTTGGCCGCCGCCGTCATCGATGAGGCCCACGATGGTGAACAGGACGATCTGGAGGATGATCATCGCCAGCGGGGGCACCACGATGATGACGAGAGGTTTCCACCAGGTCAGGGATAGATGCGCGCCGAAGCGTCGGGGCGCGGTGCGGACAGGGGGAGAGGCCATGGGCGTCTTTCGGGGTGTGGAGTGGGTGATGTCGTGCTGGTCAGTTCCCGGCTGCGTCGAGCAGCCAGTGGTGGCGCAGACGCAGTGCCCGCTCAGTGCTCGCGACCGCTGCCGTGATCGCGAGCGTGATGGTCAGCCACAGCGGCACGCGGATCAGCGGCTCGATGGGTCCGATCCGCTCGGCGATCGGGGGGATCTGCAGGATCGGGACGGCGATCTCCTGGAGCAGCAGCGCCACACCCACCAGGAGCGCCACGATCGAGAGGGCTCCGACCGCGCGGCTCAGCCCCGGTCTGCGGTGCTCGAAGCGAGACCGACGCCCTTCTGCAGAGCGGGGATCGGGCATGAGCTGATGCGTCGTGCCGTCGGCGGTGACGTAGTGGCAGCGCTTGAGGCCGAAGCCGCTGGTGGCGACGTCGATCGCTCCGCCCTCGACGGGGAACAGCGCGGGGACCCTCGATGCCGCGTGCTGCAGGCCGTTCCGATAGAGGTGAACGATGACGTGGCCGTTCTCGTCGGTCTTCCACTGCCGCACATCGACCGTGTATCGCGCCGGGCCGTCAGTGGTGGCGAGGTCCAAGTGCATCACGGATCGGCTCAGAAGCTGCCATATTCGGAATCGGCGCAGCGCACTGCCGTCGCCGGCAGTGATGCGCTTGACCGCCCGTCGACGTCTCCACTGCTGGAACATCAGGGTGCCTCCTCGGCACGTGATCGAGTCCAACACGCTGTGTTGGTGGGATGCTCAGCACGTTAGCACACTGTTCTAGTACGCTGTATCAGGCGAAAGGCGGATGTATGGACGAGCGAGCAGAGATGAGCACGCGCGAGCGGATCCTCGCTGCGGCGGCCGCGATCATCGGCGAGGACGGGGTGGCCGCTCGGCTCAGCGTGCGCGCGGTCGCGGCGCGCGCCGAGGTGAGCACCGGCTCGCTGCGCCACCATTTCCCCACCCAGCAGGTGCTGCGGGACGAAGTCATGCGGCGTGTCTACGACTGGATGCTCCCCGAGAGCAGCCTCGGCGACACCACCGTCCCCGCCCGGGATCGGCTCGTCCACTGCCTGCGCCAGGTGCTCGACATGTCCGGGACCGGCGCTGAGGCTCGCCGGTCGATGGTCCTGCTCGTGGAAGCATTCGTGACGGCGGAGCAGACGGAGCCGGTCCGCGAGGCCTATCTCGCGACCCGGCGCGACGGCCAGGGCCGGATGGAGGGATGGCTCGAGGTGCTCGCCGAGGAGGACGATGCTCTGCCCGTCGGAGACATCCCGCGTCGAGCTCGCTGCCTCGGCACCGTCCTCAACGGCCTGGCGCTGGAACGCGCACTGCCCGCCGAAGACTCACACGCGCAGATGGAGACCGACGTGCTCTACGCCGCGGCAGACATGGCGCTCGCGCCGGAGTGAACGCGAGGCGGGTCTGGGCGAACCTGAAGAAGCCGCCGGTCATCGCAGTCGCGCGTGCAGGAGTCGTCTGACGCCGCCGGCTTCGAACATCGAGATCGCGATGCGGTGGGCGAGGTTCCGGAACCCGAGCGGCGTGCCACTGAGGCGCTCGAGGCGCTCTCCGCCCACGTCGTTCGGCGGGCCGCCGCACGCCCCCTGCGGCCGCCTGGTCGAGCGATCGTTCACGCAGCTGAGACTCACGAGCCCTCGCTCCGCTGCCCGTGCCGGTACTGTCCAGGTCGGACCCCGTACTCGCGATGGAAGGCCGCGCTCAGGGCGTAGGCGTTGGAATAGCCCACCTCGTGGGCGATGGTCTCGACGGTCATAGTCTCGCTGTCGAGCAGGTCGGCCGCCCGACACAGGCGCCACCCGGTGAGGTAGGACATGGGAGGCTCCCCCACCTGGTCGGTGAAGCGCCGTGCGAGCGTCGCCCGGGAGACGAGGGCTTCGCGGGCCAGCAGCTCGATCGTCCAGGGCTGCTCGGGAGCGTCGTGGATGGCGGCGAGTGCGATACCGACGACTGGATCCGAGCCGGCCCGGTACCAGCCGGGGGCCTGGCTGCCGGGGAGGGCGAACCAGTCGCGCAGGGCGCCGACGAGCGCGAGGTCCAGCAGTCGATCGAGGACGGCCTGCCGGCCAGGCTCGTCACGCCCGATCTCTTCTTCGAGCAGGGGGAGCACGCTGGAGCGCTGAGCACGTCGAGGGACGACCAGCACTCGGGGCAGCGCGTCCAGCAGGCGATCGGCGACGCGCCCGCTCACGTGGAAGGAGCCGGTGAGCAGGGTGTGGTCGCTCTCGAGCTGGGTGCGACAGCGTCGATCGCTCAGCCGGGTGCCGTCTGTACGGACGTTGCGGATGCCGGATCCCTCACCGATGGGGGCCGCGTGTGCAGCCTGCCCGGGTTCAGGGCCGGATTCGGAGTACGATACTGGCCTTGCGACGGGCTCGCTGACGATCTCGAACGGCTCGGGGCCGACGACGAGCGCGACGTCGTTCGGCAGAAGTGAATGGCGGGCGCATCCGGCGACCAATCGCGCATCGCCGCGCAGCATCGTGGCCAGAGTGAGCGAGGCGCCGCCGTCGAACCTCGCGGACCATGGCGGGACGGCGAGGGTTCGACCCACGAGCGCCCCGGATGAGCGGATGTTGTGGAGAACATCGGTGAGCGTGTCCACCACGTCAGTTTAGACGATCGCGCATCTCATCGAGACGTGGGCCCATTCAGTGTCTCACTGCTTCGGGGTTGGATGGGTGCATGACAACGACACTCCGACCGACTCCCGGTCGTGCTCACTGGGTCCTCGCCCATCCTCGTCGCGACTCCCTCAACCACCACCTGTTCCGGGCCGGCACCTCCGCACTCTGCTCCGAGTACGACGTCTCCACGACGGATCTCTACGCCGAGCACTTCGATCCCGCGCTCGACACCAGGGATCTGGGCAGCTTCGCAGACACCCCGGGGGCGATTCCCGAGCTCACGGGTGAGGCCTACGCTCGCGGGGAGGTCGAACCCGAGGTGCGTCGCGAACAGGAGCACCTCGCCGACGCGGAACTGCTCGTGCTCCAGTTTCCGTTGTGGTGGTACGGGCCTCCTGCGATGCTCAAGGGCTGGATCGACCGGGTGCTGCAGACAGGCTTCGCCCAGGGCGACGTGGACGAGAAGACCGGCCACCCGCGCCGGTACGGCGACGGTCGTCTGCTCGGACGCCGGGCACTCATCGTCGTCACCGCCGGGGACGACGCCCGCACGCTCGGACCCCGCGGAGTGAACGGCGACCTTGAAGCGCTGCTGTTCCCGCTCACTCATGGCGCGCTCTGGTACGTCGGCGTCGAAGCGCATGATCTGCATGTGGTCCACGACGCCGACAGCATCGATGCGGCCGGCCGTGAGCGGGAGGCGACCCTGCTGCGGACGCGGCTGGCTGGACTGGGTGAGGAACCCGTACGGTCCTACCGTCGTCTGCAGGACGGAGACTACGATCGCGCGACGCGGGCGCTGCGAGAGGATCTGCTCCCAGGGCGGACTGATCTCGGGATCCACTACCGAGGGTGAGAGTCAGTCCAGCCGGCCCGTCGATATCAGTTCTCGGACTCCCGATCCGACGTCGCCCCGTCGGCGCCATCGCCGGCCTCTATCTGGCGCTGCGAGCCGCACACACACCACCCACCGCGGCACTCAGTTCATGACGGGCGGGTCGAAGGGCTCGCCCTGCCGGCCGGTTCGTCGAGACGACATTCGGCGGCACCATGCTCTCGTCAGCATCGAGTTCGGTCGGGAACACCCGGATCGTGGGGTGGACTCATGCTGTCCCGATGATCGGCCGAGGTGGGCAGGAGTTCGGTCGCGAGTGAACGGGCCGTCGCCGCGAGCGTCTCGACGTCCATCCCGGTGCGTCCCATGAAGGTCAGGCCTTGCTGTGCGGCCAGGAGTGCCCGGGCTGTGCCGACCGGGTCGGCGGATGCGCTCAGGTCGCCCTGGGCCTGCGCGCTGCGCACGCCGTCGGCGAGCACGGCCGTCATCCCCTCGTAGGCCTGTCGTGCTTCGGCGGCGACGGCGGGATCGGTGGCAGCCAGCTCCGTGGTGCTGTTGGCGAGCAGGCAGCCGCGTCGGGCGGCCACGCCGTCGGGGTCACCTGCGGGCATCATCACGAAGGAGTGCAGCGCCTCGACCGCGCGCGGCGCTGAATCGATCGACCGGCGCAGCGTGCGGTCGAGGGAGGCCACGTACCGGCGCAGCACCTGCAGGAAGAGCTCGTGCTTGTCCCCGAAGGCGGCATAGAGGCTGCCCTTGCCCAGATTGCTGACCCGCATGAGGTCCTGCAGCGAGGTCGCCGTGTAGCCCGCATCCCAGAACTGGTCGCAGACCGCGCGGAGCACCGCGTCCTCGTCGAACTGTCGTGGTCTTGCCATGCCTCCAGAGTAGGAGTTCTTGACCGGTTGGTCCACCGCGCTTATGGTGGACCAACCGGTCAAGAACAAGCACGGGGCGCCGTGGCCGGACGGGGCCTGCCTCAGCTCGACGCACCACGCGGAACAGGAGAACTCTCATGGGACAGCTGACCGACAAGACGGCCCTGGTGACCGGCGCGAGCACCGGCATCGGGTTCGCCGCCGCCGAACGCTTCGTCGCCGAAGGCGCCTGCGTCTACCTGACCGGGCGTCGCGAGCAGGAGCTAGAATCTGCCGCTGAGGCGTTGGGCGACCGAGCGACTGCGATCCAGAACGACGTCTCCGACCCGGAGGACCTCGACAGGCTGTTCGAGCGGATCGCCGACGACGGGAACCGGCTCGACATCGTCTTCGCCAACGCCGGCGGCGGCGAGGCGGGCCAGCCGCTGGACTCACTCACCCCCGAGGCCTTCGATCACACCTTCGGGATCAACGTGAGAGGCACCGTCTTCACGGTCCAGAAAGCGCTGCCGCTGCTGAACGCCGGCGGCAGCATCGTGCTCACCGGGTCCAGCTCGGCACGTCGCGGCATCGTCGGCTTCGGCGTCTACTCCGCCACGAAGGCGGCATTGAGGCAGTTCAGCCGGGTCTGGGCCGCTGAACTCGCGCCTCGCGGGCTGCGCGTCAACACGGTCGTGCCCGGCCCGACCGACACTCCGGGGCTCCGCGGCCTCGCCGAGGACCCGGATCAAGCGGGTGAGCTCGTCGATGCGTTGTCGAGCAGCACACCCCTGGGCCGCGCCGCTGATCCCGCCGAGATAGCGAACGCTGTCCTCTTCCTGGCATCGGATCAGTCCAGCTTCATCACCGGCAGCGAGCTGTTCGTCGACGGCGGGGAGGTGCAGGTCTATCCATGAGAGAGAAGGCGGCAGGTGCAGTCTCGGTGTGTATCTTCCCGGATTTCGGGGTCGTCCTGGGAGGGCCCCCCGTGCCGGTGCCGCGTCGGCCTGCCGGGCGGCGCGGCGTCGTCAGTGCAGCGCGCCGCCGGGGTGCTCGGCGTCGGGCCGGTCGTGCAGCGATTCGGCGAGCAGCAGGTCCACCGCCTCGACGGCCTGCTCGAGGCTCACCGGGCTGTCCGCCGCGCGGAGGGACGGCACGTGGACGAAGCCGCCGCGGACCGACGACGGCGCCGAGTCGCCGTCGTGCGCCGTCGGCCGCGCGTCCTGCCGTCGCTCCCGCAACCGGTGGACCAGTCCGTAGAGGACCTCGTTGCAGACGAAGCTGCCTGCGCTCAGCGACAGCTGCACCGGGATGCCCGCCGCGGCGATGCGGGTGTGGGCGGCCTTGAGGCGCAGCGTGCTGAACAGGGCGGGCTCGCCGTCGTCGACGATCGGCTCGTCCACCGGCTGGGCGCCGGCGTTGTCCGGGATGCGGGCGTCGCGCAGGTTCAGACCGACCCGTTCCAGGCGGACGGCCTCGGTGCCGCCGGCCAGGCCCAGGCTGACGACGACGTCGGGTGCGACGGCGGCGATCGCGGCGTCGAGGGTTTCCAGGGCCGTCCCGTGGACCACCGGCAGCCGGCGGGCGTGGACGGTCAGGTCCGGGTGTTCTGCCTGGGCGATGAGGCGTCCGTCCCCGGCGCGGGCGGCCAGCTCCTCGGCGACGTCCCAGGACGGGTTGTGGTCGTCGCCGGCGAAGGGGTCGAAGCCGGTGATCAGCGCAGTGGTCATCGCCGACGACGATACCCGAGGACGGCGGCGAGCCGCGGTGATGGGCCCGGACGGCGTCGCCGCGCCCAGCCGACGGTGAGGAGCTGTCCAGCCGACGGCGTGACAGAGGGTCTAGTGTGGAGCGGAGGCCGGCACGGCCCCCGTCGACCCGAATGAGGTAGTTCCATGTCCAAGAAGCTGCTGAGCAGCGTGGCGATGCTCGCGCTGGTGGCGGGCCTGAGCGCCTGCGGCGACTCCGGTGACGGAGAGGAGTCGGCCGCCAGCTCGCCGTCGAGCTCGTCCTCGGCGACCGAGCCCGACCTGTCCGAGGTGCCCGACGTGGTGGCCTCGGTCAACGGCGAGGAGATCTCCAAGGAGGACTTCGAGCCCGTCTACACGGTCCAGTTCGGCCAGTACGCCCAGCAGGCTCAGATGCAGGGACAGTCGCTCGACGACGAGATGCGCAAGCAGCTGCGCTCGCAGGTCGCCGACGCGATGATCAGCCGTGAGCTCGGCGCCCAGCTCGCCGCGGAGGAGGACCTCTCCGCCTCCGAGGACGAGGTCCAGGAGAAGCTCGAGGGCCTGGTGGAGCAGAACCAGCAGGCTGACTCCGTCGACGCGCTGCTGTCGCAGTACGAGGAGCAGGGCATCTCCGAGGAGGCGCTCCGCGACGACCTCGAGAAGACCGTCCTGATGAACAAGTACGCGGACACGCTGGACATCGAGGACCCCACGTCCGACGAGCTGAAGAGCAAGTACCAGGAGTGGAAGCAGCAGCAGGAAGCCCAGCTCGAGGCGGAGCAGTCGCAGGGCCAGAGCTCTTCCGAGGGTTCCTCGGGTGACTCCGAGGGCTCCGAAGGCGACGGCGGCGAGTCCGAGATCGCTTCCTTCGAGGAGAAGAAGAGCGAGCTCAAGGAGGACCTGACCGCGCAGAAGGAGGAGGAGGCGGTCCAGTCGAAGATCTCCGACGCGCGCGAGGACGCCGAGATCGAGAACGCGATCAAGGTCGAGGCGCCGGACAGCTCCGGCTCTCCGTCCGAGAGCTCCGGCGGGAATGACTCGTCCTCGGAGGGCTCCGGCGAAGAGTGACCGGTCCGGCGATCATCGGTCGCACGAGCGTGTGGGGGCCGGCCGGAGAAGACGACGCCGAGCGGGCGGGGTTCGGCAACCTCGCCCGCTCAGACGGTGTCGAGCAAGAGCCTGGCTCGTCCCGATGAGCTGGGGAGCTGAGTGTCCGGATCCCAGAGTGACCTGGACTGGGGCGGCACTATGACGTGGCGGATCGGTGTCAGAGTCAGAAGAGCTCGTTGAACGCCGCTTCGTACTCGTCGGCGACGGAGGGCTTCAGCTCACCGGAGACTCGGAGCAGGAACCCCTCATGGACATGGTTCCATTCCGATCCGAGGAGACCGCCGCCTTCCTTCTGGATCTCCTGGATGTAGTCTGACCGTTCCTGTGCGTCACTCTTGCTGTCCCACTGTTCGACGGTCGCGCCGGAGTCGATCCCCAGGTCCTGACCGGACTTGCCGCCCTCGTCGTCGATGACTGCCGCTGCGGTGTAGCCGTTGGGGCGACCGATCAGGTCGTTGGGATCATTGTCCTCTGTGATCTCGGTGACGTCGGTGGCAGAGTCAACAGCCTCAGTCAGGGACTCGGCCACAGCGGCCGAGGTCTCGGGAGCCTGGGCCTGTTCCGACGCTGACGGGCTCGCCGATGGGTCGCTTGATGCCGCCCCGGCGGATTCGTCGCCAGAGCCGCACCCGCTGAGGAGGAGGGCGGCGGTGAGCGTCATGGCGGAGAGCGGGAGTTTGTGGTTCATCATGGGTCCCTTCGTCGCAAGTGGGTCTTCCCCAGTTGATCAGAGTCAGTTTTATCGTGCCTCGAGCGGAGGTCGGCGGGCGGAGAAGCCTCCATGAGCCGGTGCGGGGTCGCTCGTACCTATCGAGTACTTCTCAATGATCGCGCTCCTCGTCGTGGGTCGAGGTATTGGGCCGGTGTGAAGCGAGCGCCGCCGAGGCGTTCTTCCATGCGGCGAGGCTGTCGGGCGAGGACGAGCGGTCGTGGGGTGGTCAGTGGCCTGCAGCGGTTGTCGGAGCTTGTTCATCTAGACTTGGGGCCATGAGTCGGCTCGCTTCGGTCGGGCACTAGAAGCGCAGGGGTACCCTGGGCGCACGCCCTCGGCCACTACGGGGTCGAGCTTCGTTGAGGCTAACCGGGATACTTCGGACTCCAGAGGCCGACTCTCCGGGGCGCCCCGCTACGGGGCGCCCCCTTTCGTCTTCGATGGTCTTCGGAGCCATGCGCGCTCTTCAGTTCGTACTAACCAGGATAATATGGCCTCCACGAAAATCAAGCATCATCTATTGATCTCATGTGGGTCGGTGTCTAGTGTGGTCCTCACCATACGCAGAACCGCTGACACGGCTCTGCGGAGCGATCCACGAAGGAGAGTCCCATGCCCACGATCACCCTCGAGGAGCTCACCGAGGCCTGCCGGCCCGGCGGTTCCAGCGCACTGACGTCGACGACGCCGCTGCGACCTGCCGAAGGTCCCCATGCGGCCGTCGCCCCGGCCAAGTACGTCTCCGGCGGGCAGAGCACCTTCGCCTTCGAGACGCGCTTCGTCGACGGCGAGGCGAAGCACTCGGTGCTCATCGATTCCAAGCAGAGTCAGCTCAATCGCGTGGAGGAGACTCTGCACCAGGCGGTCCAGGACGGCCACTCGACCATCTCGCGCACGCCGCGCATCGAGGTCACCTACGGGGATCAGGTCACCTCTGACCTTCAGCTGCCGCATCGTGCGTTCGACGGGCATATCCGTGCCGGCAGCGTCGACGGCCGGCCGGTGACCCAGCTGGAGATCTACCGCCGCGGGCGTGACGCGTCGAAGGCCGATGCCAAGTCCCTGCTCGAAATGAGTCCCGGCAGTCTCGTGTTCGGCTCCTGGGACTCCAGTCGGGCGTCTAACCAGGCCCGCTTCCAGAGTGCGCTGACCGGCGAGATCATCGGCGTGCTGGCCGACCAGTCCGGTCAGGTGGCGGAGAACCCGCCGCGTCGCGGCGGCGCGCGCGTGGATCCGGTCGGCATGAGCGTGCAGCTCTCCCAGGAGGACGTCGAATCACTGGTCACCGACCAGGAGGAGTCCATGAGCGCCAAGACCGTGGAGAGGATCCGCGGCGACGCCAAGAAGGCCAAGGGATCCGGCATGTCCGGTTCCGCCCTGGGGCTGGGAGGCGTTCCCCCGGCCCTCGAGGCCCTGGGCGGCGTCGCCTGCTCGCAGATCATCCGCTCGCACGTCCTCTCCTTCGCCGCGCTGCGCCAGCTGCGCTTCGGCGCTGGCCCGGAGGGCGACGCCGCGTGCCGCGCCCTGCTGGCCGCCTTCGCGCTGAACGGACTGGCGCGCGCCGACGCCGAGCTGAACCTGCGGGCCAACTGCCACCTGGTGGAGGCCGGTCCCGCCACCGTGGTCCTGGACATGCGGCACGGCCGCACCCGTGAACTGGAGGCGCTGAGCATCGAGCAGGCCGACGAGCTGCTCGCGGCGGCCGTCGAGCAGGCGGTGGAGCAGGCGGGCATCTCGTGGGACGGACAGGTGCTCCAGGTGCAGGGCAGCCCGCTGGTGGCCGGTGCCGCCGAGGACGCCGGTGACGAGTGATGGGTACCTTCGCTCTTCGCGCCCGCATGCTGAACGGCACGTATACGGGGCACCGGGCTGACGGCTCTCCGGATGAGCTGCCGGATCCGGCGCGGCTGTACTCCGCACTGGTCCAGTCGGCCTGCACCGGCAGCACGGCTGAATGGCACGACGGCCGTCTGGTCCCGTCGGGCGCCAGTCGTGCGGCCCTGGAGTGGTTGGAGAACAATCCGCCCTACGGGCTGCAGATTCCGCGCTCGGTGTCGCTGACCAGTGAGCCTCCGGTCGCCTATCGGAAGGAGGGGTTGATCCGGAAGGAGGCCGGGGCCACCGTCGACAAGACCTCCGGCAAGCCCACCTCCGACGGCGTCGCCGTCGACGGAGCCTATGCCTTCACGTGGATCGGCGACGTTCCCGCCGAGGTTCGCGAAGCGCTGGACGCGCTGTGCGCCGATGTCTCGCACCTCGGCGAGGCGCTCTCGCCGGTGGTGCTGGAGACGGAGGATGTCACGGCCGAGGGCCAGCACACCCACGGCGAGTGGATTCGTGATGAGCGCGTCAGTCGTTTCACGCTCGGGGGGCGTCGGGTCAGGATCCCGCTGCCCGGCCGGTTCGACGAGCTCGAACAGACGCATCGGGAGAACAATCCTCGGAAGTCGCCGTCTGCGGCGAGGGATAAGCACAAGACCTCGGAGGATTCGGTGCGCGCCGAGGTGCCGAGGGAACGGATCCAGCAGCAGCGCTATGTCCGGCCGCGATCCATCGACGCCACGTTGCCCTGGTCGCACGCCATCGCCATCAGCGTCGACGCGCTGCGCTCCCACGAAGGCGAGCCCGCCAGCGATGCGGAGGGCATCCCCGCCGACCAGCGGGTCGGCTGGTGTGTGGCCCTGCACCGGGCCCTGGCCCGCCGCATCGGGGGCGCCGCGCCGCCGATGATCACTGGCCGCTACGGGTCGGCGGTGGAGCAGCCGCCGAACCGACTGGCGCTGCAGTACGTGGATCGGACCACGCTGCAGGCCACGCAGCACAGTCATGTGGCCGGGGCCGGTGGAGCGTTCCTGCTGCTAGTGCCGGGGGACGCGGCCGGCGACGATCTGCTGGCCCTCGAGCACGCCCTGGTGGGACTCAGCGAACTGCGCTCTCGCTACGGAGTGGCGTCAGTGCACGTCAGTCACCGACAGGTGCCCTGCCGCGCCTTCTGGCAGCCGCCGGCCGAGGGTATGCATCGGTGCTGGGCGACCAGTCCGGCGATGATCTCCGACGTGCGGCCCCAGGGGAAGACCTGGACTCTGCGGGATTCGGCATTGGCCGCGGTCGGATTCACCTGGCGCGGTGGGCGGGGGATGGACGAAGCCATGGCCGCCCCGGGGAACAAGTACCGGAATCTCGTCGCCTACGTCGAGGAGGAGTTCGACACCCGGGTGCTCACCGCTCACCGGCTGGTCGGCGACGGCTCCCGCTATGTGCACAAGCTGCCGCCGGGCGGGGTGGCCGAGCCGTTCACGGCGGTGCTGCAGGTCGACGCAGAACAGATGCCGCCGGAGGCGCTCGCCGCCGTGGGGCAGACGCGGCACCTCGGCGGTGGCCTGCTGGTGCCGGTCGACATGCCGGCCCCTGCGATGGAACTCACCTGGAGAGGAACTGATGACTGAATTGCGACTGACGGTGGACGATTTCACGACGTTCTTCTCCGAGGTCACCGGTCACCGCCCGTTCGACTGGCAGCGGCGGCTGCTCGTCTCGCTCACGGAGTCGGGGCGCTGGCCGGACGAGCTGACAGCTCCGACGGGGGCCGGCAAGAGCGCAGTGGTGGAGATCCACGCCTTCGCCAACGCGCTGGCCGCCGTCAGCGGGGCCCGTGTGCCGCGGCGACTGGCGGTGGTCGTCGGCCGTCGAGCGCTGGTGGACTCCCATGCCGAACGGGCTGAGGCGCTGGTCCGCCATCTGGACGAGGCCGCTGAGGGCACCGTCTCGGCACGGGTGCGGGAGGCCCTGCGCTCCCTGACGGTCCATGCCGGTGCTCGGCCGATGCGCACCACCGTGCTGCGCGGCGCCGCTCCGCGGGATCGCACCTGGGTCGAGGACCCGGGACAGTGCTCGATCATCTGCGCGACGCCGGAGATGTTCGGCAGCCGGCTGCTGCTTCGCGGATACGGCACCAGCTGGGGCGCCCGTCCGCGGGAGGGGGGACTGCTGGCCTATGACTGCGCCGCCGTCCTCGACGAGGGCCACCTGGCGCGGCAGCTGACGCTGACCGCCCGGCGAGTGCCCCAGCTCGAAGGCGAGGCGCCCGAGCTGATCGGCGTCTCCCCGCTGCAGGTGGTCTCCACCACGGCGACGCCGACGTCGACCGCCGCGGCGGGCGAGACCTCCGCGGAGGGCGTGCGTGTCGAGGACCTGGACGATCCGGTACTGGCGATGCGTCTGACCGCGCCCAAGCCGGTGCGCACCGTGTCCACCGAGCATTGGCCCGGTCGGCGCGGACCGTCGTCGAAGTACGTCGCCGAGCTGGTCGACACCCTCGTCGAGCTGGTCCGCGACCACGGACGCGACGCCGCGTCCGCCGACGGATCCGAACGGCCTTCCGCCGCGACCGTCGGGTGCGTGGTCAATAACGTGGACACCGCGGGGAAGGTGGCCGAGGCGCTGCGTCGGGACCACCCCGGGGTGAAGGCGGTGCTGCGCACCGGACGTTCACGGCCCTACGACGTCGACCGGGAAGTGCGGGAGCCCGAGCCGGGCTCCGCCGGGGAGCCGGAGGAGGAATCGCAGGAGGAATCTAAGGAGAATGCGGCGTCGTCGCGTCGGGTCTTCCCCGGTCTGTTCACCGTCGAGGGCAACGATGAGGTCGACGTGCTGATCAGCACCCAGGCGATCGAAGTCGGCGTCGACCTCGACCTCGCGGCGATGCTCACCGAGCTCGCCCCGGCCTCGGCCCTCGCCCAGCGTTTCGGGCGGGTGAATCGTCTGGGCCGGCGCGAGACCGCCGAGCTGCGCGTCGTGGTGCCCGCTGCCCCGTCGGGGGACTATGCCCGGCCGCCCTACGGCACGGACGAGCTCGATGCGGCTCTGACCTGGCTGGAGGAGCATGTCAGCCATGAACAGGGGGCCGCGCCGTGGGCCGTCGCGCAGAATCCGCCGCCGGCGCAGGAGCTCTCGCGGACGCTGCTGCAGCGTCCGGAGCCGTGGAACGCGCGGCACTGGTCGCACACGTCCATGCCGACGTTCGCCTCTGATGATCTCGATCTGTTCCTGCGGGACGATCTCGATCAGGAGCCGGCCCAAGTCGGTGTCGTCGTCCGTGACCGGCTGCCCGAGGACAGCTCAGCATCGATCGCCCTGCTGACGGAGGCGCTGCCGCGCTCTGTCGAGGTCTTCCCCGCACGTCGGTACGTGGTGCGTCCGTTGCTCTCCGCGATCCTGCAGGGAGAGCGGCGCGGATCGGATCATGCGCCGCGGCGGGCCTTCCGGGTGCGCGGAGACGAGGTCGTGCAGCTGGAGCTCGGCGGCGAGTTCGGACTCGGTGCATTGAGCAGCGGCGACGTGGTCGTCCTCGACGCCGAGCATCGGATCCTGCGTGACGAGATGGTCTCCGGGGAGCCGACGCGGCGTGCCGACCCGGTGCCGTGGGAGGAGCTCGACGGCGTGCTCGCGCTGGCTGTCGGGGACGAGGTTGAGGTCTACGGGCCGGACTGGGAGCCGGACGAGGTCAACCGGCGCGCGGCTGAGCTGCATGGTGATGATCTCCGGGCGGTGGGACGCACTCAGGCCCACTTCGACCTGCCCGAGGAGGGGGAGGACCCGTCGTGGATCCTGGTGACGGACGGCTCCTCCGAGATGCATCAGGAGACGGTGCGGCAGGTGTGGTCCGCCGAGCAGAGGGAGGTCTCGCTGGAGGCTCACGCTCGCGCCGTCGCCGACCGGGCGAGGCTGCTGGCCGAGGGGCTCGGCCTCCCGCAGCAGCTCGCCGCGGCGCTGGAAGCGGCCGGGCTCCATCACGATGACGGCAAGGCGGCCCGCGCCTTCCAGGACATGCTCGGGGCCGATCCCCAGGTGCCGCTGGCCAAGAGCGGCACGCACAGTCGCATGGCGCAGCGTCAGCAGGGCGAGGGCAGCGGAAAGCCGCACGGATGGCGGCATGAGCAGCTGTCCGTGGTGTTCGCCGCGATGCGGTGCGCCGACGATGAGCTCAAGCCGCTGGTGCTGCAGCTCGTCGGCACCACGCACGGACATGGAAGGGCCTGCTTCTCCGACGGCGCGGGGAGGCTCTTCGCGGCCGACACGGACGACGCGGTCCTGGCCGACGTCGGCGACGAGGGCAGGAAGCAGGCCCAGGAGCTCTTCGACACCGGACGGTGGGATTCGCTCGTCGAGGCCAACCGGCGGCGCTGGGGCACCTGGGGCACCGCCTATCTCGAGGCGGTGCTCCGCGCCGCCGACGGCCAAGTTTCGCAGGAGGGATCATGAACACCGAGATCACCATCGCCGGAGAGATCGAGTCGGCGCTGACGCACTTCGCCGGGCTCGGGGTCGCAGCGATCCTCGAAGCCGCCGGTCTGGAGGAGCCGCTGCTGCACTGGACCGGCGAGGCCAGGCCACGGCTGCGCGTCCAGGTGCCGGGAGCTTCGGAGGAGGACGTCACTGGAGCCCTGGCGCGCCACGCCGAGGCGATGGCCTCCGAGAGCTCCTGGGTCCAGGCACGCATCGACCATGAAGGTCGCGACGGCACCGGCCTGTTCAGTCCGCGGATCAAGGCACCGACCTCGCAGGCATCCTGGGAGCAGCTGGCCCAGCGGCGCCGGGAGGTGATTGACAGGCTGCTCGAGGACGGGGATCGGTTGTCGCTGGACATGATCGGAGCGCTCGGCGAGCCGGCCTATTGGCGGTTCGACGCATCCGGCCGTGAGCGCCGTCCTGACCAGGGTGCGAGCCGCTGGGAGATGAAGGCCCGGAACCGCGGCGAGGAGTTCGTGGGCGACCGGCTAGCCAAGATGGCCCATGCTGTCGCCGACCGGGAGCCGCAGGAGATCCTCACCGGAATCCGCGGCGAGACGAAGCGGGACGAGCTCGACGGCAAGCGAGGATCCCAGACCGCGACCGGACTGCAGCGTCCCGGCCCTACGGATGCCGCGCTCGCCTGGGCGGGGCTCTGGGGCGTCAGCATGCTGCCTGTCGTACCCGATGCCCATCGGATGTCCCGCACCCCGGGGGGCTTCCCCCAGACCTGGCAGTGGCCCGTGCTGATGTGCCTGCCCATCGTCGAGCGTCCCACGACGCTCGCCCGCCTGAGCTCGCTGCTGGAGTCGGCCGCTCTGGCACGCGTGGGGGAGGTCATGACCTCGCGAGATGCGCAGGAGACGGCCTCGGACGCGGCTGGACGTCAGTGGCTCCGTCAGCTGGGGGTCGTGGCGCTCGCGGCCTTCCCGGTGGAGCGGTGGGGCAGCGACAGCGCGCCCCAGCGCATCGTGCTGGACGGGAGAGACGAACCTCTGGAGAGCGAGCAGGTGATCTGATGGGAGGCGGAACGGTGACCACGCAGGGAGGGGGACGAGGAGCTGCCGATCAGCTTGGTGGCGCACACGGCGTTCTGTCCGCGGCGGGCTTGGCTGGAGTCCGTCGGGGAGCGGACGGATACGCTCCAGATGCAGCAGGGCCGCAGCGCGCATCGGCGCAGCGATGATCCGAAGGAGTCGAGTTCCTTGGAGCACCGGGCGGTGCCGCTGCGACACCGCGACCAGGCGTCGCGTGGAGGTGCCGATCGACGAGGTCGTCGAGCAGCGGGCCCGGGACTTCGTCGAACAGACCCGTGAGGTCGTGGAAGCGGACGAGGCTCCCGAGCCGCTGGTCGATGACCCGCGATGCACCATGTGTTCCCACGTCTCAGTGTGCCTGCCGGACGAGCGTGCGGAGGAGCCGGTGAAGCGTCGCATCATCGTCGCCGATCCGGATACCCAGGTGGTGCACCTGGCGACGCCGGGGAGCCGGGTTGGTCTGCAACGGGGACGGATCACAGTCCGCAAGGCGGGCGAGCAGCTGGGGAGCGTGCCGCTGGAACGGGTCATGGCCCTGGTGGTGCACGGCAACGTCGACGTCTCCTCCGCGGTGATCCGTGAGATGTCCTGGCGCGACAGCACCATCGTCTGGTGCTCGGGGCGCGGGCGCGTCTACGCCTGGTCTCGCCCGGCGCGGTCGTCGAACGGCCTGCATCGGGTCGAACAGCATGTGGCCAGCGCCGAGGGAAGGGCCGACATCGCCCGCGAGATCGTCGCGGCCAAGATCGCGAATCAGGCGACCGTGCTGCGTCGGTCGGTGAAGGACGCCGAGGCCGTCGCCCGTCTGCGTGGACTGGGACGGCAGACGGACCAGTGCCGGGATCTGCGCAGCCTGTTCGGCGTCGAGGGCGAGGCTGCCGGCCGGTACTTCGGGCAGTTACACCAGATGGTGCGCGGAGACAATGCGCGCGGTTTCCAGGAAGAGTGGCCCGGACGCTCGGGGCGCGGCGCCGTCGACCCGCTCAATGCCGTGCTGAACTTCTGCTACGGGCTGCTCCTCGGCGAGGTGACGCGTGCCGTCGTGGCGTGTGGGATGGACCCGCACGCTGAGTTCCTCCACAGCTCGCGGCGAAACAAGCCGGCCTTGGCGCTGGACCTGATGGAGGAGTTCAGAGCCCCGGTCGCCGATTCCGTCGTGCTCCGGCTGATCAACAACGGAGAGCTCGGCGCGGGGCACTTCCATCGGCAGCTGGAGACTGCCCGGCTGACGGATGAGGGGCGCAAGAAGGTGATCTCGGCCTTCGAGAAGCGCGTGCAGACGGAGATCACGCATCCGGTGTTCGGGTATCGGGCGACGTGGCGACGCGTGATGGAGATCCAGGCGCGCATGATCCTGGGCGTCCTCGACGGCAGCCAGGACCGGTATGTGGGGGTGAGGGTCCGATGAGCAGGGATCTGGCTCGGCGGACGCTGGTCGCCTATGACGTGCCCGACGACAAGCGGCGTCTGAGGCTGGCCAAGTGTCTGGAGACCTACGGCGACCGGGTGCAGTACAGCGTCTTCGTCATCGACTGTTCTCCGGCGAAGCTCGCGCGGTTGTCCGACGACATCGAGGAAATCATCCGGTCTGAGGAGGATTCCGTGCTGCTGTGCGATCTCGGACTGGTCATGTCCTTGAGCGACAAGGTGTTCCGGTATATCGGCCGTTCTCGGGACGTGACTGACGACGAGGCCATCGTGCTCTGAAAAGCCTCCAGTGGTTCTCGTCGCTTCGGCGACGCAGGCCTTAGTCGGGCCGAGGCGGCTGGGTGCTGACCCTGAACAGGGGTCAGCACCCAGCTGTGTGAGGGGCATGGATAAGCTGCCCGTCCCGGTGGGCCGCAGGGTGACAGGAAGCACATAGGCAACCGCATCAACGCGGCCCGCCAGCTTCAACGAAGCTCGACCCCCCCCGCCAGGGGCCGAGGGGACACCTACTTCGAGCAGGTCAACCAAGGCGAGGAGCCTCAACGAAGCTCGACCCCAGCAGGGGCCGAGGGGACCGCTCGAAGCGCATGCTCCCGACGTCGCGGATGTAGCCTCAACGAAGCTCGACTCCAGCAGGGGCCGAGGGACCGGGCACACGCACCAGGCTCCACTTGCCGCACGCCTCAACGAAGCTCGACCCGCGAAGGGGCCGAGGGGTTCGGGCGGCCCGCCTGCACGGACGGCTGCCAGAGGCCTCAACGAAGCTCGACCCGCGAAGGAGCCGAGGGGATTCCCGCCGGCAAGCGCAAGTCCCGCGCGAAGTGGCCTCAACGAAGCTCGACCCGCGAAGGGGCCGAGGGAAGCACGCTTTAAGCGCGGCGTAGGTCT
>NZ_AFRW01000136.1 GCF_000220985.1 Nesterenkonia sp. F
CGCATTCGCCCCCGGCTCGCCTCAACGAAGCTCGACCCCAGCAGGGGCCGAGGGGCTTTCTGCCACACGTGGTTGGGCTCGACGCGGCGCACGCCTCAACGAAGCTCGATCCCAGCAGGGGCCGAGGGTACCAGGTCTCTTATGAGCTGTGGGCGTCTGAGACGTCGCCTCAACGAAGCTCGACCCCAGCAGGGGCCGAGGGTGCCCCTCCAGAGTACCCACTCTGATCAGCGGAATCACACGACGTGCGCGAGCAGTCGACTCGTCGAGCGTTCCGAGAGCACCCTGCACTCGGGCGTCAGGGCCTCCGCCCTGATCTGACCAGGAACCATGCCTCGCGAGCGCTGAGCGGGGTCTGCCGCATCACCGGAGCGCTCGCAGAGGGGTTGGACCCCGCACGGCAGATGGCCGGCCAGCGTGCTGAGCCCTGCTCGACTATCCTCGACCCGACCGCCCCGCCCCACCGGAAAGGCCGAGCATGCCCCTGGACCTCGCCGTCCTCGTCTTCGACCTCCTCGGCACGTTCGCCTTCGCGATCTCCGGGGCGCTGCTGGCGGTGCAGAAGGGCTTCGACGTCGTCGGATCGCTGCTGCTGGCCAGCCTCACCGGTCTCGGCGGCGGGGTCATCCGCGATCTCCTCCTGGACCAGGGCGTGCCCAACGCCTTCGCCGAGCCGCTGTACCTGGTCCCGGTCGTGCTCGCGGTGCTCATCGTGCTCGTCGGGCTGGTCCACGAGGGTCGGCTGCACCGGACCCTGCTGGTCTTCGACGCCCTGGGCCTGGCCACCTTCTGCGTGATGGGCGCGACCATCGCCCACGCGGCCGGGCTCAACCCGGTCGCCGCGGTGCTGCTGGGCGTGACCACCGCCGTCGGCGGCGGGGCGATGCGCGACGTCGTCGCCAACCGGGTGCCGCAGATCGTCGACCCCGACGGCGTCTACGCCACCCCGACCTTCTTCGGCGCCGGGCTGACCGTGTTTCTGCTCGAGCTGGACCTCTTCGGCGCCCCGGCCGCCGTCGCCGTCGCGCTGCTGGTCTTCGCCGTGCGTCTGATCGCCGTCGTCCGCGGCTGGCGGCTGCCGCTGGCCAGCATCCGTCCGGTCGATCGACGGGCCGCCGGCGACGACGGCGCGGCCGCCGGCTGATCCTGTCGCCGCTCACGACGTCGCCCAGGCGGCCCAGTCCACGGTGACCAGCGGGTCCGGGGAGGAGCAGCAGCGGGTGCCCCGGTGTTGCTGCGGGACCGCTCGGCAGGGTGTTTCCCCGGTGCTGTCACGCTCCTCATCCTTCGGCGGAATCGGAATCTCCGCCGGACCCGGGGCGATTCGCTCCGTCAGCCCCGGATGCCTGACTCCGAGCCGAGCGATGGTCGATGAGATGGGTGAGTCCGAAGACGATCGAGAGCGCCGCGCACAGCCCGATGGCGACGACTGTGCTGTCGGTGCTCATGCCGGAGCTGAAGGTGTCGAACGCCCAGCTCGCCAGGACGGCTGCTGCCCCAGCGGTGAGAAGGAGTCTGATGCCCGAGGAGTCCATCTACATATTCTCCTCGAGCCAGTTGTACAGAGTACTGCTGCCTGCGCCGGCGATGGCGACCGCCACGGGTACCGGAGCAGGTGAGATCTCCGGGCCGCTGGTCCCTGGTTCCCTCTCTGCCGAGAGCACTGACCGCAGCTGTTCCCGAGGCGTCTGGTCTGAGAACCTCTCACTCTCGGCGAGATAGACCTGCTTCTCCTCGGGATGCCCCTCGAGCAGAAGGTCGGCGACATCCTGCGTCGACATCCCTGTTTCCTCCCCGGAGCAGGTGACGATGCCATGTCTGCGGGTTCATTTGGGGGTGTCTCCCGCGCGCATCCAGATATAGCGGTCGAAGCGATCCCCGTCAATATCAGGCCCTGTCGGATCAGCCGCCGGGCGCGGGACGCGGGGCGACCTGCAGTCGTTCGCCGACTGCATGACGCGTCGTCGGCGTCGGCTGAGGATGCCGACAGGCGGTCCACTCCGTCGTCTGTCGTTCAGCCCGCCCGCCACTGCGCGTGCAGCGCGTCGACCAGCTGGCGGAAGTCCTCGGCCATCGACGAGCTCGATTCGTCCACGAGCCACTGCACCTGCAATCCGTCCATCGCGGCGACGAGCAGCCGGGAGATGTGGTCGGCCGGCGCTTCGGCGACCAGCTCGCCGTCGACGACGGCCTGCTCGACGGCGGCGGCGATGCCGGCCCGCACGTCATGGTGGTGTCGGCGGAGCCAGCGGGTGGCCGGGTGGTCCGGTGTGACGGCCTCGCCGGAGAGCGCCGTGTAGAGGCGGACCAGCGTCTCCCGCTCCTCGTTCTGCCGTACGACGCCGACCAGCGTCTCGACGAACCGCCACCCCTGCTCCGGCGTGGTGAGCAGCTGGGCGGTGTCCTGCTCGTCCCGTCGGTCGAGCACGGCGGCGAGCAGGTCGTCCTTCGTCGCGAAATAGTGGACGAGCCCGGTCTGGCTGATCCCCGCGGCCCGAGCCACCGCGCTCATCGACACGCCCCGGTACCCCTGGTCGGCGAAGAGCTCCTCGGCGGCGTCCAGGATCTCGGCGCGGCGCTGGACGGAGTCGGCGCCGCGCGGCCTGCCGCTGGTGGCGCGGGGGCGGCGTGCGGCCATGGACGGGGTCCTCATCGTTGGGCGGGCGGGAACTTCGGCGACAGGTGATCGCCGGGCGGACTGGATGGCCACTCTATCCGAGCAGCCTCGCGCCGACGGAGTCCGACGACGGCCCCGGCGACGGCCTCGACGACGGCCCGGGGAGGGAACCGACGCTCCTCCCCGGGCCGTGCGTGCTGTCGGGCCGTGTGGCTCAGCTCAGGGACAGCCGCGCCCGCACGTCGCCCAGTCCGCGGGCGACGAGCAGCTCGCCCCCGACCAGCGGGGCCCAGGCGCCGGAGGCGGCGTCCCAGCGGCGGAAGAGTCGCCGGTCGCAGGCGACCTCCACCGTCTCGGCGGCCCCCGCGGGGACGTCGACGCCCTGGTAGCCGACCAGCCGCACCGGCTGCCCGGCCTCGGCCGGCTGGAAGTAGACCTGCACCGTCTCGCGGGAGTCCCGGCTCGAGGTGTTGGTCACCGGCACGCGCACAGTGGGCGCCTCGGCCGCCCCGGACGCGCCGGCCTGCTCGCCGGACTCCACCAGCTCGGCCTCGCCGTACTTCCAGGAGCCGTAGCCCAGTCCATGGCCGAACCAGAACAGCGGCGCGTCAGCGTCGCCGGCGGACCAGCCGCGGTGGCCGACGGCGGTGCCGTCGGCGTAGTCCAGGCCCAGGTCGTCGCCCGGCGTGGTGGACCAGGCCGGAGCGGCGCCGTCGGCGGCGGGGTAGGTGGTGACCAGCCGACCGGTGGGCTCCAGCTCACCGGAGAGCACGGCGGCGATCGCGTGGCCGCCCTCCTGGCCGGGCAGGCCGGCGATGAGCACGGCGTCGACGTCGTCGAGCCACGGCATGAGCACCGGAGTGGCGGCGTTGACCACCACGACGGTCTTCTCCGCGGCCGCGGAGACGGCGCGCACCAGGTCGTCCTGCCGACCGGGGAGCGCCAGCGTGGACTTGTCCGCGGCCTCGGTCTCGTCCTCCTCGGTCAGCCCGACCACGACGACGGCGGTGCCGGCGCGCTCGGCGGCCGCGGCGGCGTCGTCGATCAGCTCGTCGTCTCCGGCTCCGGCGGTGGAGGCGGTCAGCGTCAGCCGGCCGAAGGCTCCCATGGCCAGCAGATGCGACTCCTCGGAGAGGTTGAGCTCCGTGCGCGGCAGCAGCGTCTCCCGCCAGTCGACCGGCTCGAGGTCGGCGACGGCGGTGATCACCGAGTCCGCGGCCAGGTCCACCCGTCGGTCGAAGGCCGGCGGGCAGAGCATGCCCTCGCCCGGGTCCATGCCGGTGAACGTGAGGTGCTCGGCGACCTGGTGCGCGGTCCCGGCGGCGTCGGTGTGGTGCAGGGTCCAGCGGGCCGCGCCGACGGCGCCGAGGTCGACCGCGCCGCCGGGGTGGGCGAAGCGGGCGCGCAGGGTGACCCGTGCCGGCGTGCCGGTGAAGTCGTCGTCGAAGCCGAGCGAGAGGGAGGGCGCCGAGGAGGTGTACTGGCTCAGCACCGTGCCCTCGGCGTCGGTGATGGTCACCTCGAGGCCGGTCTCTCCGGTCTCCGGGTGGGTGAGCAGCGTCGGGTCCGCCTCCAGCGGGCGACGGCGCACCGCGGGGCCGTCGAGTACCGGGACGTCGGGGCCGAAGGTCGCGGCCACGCCCTCGGCCACCGAGGTGTAGTAGGGGGCGCTGACCTGGGCCGAGCCGCCGCCCATGTCCTGGGTCTTCAGCGCGTGGCGGCCGACGACGGCCAGCGTCTCGGCGGTGAGCGCCTCAGCGGACCCGGCGCTCAGCGGCAGGGCGTCGCCGTCGTTCTTGACGACGACCATGCCGCGGGCGGCGAGCCGCTTCAGCTGCTCGGCCCGCACGCTGGAGTCCGGGGCGGGGAAGGTCTCGTCGAAGGTGCGCACGCCGGCGCCGGTGTCCAGGCCGCCGGTGCGGTCGGCCAGGCGCAGCAGGCGGGTGAGGTGGTCGTCGACGGTCGACTCGGCGACCTGTCCGTCGCGGACGGCGGCGACCAGGTGGTCGCCCCACGGGCCGTCCGGGCCCGGCATGACCAGATCCAGGCCGCCGTTCGCCGCCGGGGCGGTGCGTTTGGTGGCGAACCAGTCGCTCATGATCAGTCCGTCCCAGCCCCACTCGTCCTTCACGATGCGGTTCTGGACCTCGTCCTGCTCCGTGGCGGGCACGCCGTTGACGTCGTTGTAGGCGGCCATCATCGACCACGCGCCGGCATCCTCGACGGCCATCTCGAAGGGCAACAGGTAGACCTCGCGCAGGGCCTCCTCGCTGACGCGGGAGTCCATGAAGTTGCGCAGCTGCTCCGACTCGTTGGCCACCAGGTGTTTCAGGCAGGCGGCGGTCCCGGCGCCCTGCAGGCCCTGCACGTAGTTCACGGCGGTGCGGCCGGTCAGGTACGGGTCCTCGGAGTAGGCCTCGAAGAGCCGGCCGCCCAGCGCGGTGCGGTGCAGGTTGATCGTCGGGCCGAGCACCACGTGGATGTCCTGCCGGCGAGCCTCCTCGGAGAGCATCTCGCCGACCTGCCGGGCGACGTCGTCGTCCCAGGCGCCGGAGACCAGGGTGGCGTTGGGGAAGAGCGCGACGTGGTCGCCGCCGAAGAACTTCAGGCCGCGCACGCCGGTGGGACCGTCGGAGAAGGCCAGCGGGGCCAGGCCGATTCCGCCGTTCCCCGGCAGGGTGAAGGCGGTCTCGCCGGTGAGCAGGTGGACCTTCTCATCGAGGGAGAGGCGGGAGATCAGCGCGGCGTAGTCGGTGGTGGTCTGGGATGACATGACGGTCTCCTGGGACGGGTGCACGGCCTGTAATGGCGAATAGGTTGTATTCACTATTCCAGACAGTGGCATGGAGCACAAGAGGGTTGTGCGGAGACATGTGGTCCGCGCCTCAGCCTCGGCGAGGCGGTCAGGTTCCCCCGGCGGTCACACCGCCCGCGCCGGATCCGAGGGCGTGATCTCCAGGAAGCGCGGCGTCTGGTGGCCGGCCTCCTCGCAGGCGGAGGCGACGGCTCCGGTGATCGTCGCGACGTCGTCGGCGCGGCAGAGCAGCAGCGCCGAGCCGCCGAAGCCGCCGCCGATCAGCCGGGCTCCGGGGGAGCCCTTCTCCACCGCGGTCTCGACGATCGTGTTCGCCGCGGGGAAGGAGACCTCGGCCTCGTCGCGCATCGACGCGTGGCCGGCGGTCATCAGGTTGCCCACCAGCATGGCGGTGGACTCGGCGTCGAGCTCCTCGTCGGAGAGGAAGCCGTGCAGCTCCTCGGAGCGGACCATCTCGGTCAGCGCATGCCGCAGCCGACGCCGGCAGGCGGCGCGGTCGCGGGCCGGGGCGCCGTCGACGGGCGACGGCAGGGTCTCGCCGTCGCCGGCGCGCTCGTCGAAGCGCGACAGCACGGCGGCGACGTCGGAGGTGCCGGGTCGCTCGGGCAGCAGGTTGCGCAGCCGCTCGACCCCGAGCAGGCGCATCGCCGCCTCGGAGTCGGCGCGGCGGTCGTCGAACTGGCCGTCGCCCAGCCAGTGCGCCTGACCGGTGTCGACGGCGACGAACCGGTGATCGGCCAGCAGGCCGGTCGCTGGGAGCCGCTCGACGGTGAAGTCCCGGCAGTCCAGCGAGAGCAGGTGCCCGGCCCGTCCGCGCAGGCTGACGGTCTGGTCGAGCCCGCCGGTGCCGGCACCGACCATCTCCACCTCCGCGCGCATGCAGGCCGCGGCCAGCCGGGCGCGCAGCTCGTCGGTGAGCGCGGCGTCCAGCGCGGCGCCGGGGTTCGCGCGGCCCAGCGGCGTGGCCATCGCGACGAAGGCGAGCATCGCCGAGCACTCCAGCGCCGCCGAGGACGACAGCCCGCCGCCGACGGGCAGCGTGGAGGTGATCAGCAGGTCGGCGCCGAAGCTCTCGTCCACGGCGAGTTCGTCGATCTCCTCGCCGAGCGCGCGCAGCGCCCAGAGCGTGCCGCCGACGTACTTGGTCCAGCCGCAGGGCTGCTCATCGGTGATGGTGTGGACGTCGGCGTCCGGGCCGGAGGTGACCTCGCTGATGCAGACCTGCTGGACGCCGGCGTCGAGGCTCGGCTCCAGCGTGCGCATGTAGAGCATGCCGTCGGTGCGCGGCGCGGCGGCCACGTAGGTCCCGTGGGCCAGGGCCATCGGCAGGCACCGGCCGCCGTGGAAGTCGACGTGCTCGCCGTTGAGGTTCGCCCGGCCCGGGGCGAACCAGACGCCGGCTGGGCCGTGCCCGAACTCCTCGGCGAACTGCGCGGTGAGGCTGCTGCGGATCTCAGCGGCGTCCCCGGGGGACAGCCAGGCGGCGTCATCGGTGTCCATGCGGACAATTCTGCCGCCTGGGCGACGGCGGCGCGAAACGAGGCGGACGCGTCCCGGTCGGAGCCGCGGCATGAACGTCGCACAGCTCTCAGCGAATACGGGGAGAAAGGCCTGGCCAAGCGGCGGGCCGTGTGATGTGCTGATCGATGGATCGACCCCGATCGAGAGGAGTGCATTATGGAGACCCTGTACACCGCAGAGGCGATCGCCACGGGTGGCGGCCGCAACGGCCACACCCGCACCGACGACGGCCGCGTGGACCTGGACCTCGCCGCCCCGAAGGCCATGGGCGGCTCCGGCGAGGGCAGCAACCCCGAGCAGCTGTTCGCCGCCGGCTACGCGGCGTGCTTCCACGGCGCGCTCCAGCTGGTCGCCAGCCAGGAGAAGGCCGAGCTGGGCGACTCCTCGGTCGGGGCGAAGGTCGGCATCGGCAAGCAGGCCGACGGCGGCATGGGCCTCGAGGTCACCCTCGAGGTCGTCGTGCCGAACCTGCCCCACGACGAGGCCCAGCAGCTCGCCGACAAGGCCCACCAGGTGTGCCCCTACTCCAACGCGACGCGGGGCAACATCGAGGTCAAGGTCGTCGTCACGGACGACTGATTGAGCCGAGCGGCAAGAATCGCTTGCGATTCTTGACCGAGGCGATCGGACACCTCGTCCGAGGCGTTCGCCGCTGCTGAAGGGGGCCGAGCATCATGCTCGGCCCCCTTCTCGCGTCTCGGAGGGAGCTTGCGCGCACCGAGTGGCCACTTGTGACGGCTTCTGCCCCGGATGAATCGTTCCATCCGGGGCAGAAGCCGTCAGGAATGGCCACTCAGTGGGCCGGGCGGCTCGGATCGGCCGCTCAGCGCCCCCGAGGAGCCTGGCCCGACCGCTCAGCACGCCCCGCGAGAGCTCCTCGAAACCAAAAGTTAGTCCAGTGGTCTTGATTTCAGCTGTGCGCTGTGTCTCAATAGATGCGTGACCAAGTACCACGCCGTCCGCGACCAGCTGCTGGACCGTCTCGAGGAGATGGCCTCCGGCGAGCAGCTCCCGCCCGAACGCGACCTCGCCGCCGAGCTCGGCGTCTCGCGCATGACCCTGCGCCGCGCCATCGACGAGCTCGTCGCCCGCGGCGCGGTCCGCCGCCGCCACGGCTCCGGCGTCTTCGCCCTGGGCCCCAAGCTGGACCAGGCGCTGATGGCCAGCTCCTTCAGCGAGGACATGCGCGCCCGCGGGCTGCGCCCCGGCGCCCGGACGCTCTCCTTCGACGTCGGTCCCGTCGGCGCACGCATCCGCAGCCGCCTGAAGCTGGAGGAGCAGGACGACGCCGCCCAGGTCACCCGCCTGCGCCTGGCCGACGACGAGCCCATCGCCCTGGAGGAGCTGCACGTCCCGCGCGCCCTGGTCCCGGACCTGGCCGCCGCCGACCTGGAGGACCACTCCTTCTACGACCTGCTGCGCGAGCGCTGCGGCATCGTCGTCGCCCGCAGCGTCCAGACCATCGAGCCCACCGTCGTCGACGCCCAGGAGGCCGGCGACCTCGACGTGCCGGTGCATTCGCCGGCGCTGCTCTTCGAGCGCACCTCGTGGAGCGCCGACGACGAGCCGGTGGAGTTCGTCCGCTCGGTCTACCGCGGCGACCGCTACAAGATCCGCACCGAGCTCACCGCCCCCGGGCGCGAGGGCTCGGAGCGCGAGACCGCCGGCACGGGGGAGGCGTCATGATCATCGCCGGACTGATGGCGGGCACCTCCGCCGACGGACTCGACGTCGCCCTGGTCGAGTTCACCCGGGAAGCAGGCGACGACGCGCTGGCGATGCGCCTGCTCGCCGAGCGTGAGGTGCCCTTCGACGCCGCCCTCGGCCTGGACATCCTGCGCCTGCTCGAGCCGCGGGACGTGCCGCTGGCGCTGGTCAGCGACGTCGATGCGCGCCTCGGTCAGGCCAGTGCCGCGGCGGTGGCCGCGCTGGCCGCCGAGGCCGGCGTCCAGCCGGAGCTGATCGTCTCTCCCGGTCAGACGGTCCGCCACGACGTCGACGACGGCGCGGTGACCTCCACGCTGCAGCTGGGGCAGCCGGCCTGGATCGCCGAGCACACGGGTGCTCCGGTGCTCTCCGACGTGCGCGCCCGCGACGTCGCCGCCGGCGGCCAGGGAGCGCCGCTGGTCGGGATCCTGGACCGGATGCTGCTCGCCGACGTCGCCGAGCCCACGGCGGTGCTCAACCTCGGCGGGATCGCCAACATCACCGTCATATCCCCGGAGGCTGAACCGCTGGCCTTCGACACCGGCCCGGCGAACGCGCTCATCGACGTCATGGCCCGGCGCATCACCGGCGAGGAGCGCGGCTACGACCGCGACGGCGCGCTCGCCGCCCGCGGCCGCGTGGTGCCCGCGCTGCTCGAGGACCTGCTCGCCGAGCCCTACTATGCGCTGGCCCCGCCGAAGTCCACCGGCAAGGAGCTCTTCCACGCCGAGTACCTCGACCGGCATCTGGCCGCGCATCCGGGCCTGGACGAGCACGACGTCATCGCCACGCTGACGCGGCTGACCGCGCGCACCGTCGCCGAGGCCTGCGCCGCGCGCGGCGTCGGCGCCGTCGTCGCCTCCGGCGGCGGCACCCGCAACCCGGCGCTGATGGCCGCGCTGCGCGCCGAGCTGGGCGAGGACGTCTCCGTGCAGACCGCCGACGAGGCCCTCGGACTGCCCGAGGGGGCGAAGGAGGCCTGCCTGATGGCGCTGATCGGCTGGCTGAGCTGGCACGGGCTGCCCGCCGTCTCCCCGGCGCTGACCGGCGCTCGCCGGGCCACGCTCGCCGGACGGCTCACTCCCGGGGCGCGGCCGCTGCAGCTCCCTGCGCCGCTCGAGACCGCCCCGCGACGACTCACCGTGCGGCGCTGAGCCGCGCCGCACGCACCACCCGCACGCACCACCCGCACGCACCACTCGCACGCACCACTCGCGACCCCCGCACCCGCTCGCACCATGACGAAGGAGACATGCCATGCAGATCATCGACCTCGTGGTGATCGTGGCCTATCTGGCCGCGACCGCCTGGCTGGGCCTCAAGCTCAGCGGACGCCAGTCCGGCCTGAAGGACTACTTCCTCGGCGGACGTGACCTCCCCTGGTGGGCGGTCTGCCTCTCGGTGGTCGCCACCGAGACCAGCGCCCTGACCGTCATCGGCATCCCGGTGATGAGCTACCTCGGCGACATCAACTACCTGCAGCTCGGGCTGGGCTACATCATCGGGCGCATCGTGGTGGCCTTCTTCATGCTGCCGCGCTACTACGACGGCGAGATGGTCACCGCCTACGCCTATCTGGGCAAGCGCTTCGGCGGCAGCACCCAGACCACCGCCGGGGTGACCTTCCTGTTCACCCGCCTGATGGCCGACGGCATCCGCGTGCTGGCCGCCGCCATCCCGCTGAAGACCATCCTCGACGGCATGGGGGTCCACACCAACTACTTCACCATCATCGTGGTGCTGGCGGTGGTGACGATCCTCTACACCTTCATCGGCGGCATCAAGGCCGTCGTCTGGGTCGACGTCGCCCAGATGGGCCTCTACGTGGCCGGCGGCATCCTCTCGATCATCGTGGTCTCCGCGGCCACCGGCGGCGGCTGGTTCACCGAGGCCGCCGACGCCGGCAAGTTCACCATGTTCATCTTCGACGGGAACCCGGTCTCGGCCGACAGCTCGTTCGTCACCTCCCTGCTGGGCGGCGCGATCTTCGCGATGGCCTCCCACGGCTCCGACCAGCTGGTCGTCCAGCGGCTGCTGACCTGCCGCAGCAAGCGGGAGGCGCAGAAGGCGCTGATCGCCTCCGGCGTCGTGGTCTTCGTGCAGTTCGCGATCTTCCTGGTCGTCGGCCTGGCGCTGTGGGGCTACTACGATCACCAGTCGCCGTCGTCGATGGGTCTGACCCGCGACGACGAGATCTTCCCGCACTTCATCATCGAGGGCCTGCCGCAGGGCATCTCCGGTCTGCTGCTGGCCGGCATCCTGGCCGCGGCGATGTCCACGCTGTCCTCCTCGCTCTCCGCGCTGTCCTCCTCGACGGTGACCGACGTCATCGGCAAGTTCCGTTCGACGCCGCTGACCGATCGGCAGGGGCTGCGCGCCGGCCGCTGGGCCACCATCGGCTGGGGCCTGGCGTTCATCGCCCCGGCGACGATCTTCCAGTCCGACGAGGGGAACATCGTCATCCTGGCCCTCGGCGTCGCCGGCATCACCTACGGAGGCCTGCTGGGCGCGTTCGCCTTCGGCATCCTCAACCGCCGGGCGACGGCGGCCGACGCGAACATCGCCTTCGTCGTCGCGGTGGCGGTCAATGCGTACTTCTTCGTCATGGAGAAGTACGTGACCGGCGAGGTCTGGGTCGCCTGGCAGTGGTACCCGCTGCTCGGCGTGATCGTGACCTTCGCCGTCGGCGGCCTGCTCTCGCTGCGCCACCCGGCGTCGCCGCGGACCGCCGTCACCGCCGAGACCCGAGAGGACGCGCCCCGCCGATGACCGAGCACCACACCTCGTTGCCGCCCACGGAGCGGCGGAACCCGCGCAGCGCCGGCCTCGACGAGCTGGACACCCTCGGGGTGCTGCAGCTGCTCAACGCCGAGGACCGGGTCGCCGTCGACGCCGCCGCGGCGGTGCTGCCCGAGCTGGCGCCGGTGGTCGAGAAGGCCGCCGAGCGGCTGCGCCGAGGCGGCACCGTCCACTACTTCGGCGCCGGCACCTCTGGGCGGCTGGGCGTGCTGGACGCCAGCGAGCTGATGCCGACCTTCAACCTGGAGCCCGGGCGGGTCGTCGGCCACATCGCCGGCGGCTCGGCGGCCCTGGTCGACGCCGTGGAGAACGCCGAGGACTCGGCGGAGGCCGGACGCCGGGACGCCGCGCAGCTCGGCGCCGACGACGTCGCCATCGGCCTGGCCGCCAGCGGCTCGACTCCGTACGTGGGCGGGGCGCTGGCCGCCGCGGCGGAGGCCGGGGCGGAGACGGTGCTGATCTCCAGCAACCCGCAGGCTCCGCTGGCCGATCACGCCGAGACGGTGCTGACCCTGGACACCGGAGCGGAGGTGGTCACCGGCTCGACCCGGCTGAAGGCCGGCACGGCGCAGAAGCTGGTGCTCAACGGCTTCTCCACGGCGCTGATGATCGCCATCGGCCGGACCTGGCAGAACCTGATGGTCTCGGTGGTCGCCACCAATGCGAAGCTGCGCGACCGGACGGTGCGCATCCTCCGTGAGGCCACGGGACTTCAGGAGGAGCCGGCGCGGGCGGTGCTCGAGCGGGCCGACGGCGAGCTGAAGGTCGCACTGGTGACGACGCTCGCCGACGTCGAGGTGGACGTCGCCCGGAATCTGCTGGTGCAGGCCGACGGCTCTGTGCGCGAGGCGCTGGCGGCGGCGTACGGGTCGGCAGAGACCGGCGGCGACGGCGAGGGGAGCCGCGGGTGAGCGACCTGGTCCTCGGCCTGGACGTCGGCGGCACCGGCAGCCGCATCGCCCTGGCCCCGCTGGACGTCCGGACGGCCGCGCCGTCGGGCGGCTCGTCCGGCGCCCCGTCCGGAAGCACCCGCCGCGAGCTGGCCGGTCCGAGGGTGCGCATCGGCCCCGACGGCAGCAGCGTGCCCGCCGTCGTCGACGAGCTGCTGGCGCGGGCGGGCGAGGCCTGGCCGGAGGTCCTGGACCCTGCGGCCGACGACGGCCGCCTGTGCGGCGTCGCGCTGGGAGCCACCGGGCTGGCCTCGCTGGTCGACGAGCCGGACGCGCTGCCGGCTCGGATGGCCCAGCGCCTGCGCGTGCCGGCGGCCGCGGCCATCGATGCGGTCACCGCCCACCTGGGCGCCCTCGACGGTGCTGGCGGGGCGATCGTGGCGCTGGGCACCGGCGCGGTCGCCGTCGGGCATCCCGGCAGCACGCTGCCGAGCGCGGCGGGGGAGCGCGCTGGTTCCGCCGCCTGCCCGGCCGGCTGGCGCCGCGTCGACGGCTGGGGTCATCTGCTCGGCGACCGCGGCGGCGGGGCCTGGCTCGGCCGCCGCGGTCTTCAGGAGGCGCTGCGCGCCCACGACGGCGTCGACCCGGCCGGCGCCGCGCTGCTCGCCGCCGGACGACGGCGTCTCGGCGAGCCGTCGGACTGGCCCGCGCAGCTCTACACCCGCGACGACCGTGCCGGCGTGCTGGCCGGATTCGCCGCCGACGTCGTGGAGCTGGCCGCCGGAGGCGACGCCCTCGCCCACCGGCTCGTCGAGTCCGCCGGTCGCGAGGCCGCCGCCAGTGCGCTGGCCGCCCTGGCGCCCGAGCACCCGGCCCGCGCGGTGCTCACCGGAGGGCTCGCCGCCGCCGGCGGAGCGCTGACCGCCGGATTCACCACCGAGATCGCCGCCCGTCGTCCGGAGACCGAGATCGCCGAAGTCGTCGGCGACCCGCTCGACGGCGCGCTGCACCTGGCCCGGCTGGCCGCCGCCTCCGGGCTCGCCCCGCAGGAGGGATTCCTCTGGACATGACCGCCGATCCGACGTCTGGCCCCGACCCCGCCGGCGTCCCGCAGGCGGGTGCGGATCCCGCCGCCGATCCCGCCGCCGATCTCGCGGCCGATCTCGCCGCCGCGCTGGGCGCCGATCAGGTCCTCGGCCGCGCCATCGACCGCCATGCCCGCGCCCACGACGCCTCGCACTACCTGCTCATCCCGCAGCTGGCCGCCGTCGCCGAGGACGCCGAGGCGGTGGCCGCCGCGCTCGCCGTCGCCGCCGACCATCGCACTCCGGTGACCTTCCGCGCCGGCGGCACCAGCCTCTCCGGACAGGCCTGCGGCGACGGGGTCCTGCTGGACACCCGCCGCGGCTTCCGCGGGATCGAGGTCCTCGACGACGGCGCGCGGGTGCGCGTGCAGCCCGGCGTCACGCTGCGGGCGGTCAACGCCCGACTCGTCCGGCATGGTCGCGCGCTGGGCCCGGATCCGGCCAGCGAGGCCGCCTGCACCGTCGGCGGGATCATCGCGAACAACTCGTCGGGGATGGCCGCCGGCGTCGAGCACAACACCGTCCGCACGCTGGAGTCGATGACCGTGGTGCTCGCCTCCGGAACCGTCGTCGACACCGCCGCGGACGACGCCGAGGAGCAGCTGCGCGCCGCCGAGCCGCAGCTGGCGGCTACTCTGGAGCGGCTGCGCGACGCCGTCCGCGCCGATGCGGACGCCGTCGCCGAGATTCGTGAGCGCTTCGCGATGAAGAACACCATGGGCTACGCCCTGGACGCCTTCTGCGAGGTCGACTCGCCGGTGCAGCTGCTCTCCCGGCTGATCATCGGTTCGGAGGGCACGCTGGGCTTCGTCGCCGAGGCCGTCTTCCGCACTGTGCCGGTGCAGCCCCGTGCGGCCACCGGGCTGCTGGTCTTCGACTCCGTCGACGCCGCCGCCCGCGCGTTGCCGGCGCTGGTGAGCACCGGTGCGGCCGCTCTGGAACTGATGGACGCGACCTCGCTGCAGGTCGCCCGCCGCGGCGACGACGCTCCGGCGGAGATCACCGCGCTCGAGGTCGACCAGCACGCCGGACTGCTGGTGGAGTACCGCGGCGACGACGCCGCCGACCTCGCCGCGCGCGTCGCGGCCGCCTCCGACGTGCTCGCCGGACTGGAGACCACCCGGCCGGTGGATCCGGAGGCCGACCTGACCGGCGATCCGGCGCGGCGCGCGGCGCTGTGGGGCGTGCGCAAGGGCCTCTATGCCGCCGTCGCCGGGGCCCGGCCCCCCGGGACCATGGCGCTGCTGGAGGACGTCGTCGTGCCGGTCGAGCAGCTGGCCGAGACCTGCGGCGAGCTGGCCGAGCTGCTCGCCGCCCACGACTACGCCGACCCGGTGATCTTCGGCCACGCCAAGGACGGCAACCTGCACTTCATGCTCACCGAGGACACCGAGGACCCTGCCGCCGTCGCTCGGCTGGAGGCCTTCACCGAGGATCTGGTCGAGCTGATCCTGCGCCGCGGCGGCAACCTGAAGGCCGAGCACGGCACCGGTCGGGCGATGGCGCCGTTCATCGACCGGCAGTACTCGCCGACGCTGGTGGCGGTGCTGCACGCGATCAAGGACGCCTTCGACCCCGCGGGCATCCTCAATCCCGGAGTCGTGCTCACCGAGGACGCCCGCGCCCATGTCCATGACCTCAAACCCGTCGACCGCGTCGACGAGGAGGTCGACCGCTGCGTGGAGTGCGGCTACTGCGAGCCGGTCTGCCCCAGCCGGGACCTCACGCTGACGCCGCGGCAGCGCATCGTGGTGCGCCGGGCCCGGGAGCGGGCGCTGGCCGACGGCGACGAGGAGCTCGCCGCGGAGCTGGATCAGCAGCAGGCCTACGACAGCATCGACACCTGCGCCGCCGACGGCATGTGCGCCACCGCCTGCCCGGTGAACATCGACACCGGCGCGCTGGTCAAGCGGCTGCGCGCCGAGTCCCGGGGGCCCGTGGAACGGCGGGCCTGGCGCACCGCCGCCGATCACTGGGGCGCGGCGACGACGGCGGCCGGCCGCGGTCTCGACGTCGCCGCCGCCGTGCCGTCGGCGACGGTGACCGGACCGAATGCTCTCGCCCGGTCGCTGCTGGGCGCGGAGACGGTGCCGCAGTGGAGCGAGGATCTGCCCGCCGGCGGGAGACGGCGCAGTGCGACGCCGGGCGGGACCGGCGTGCCGGCCGGGGCCTCGGGCGGAGCTCTGGGCGGTCCGGAATCGGGAGAGGTCGCCGCGGTCTTCCTGCCCAGCTGCCAGGGGGCGATGTTCGCCCCGGCGGAGGGGTCCGCCGGAGTGCAGAGCGCGGTCGCCCGGCTGTGTGCGGCCGGAGGGCTGAACCTGGTGGTCCCCGAGGGGCTCGACGGGCTGTGCTGCGGCACCCCGTGGTCCTCGAAGGGCTTCACCGCCGGCCATGACGCCATGGCCGAGAGAGTCCTCGACGCGGTGGCCGCGGCTCGGGAGCGGGTCGTCGCCGGAGACGGCCGCGATCCTCAGCAGGTGCCGGTCGTCGTCGACGCGAGCTCCTGCACCGAGGGCGTCGCGGGGATCATGGAGACCGCCGAGCGTGCTGGGGATCCGCGGGCCGGCGCCGTCGTCGACGCGCTGCGGCTGGTCGCCGAGCGCGTGCTGCCGCGGCTGGATATCGCACCGGGCGCCCGGGTGGAGTCGCTGACGGTGCACCCGACCTGTTCGGCGCATCGGGCCGGGCTCGACGCCGACCTGCGCGCCGTCGCCGAGGCCGCCGCCGCGCAGGTGCACATCCCCGTCGACTGGGGCTGCTGCGGATTCGCCGGCGACCGCGGGATGCTGCACCCGGAGCTGACGGCGTCGGCCACCGCCGCCGAGGCCGCCGAGGTGGCCACCCTCGACGCCGTCGAGCACGCCTCCTGCAATCGCGCCTGCGAGATCGCGATGACCCGGGCGACGGGCCGGGACTACCGGCACGTGCTGGAGGTGCTGGCCGACGTCGTCGACACGCCGCGGCCCGGGGACCTTCGCGACTCCTCACGGGGCGCGAGAAGCTGACCATGCTGAACCGGAGACCAGTCCGGGACGAGACGAGAGGACGTGATGGGTGATGGAGGTCGTGATCGCTCCGGCCGAGGAGCTGGCCCGACTGGCCGCCGACGCCGTGGAGGAGCTGCTGCGCGCGGAGCCGGAGACGACGCTGGGGCTGGCCACCGGGTCGAGCCCGCTGGCCGTCTATGACGAGCTGGCCCGCCGCCACGCGGAGGAGGGCCTGTCCTTCGCGCGGGCGCAGGGCTTCATGCTCGACGAGTACGTCGGTCTGCCCGCCGACCACCCGCAGCGCTACCGCAACGTGATCTCCGCGGAGATCGCGGACCGGGTGGCCTGGCCCGCCGACCAGGTCCACGGTCCCGACGGGCTCGCCGGGGATCTGCCGGCCGCCTGCGCGGCGTTCGAGCAGGCCATCGCGGACGCCGGGGGAGTCGACCTGCAGCTGCTGGGCATCGGCACCGACGGGCATATCGGCTTCAACGAGCCCGGCTCCTCGCTGGCCTCGCGGACGCGGATCAAGTCGCTGACCGAGCAGACCCGGCAGGACAACGCCCGGTTCTTCGACGACGACGTCGACCAGGTCCCGCTGCACTGTCTGACCCAGGGGCTGGGCACGATCGGCGACGCGCGGCACCTGGTGCTGCTCGCCACCGGCCGGCACAAGGCCGAGGCGGTCCACCAGCTGGTCGAGGGCCCGGTCTCCGCGCTGTGGCCGGCCTCGGTGATGCAGCTGCACCCGCACGCGACCGTGCTGCTCGACGAGGGCGCGGCCTCGCGGCTGCAGCTGGCCGACTACTACCGGCAGGCCTACGCCTCGAAGCCGAGCTGGCAGGGGCTGTGAGCCGGCGCGGGCCGTCACCGGTGCCGCAGCGGCGCCGTCGCCAGCTCGGCGATGCCCTCGTGCGGGTCGACGGTGGCCTCGAATCCCAGCTCCGCCCGGGCGGCCTCCGGCGAAGCGGTCACATGCCGGACGTCGAAAGCCCGGTGCTCGCCGGTGATCACCGGCTCCGGCCCGCCCATCACGGCGGCGAGCCGGCGGGCCATGTCACCGATGGTGCAGGGGCGCCCGGAGCAGACGTTGTAGGCGCTGACCCCGACCGGTCGGGAGCCGACCGCCTCGATCGCGGCGAGGTTGGCCCGGGCGATGTCGGCCACGTGGACGAAGTCGCGCCGCTGCTCCCCGTCCTCGAGGACCCGCGGCGGCTTCCCGTGCTCGAGCGCCGAACGGAAGATGGCGGCCACGCCGGAGTAGGGGGTGTCCGCCGGCATGCCGGGGCCGTAGGCGTTGTGGTACCTCAGCGCGATCGCGCGGGCGGACTCCAGCGTGCACCAGGAGGCGGCATAGTGCTCCTGCGCGATCTTCGAGGCGGCGTAGCCGGACCGCGGGGCGAAGGGCGCGTCCTCCGCGACCGGTCTCGGCTCGACGCCGTCGCCGCAGCGTGGGCACCGCGGGTCGAAGAGTCCCCGCGCCAGGTCGTCCTCCCGCCGCGGCGCCGGCGGCACGTCGCCGTCGCGGGCGCAGGTGTACCGCCCCTCGCCGTAGACCACCACCGACGACGCCAGCACCAGCTGCTTCGTGCCGGCGCGGGCCATCGCCGCCAACAGGGTCGCCGTGCCGAGATCGTTGTGCGCCGCATATCCGGGCAGGTCCTGGGCGTCGACGCCGTTGCCCACGGTGGCGGCCTGGTGACACACCAGGTCCACTGTCGGCAGCAGTCGATCCAGCAGGTCCGGGTCGCGGACGTCCCCGGCGACGACGCCGTCAGGGGTCGTCGAACCCTCGCCGTGGGCCTGCGGCAGCAGCGCGTCGACGCCGACGACCTCGTGGCCGGCCTCCCTCGCCACCTGTGCGATATGGCCTCCGATGAAACCGGCGGCACCCGTCAGCAGCACCTTCATGGCAGCTCCAGCGGCGGGTTCATGCCCGCCAGCGCCTCGGAGCAGTCGCAGTTCCGCTCTGCGGCGAGGGCGGAGACCACCGTGTGCAGCCGCTGCTTCAGCATGTCGGTGTGCTCGGCGAACACCCGGAAGACCTGCTCCTGGTCCACCGCACGCTCGGCGTCGATGCCGGCGTCCAGGTCGGTCACCAGGGCTGCCGCCGCATAGCACAGTTCCAGCTCCCGGGCCAGCGTCGCCTCGGGCTGCCCGGTCATGTTCACCAGGTCCCAACCCTGCCTCGCGTACCACTGCGACTCCGCGCGCGTGGAGAACCGCGGGCCGTCGATCACCACCATGGTTCCTCCGTCGACGGGCGGCTCGGCGCCATAGGGCGGCCCGTCCGCCGATCCCTCCAGCAGTGCCGCGCGCAGCCGGGGGCAGTAGGGGTCGGCGAAGGAGACGTGGCAGGCACCCTCGTGGAAGTAGGTCTGCTCGCGGCGGCTGGTCCGGTCCACCAGCTGGTCCGGGACCACCAGCGACCCCGGGCCGAGTCTGTCGTGGAGCCCGCCGACCGCGCACGGTGCGAGCACCTGGCGCACTCCCAAGCTGCGCAGCGCCCACAGGTTCGCGCGGTAGTTCACCCGATGGGCGGGGAACTCGTGGTGCCGCCCATGGCGCGGCAGGAACGCCACGGTGCGACGCTCCGCCCCGGAGGCCACGGTGCCCACCGCGATGGAGGCCGACGGTGCGCCGAAGGGCGTCTCCACGTCGATCTCCTGCGGATCCTCCAGGAACGTGTAGAACCCGGATCCCCCGATGACGGCGATGTCCGGCGATGTGCTCATCGTCTCACCTCTCTCCATGCACTCTTCCGGGCACCGCGTCGTGCCCGTGCGTCGTCGTCCCGCCCTCTCGCTCTCCCCGTGTCCTCCGCTTTCCGGAGAATCATGAGACCGTTCCTCGCCTCAACCGTGCCATGTGCCGCCCCTGGAACCGGTGGATCTCGCACTCCTGGAATCCGGCGGAGGCGGCGACGTCGGCGACGGCGTCCGCGCCCACCCAGGTCCAGGCGAAGGCCTCGGTGAGTCGTCCCTGCACGCGCAGCCTGACGGTGTCGTGGACGACGCCGGTGCCCGGCCCCTCGATCTCGACCAGAGCAGAGCCGTCGGAGCTCATCAGCCGACGGAGACGCCGGAGCAGCCGGACCGGGTCGCCGCCGATGCCGATGTTGCCGTCGACCAGCAGCGCCTCCCGCCAGGTCCCCTCCGAGGGGACGTCGTCGAAGATGTCCTGGCGCACGGCATCGGCGCCCCGCTCTCCGGCCAGCCTGATCGCCGCCCGGGAGATGTCGATCCCCAGGGCCCGGATGCCGCGGCCCTTCAAAGCCTGCGTCACCCGGCCGACCCCGCAGCCGACGTCCAGCGCGGGACCGGTGCACCAGTCCACGAAGAGGGCGTGGTCGGCCGCGTCGGGGGCGCACATCCATCGCTGGACGTCCATGGGGATCGCCGTGCCGTCGGACCCGATCACTTCACAGTCGTGTCCGGAGAGCACCGCGTCCCAGGCGGTCAGTGGCTGCATGTTCATCAGATCGGTCATGGGCGCGGTCCTGCCTGCTCGTGGCCAGGCGTGCGGGAGACCTCGGCGGCGAAGCGTCCGCCGGGCCGCAGGGCGGCCACGGCGAGGGCGTCGGTCCAGGTGTCGACGTCGGCGAGGGTCGGGACGCGGCCGACGCGCGCGCCGGAGCGTTCCAGGGCGGCTGCGGTCTGCGTCCCGGTGTCCGGTCGCGACATGGTCACCTCCGTCAGGCATCGCGTCCATCCCGGCTCCCGGACCCCCAGCACCCACCAGCCGCCGTCCTCGGCGGGTCCCAGGGCGGCGTCGTGGTCCTCCAAGGGGGCGGCGGCCCGCCGCAGGTCGTCGACGGAGACCTGCGGCGTGTCCATGCCGATCTGGACCACTCCGCGGCCGGCGTCGGCGTCGTGGTGGGCCGCGATCAGCCGGGAGGCGAAGTCCTCGCCGCGCTGCGCGACGATCCGGTGCCGGGCGCAGACGGCGGCGATCTCCTCGGTGCGGTCGGCGTCCCCCAGCTCGCCGGTCATCGCGACGACCAGCGGCCAGCCGAGGGCCTCGGCGGTCTCGAGGGTGTCGAGCAGGGCCGCGGCGGCCAGCCGGGCCGCGGCCCCGTGGCCGACCGTGGCGCCCAGCCGGGACTTGGCCCGCCCCGGGGCGGGAGCCCGGGCGACCACCAGCAGAGTCGGGTCGTCGCTCATGACAGCACCTTGGCGAAGTCGACGAGCACCCGGGCGGTGCCCCTGACCGATCCGGACACCTTGGACCGGGTGCCGCGGGCCCGCCGGGAATAGGCGATGTCCTGCTCATGGACGGTCCAGCCGGCGCGGGCGGCCCGGATCATCAGCTCCAGCGGATAGCCGAATCGTCGGTCGGCGATCTCCAGGGCGAGCAGGTCCTCGCGCCGGCAGACCCGCAGGGGAGCCAGATCGTGGATCCCGAAGCCGCTGCGCCGGCGGATCAGCCAGGCCAGCATGGCGGTCCCCGCGCGGGCATGCCAGGGCCAGACGCCGCGCCCGGCGGGCCTCCGCCGTCCCACCGCCATGGTGGCGTCGCCGCGGGAGACGACCGCGGCCAGCGCGGCGAGTTCGGTCGGATCCATGGACCCGTCGCCGTCGATCACGGCGACCAGCGGCGCCGCGGCCGCGAGGACTCCGGCATGGACCGCGGCGCCGTAGCCGGGGACGCCCTCGTGCACCACGGAGGCGCCCAGGCCCCGGGCGACCTCGGCGGTGTCGTCGGTCGACCCGTTGTCCACGACGATCACGTCCATGCCCTCCGGCACGCGGGCCAGCACGGCGGGCAGTGCGGGGGCCTCGTTCCGGCAGGGAACGATCACATCGCACGTCGGAGGATCCGTCATCGGGCCGTCCATGGACTGATGTTATCAGCGGGGTAGCATGTGGTGATGGCTGACCCCGCACCGCAGTCGGCGCGCCTGACCGGGATCAAGGCTGTGTCCAGCGTCCTCGCAGGTGTCGCACTGGTCGCCGCCGCCATCATCTGGCCGCGGGCATCGGGGACGGACGTCGCGACGGGCAAAGCGGTGTTCGACGACTGGACCCCGTTGAAGGCGGCGTGGGAGCCGGAGCTGACGGCCACCCTGCTGCCGCCGGTGGGGGTGGCGGTCCTCGGACTCCTGTGCTGGGGGCGCGTCAGCCGTCGGCTGGCCTGGGCCCCGTTCCTGCTGCTGACGTTCGCCGGGTCGTGGCTGTGGACGGCCTCGTTGGGACACGTCGGCGGCGCCGAGAGCCTCGGCAAGGTCTTCGGGCGGGACAGCGAGTACTTCGTGGGCGCCAAGGAGGTCTCCTCCGTCCCGGAGTTCCTCTCCGGATTCATCGACCGCATCCCGCTGCACGCGACGGACAACTGGCCCGTCCACATCGCCGGACACCCCCCGGCGGCGACGATGTTCTTCATCCTGCTGGACCGGCTGGGCATCCAGGATCCCTACGTCGCCGGGATCATCGTGATGAGCCTGGGCTGCACGGCGGTGGTCGCGGTCCTGCTCACCCTGCGGACGCTGGGCTCCGAACGGATGGCCCGGCGCGCCGCGCCCTGGCTGGTGGCGGCGCCGTCGTGGATCTGGATGGGCGTCTCGGGCGATGCGCTCTTCGCAGCGGCGGGCGCCTGGGGGCTGGCGCTCCTGGCGCTCGCCGCCACGGCCGGAGGTCGCATGCGCCTGGTGGGGTGCGGCGTCGCGGCCGGGCTGGTGCTCGGTCTCTGCGTCCATCTGTCCTACGGGCTGGTGCTGTTGGGTGTCCTGGCTCTCGCGGTGCTGTTCCTGGGCCGGCGGTGGTGGGCACTCCCCTGGACCGCGGGCGCCGCGCTGTTGGTCGCCGGGGCGTTCTCGCTGGCCGGTTTCAGCTGGTGGGAGGCCTACCCGGTGCTGGTCACGCGCTACTACGACGGCATCCAGACCGAGCGGCCCTACGGGTACTGGGTGTGGGCCAATCTGGGCGTCTGGACCTTCACTGTGGGCCTGGCGACGTGGGCCTCGTTCCCCCGCGCCGTCGCCGAGCTGCGCCGGCGCACGAGTGGGGAGCGGTTCGTGGTCGCAGTGCTGGGCTGCGCGGGGCTGGCGGCGATCCTGCTGGCCACGCTCTCCGGGATGAGCAAGGGGGAGGTCGAGCGGATCTGGTTGCCGTTCACCCTCTGGGTCCTGATCCTGCCGGCGATGCTGCCCGTGCACTGGCACCGACCGCTGATCGCGAGCCAGATGGCGACCGCGATCGTCGTCGAGCTCCTCTGGACGACCCAGTGGTGACCAGTCCTTCCCGATGTCTCTCCGCCCTGTACTGAGTGGCCATCCCTGACGGCTTCTGCGGGGGATGAATCGTTCTAGCCGGGCGATTCGTCGTCAGAAGTGGCCGCTCAGTGCTGGCGGGGGCTCTCCGCTAGGCTGGCCGCACCAGGCACGACGCCGACGTCGGAGGTCAGCATGAGCAACACGGAACCGCGTCCCGCCGAGCAGGTCTGCGTCAACGGGCCGCAGGATCCGACGCCGCCGCCCGGCGCCCCGGACGCCCCGGCCGACCCCGCGTCCGTCGAGGACCGCTCCGCCTCCGGGCTGCGCGACGGCGTCACCCGCACCGCCGCCGGCGTCGAGCTGCTCGAGCCGCGCGACGTCCCGCTCGGCGGCCCGAGGGCGATGACCGTGCGTCGCACGCTGCCGCAGCGCGCCCGGTCGCTGGTCGGCGCCTGGTGCTTCCTGGACTTCTACGGTCCCGACGACCTCTCCGTCTCCACGCCGATGCGCGTCCCGCGCCATCCGCACACCGGCCTGGCCACCGTCTCCTGGCTCTTCTCCGGTCGCATCGACCACATCGACTCCGCTGGCAACTGGGCCACCGTCCGGCCCGGCGAGGTCGCGCTGATGACCGCCGGCCGCGGCATCACCCACTCGGAGTACTCCAGCGTCGACACCACCACCCTGCACGGCGCCCAGCTCTGGTACGCGCTGCCCGAGGAGCACCGCTTCACGACGCCGCGACTGGACTCCCGGCCGGCGGAGGTCGCCTCCGGCGACGGGTGGCGGGCGACGGTCTTCCTCGGCGAGCTGCTCGGCGTGCGCTCGCCGGTGCCGACTCCCGTCCCGCTCACCGGCGCCGAGCTGCGCCTGGAGCCCGGCGCGGAGCTGGAGATCGAGGTCCCGGCCGAGCATGAGCATGCGCTGCTGCACGTCTCCGGCGCAGTGGCCCTCGACGGCGTCGACGTCGCCGCCGACCACCTGGCCGTCGTCGACGTCGGCCGCGAGCGGCTGCGGATCACCGCCGGGGAGGAGCCGGTCATCGCGCTGCTGCTCGGCGGCGAGCCGCTGGGCGAGCAGATCGTGATGTGGTGGAACTTCGTCGGCCGCTCGCATGAGGAGATCGCCGCCTATCGCGCCGCGTACCAGGCCGAGATGGGCTTCGAGGCCCCGGAGGAGGGCTCGCCGCTGCGGCGGGCGCCGGGCACGCTCGGCGTCGCCGACGACGGCGGCCGCGACGGAGCCGACGGCGGCGTCGCCCTGGGCGAGCCGGTCCACGGGGCGCTGCGCGACGCGCTCGCCGGGTCCGCCTACGCCGACGGCCGCGCGTTCCCGCAGTTCGGCGACTTCCCGCCCGGCCAGGAGGCTCCGCTGCCGGCGCCGGAGCTGCCCGGCGTGCGCATGCGCCCGCGCGGCTGAGCCGGAGCGAGTGTCGGTGCCCCGACGGCACCGCGATTCCGGTTGCGGACCGGATCCGTCCGCGTGGTCGGTCAGACTCAGACACATGACCACGACGACGTCGCGCCGGACTGTGGCGCAGAAGATGGGGATCGCTCGTGGAGCACGAGCCTATATCGCGGGAGCCCCCGCCTCGGCAGTGGCGGCCATGGAGCTGCCGGAGATCGACGTGGATCCCGAGCTGCGGGGCGAGTTCGACTATGTCCACCTCTTCGTGACGCGCCGGGAGGATATGGGGGCGCGCTTCGGCGCTGGGCGGGACCACCTGCGTCCGGGTGGGATGCTCTGGGTCTCCTGGCCCAAGGGCGGTCGTCTCGACACTGACCTGACGATGAAGACCGTCATCGCCGTCGGCTATGAGCTCTCCATGGTCGAGAGCACCTGCCTGCGCATCGACGACGTCTGGGCCGGGCTGAAGTTCACCCGCCCCAAGCCGGGGAAGCGATACGCCAACAGCTACGGCACCCTGCCCGGCCAGCAGGGCTGACGGCCTCCGCTCGGCGCGCTTCGACGCGTCCTCCGGCCCGCCCGAGGACGCCGGTAGTCTGGGCGCGCACGGTCCCGCAGATCGAAGGAGCACCATGACCCGCATCGGTTACCTCATCGGCAGCTTCGCCGAGGACTCGCTCAATCGTCAGCTCGCCGAGGTGCTGGTCGGCGAGGCGCCCGAGCGCGCCGAGACCAGCGAGATCGACCTGCGACCGCTGCCGCTCTACGACCGCCACCTCGACGAGGACTTCCCCGCAGAGATGACCGCGTTCAAGGAGCAGGTCGCCGCCGTCGACGGGCTGCTGCTGGTCAGCCCGGAGCACAACAAGGGCGTGCCGGCTCCGGTGAAGAACGCGATCGACATCCTCACGCGTCCGCCGAAGCAGGGGGTGCTCTCCGGTGTGCCGATGGGGATCGCGGGTGCCTCGCCGAGCCGCTTCGGCACGCTGAGCTCGCAGACGCAGCTGCGCGGAATGCTGCCGCAGCTCGGGGTGCCGCTGATGGGCACGCCGCAGATGACCGTCCAGGTCACCGAGGAGACCTTCGCCGAGGGGGCCGCCGGTGCCGAGCAGCTGCGCCGTCGGGCGGGGCACTACATGGAGGCGCTGACCGCCTGGATCGAGCAGCACGCCGCGCGCGGGTGATGCGCCGAGCGGCGCGTGACGGTGCGTGACATGCGGGTCCTGAGCCGACCGCTCCGACACGATCAGCCCACCGGAACCGGACGGGTGTGTCCCATGTGATGTGTGCGGTAGCCTCGGACTGTGCCTCACCCCACGCGTGAACTGACGACTCCCAGGTCAGAAGCTCCTCGACCCAATCACGGTCCGGCGGCCGGCCCGCGGAACCGTGCGGCGATCATCGACGCCGCACGGGTCGAATTCCGCGATCACGGCGCGCGCGTGCCGCTGACGCGCATCGCTCGTCGCGCCGGCGTCGGACAGGGGAGCCTCTATCGCCACTTCTCCGACCGCACGGATCTGGCGGTCGCCGTCTTCTCACAGAATGTCGAGCGGCTGGCCGCCGCCGTCTCCGCCTCCGAGACGCCCTACACCACCTTCATGGACGAAGTGATGGACGAGGCCGTCGAGGCCGCCGTCGTCATCGACCTGATCTCGCAGCCGGAGGAGGCCGAGCGCACTCGGGTCCTCGCCGACCGTCTGCAGGCGATCGCCGCCGACGTCGCCGCCCGGGACGGGAAGGTGCTGCATCCCGACGTCGAGGTCGAGGACTTCATCGACGGCATCTTCATGCTTGCGCTCGCGCTGTCCCGGATGCTGCCGGACGAGCGACGCCGCTGCGGCGGCCGGATGCGCCGCATGCTCGACGCCTGGTTCCTCGGCGCCCGCCCCTGACGCGACGAGGAGGATTCCCGGCGGCCGTCGCCGGTCCGTGCGGCGGCGACCTGCGGTGCGGCGCGACGGCGGGAGCGGAAGCTCCTCGGCCTGCGCATCCGGCGGTCTCCCGCAAGGGGTCCTCGCCGCCGGTGCTGGTAGCGTGATGCCGTTCTCACCGTGACCTGAAGGAATCGTCGCCCGATGTCGCTCGAAGCCGTTCTGGCCCTGTTGACGGTGGTCGGAGTCCTCGCCGCGCTGGCTGCCACCCGACTGGCCCCGGACGTGGTCCTCATGACCGCGGTGACGTTCCTCGTGGTATCCGGCATCCTCTCGCCGCAGGACGCGCTGGCAGGGTTCAGCAACACCGGCGTGCTGACCATCGCGACGCTGTACATCGTCGCCGCCGGCCTCAAAGAGTCCGGAGCGATCCAGTGGATGGCGCGCAGGATCCTCGGCCACCCCGCCGGCATGCGCGCCGCCCAGCTGCGGCTCCTCGGGCCGACGGCGGCGATGAGCGCCTTCATGAACAACACGGCCGTGGTGGCCATGTTCATCCCCGCCGTGCAGGAGTGGGCGGGCCGCCTGAGGATCGCTCCGTCGAAGCTGATGATCCCGCTGAGCTACGCGGGCATCGTCGGCGGCACCTGCACGCTCATCGGCACCAGCACCAATCTGGTGGTCGCCGGGATGCTGGATGCCCAGCAGGACGTCCAGCTGGCGATGTTCGACATGGCCTGGGTCGGCGTGCCGCTGGTCCTGGTGGGGGCGACGTACCTCTTCTTCTGCGCGAACCGGCTGCTGCCGGATCGGCAGGGGGCGTTCGAACAGCTGGAGGCCGCCCGCGAGTACGCCGTCGAGGCCCTCGTCGAGCCGGGCGGCCCGCTGGTGGGCCGGACGATCACCGCCGCCGGGCTGCGTCACCTCAATCACGGCTATCTCACCGAGGTCCATCGCGACGGCGAGCTGATCGCCGCCGTCTCGCCGGACATGACCCTGTACGAGGGCGATGCCCTGGTCTTCATCGGAGCGCCCGACTGCGCGCATGAACTCCGCAGGATCCAGGGGCTGGCCCCGGCGGAGGGCGACATCCACAAGCTCGACATCCGCCATTCCCGTCGGAGGATCGTCGAGGCCATCGTCGGCCCGGACTTCCCGGCGCTGGGCCGCACGATCCGCGAGTCGCGATTCCGCTCGCGCTATCAGGCCGTGGTGCTCTCCGTCTCCCGCGGCGGCGAGCGGCTCACGGGCAAGCTCGGCGACATCTCCTTCCAGGTCGGCGACACGCTGCTGATGGAGGCCGGCGACGACTTCGTCGGCCAGTACCGGCACCGCAAAGACTTCCTGCTGGTCAGCGCGCTGAACGACGCGGCGCCGCCGAACTTCCGGAAGGCCCCGCTGGCGCTGGGCATCCTCGCGGCGATGGTCACCGCCAGCGCCACGGGTCTGGTCTCCATCCTCGAGGCCGCACTCATGGCGGCCCTGCTGCTGGCCACCCGCTGCGTGCCCATCGGCAAGGCCCGGCGCGCGATCGACCTGACCGTCCTCATCGTCATCGCCGCCGCCTTCGCCCTGGGGGCGGCGATGACGCAGACCGGCGCCGCCCAGCAGATCGCCGAATGGCTGCTGCTCGCCGACGCGGGCTCGCCGTGGCTGGCGCTGCTCATCGTCTACGCCCTGACGGTCATCTTCACCGAGATGATCACCAACAACGCGGCGGCCGTGCTCATGTTCCCCATCGGCGTCGCCGTGGCCGAGCAGCTGGACGTCAGCTTCATGCCGTTCGTCATCGCCATCATGTTCGCCGCCTCGGCCAGCTTCATGACGCCGCTGGGCTACCAGACGAACCTCATGGTGCTGGGCCCCGGCGGGTACCGGTTCACCGACTATGTCCGGATCGGCGCCCCGATGAGCCTGCTCACAGGTATCGTGGTCGTCGGCCTGGTGCCGATGGTCTGGACGTTCTGACCGTCCGCGACCACCTGCGACCATCCACGCTCGTCCATACCCGTCCACGCCCGTCCACGACGATGTCTGACCGCCCCTGACCGACCGCACTGGAGGATCCGACCGCATGGCGTTCATCGACGACGCGACCCGCCGCCGCCTGATCGCAGGCGTGCACGAGGCCGGACGTCGCGTCCTGGAGATCTATGAGGAGGACGTCGACGTCGAGTACAAGGACGACGCCTCGCCGCTCACCCAGGCCGACCTGGCCGCCCATCGGGCGCTGATCGCGCTCGTGGGGGAGGTGACCCCGGACGTCCCGGTCCTCTCGGAGGAGTCGGGCGACGTCCCGTGGGAGGAGCGCCGCGGCTGGTCGCGCTACTGGCTGATCGACCCGCTGGACGGGACCAAGGAGTTCATCAGGAAGAACGGCGAGTTCACCCTCAACGTCGCGCTCGTCGAGGACGGCGAGCCGGTCTTCGGCATCGTCCATGCCCCGGTGCTGTCCCAGACCTGGATCGGCCAGGCCGGTCAGGGCTCGGTGCGGCTCGACGGCGGCGAGGATGCCGCGCCGACTCCGATCGCCGTGCGGCCGCTGCCCGGCCCGGGCGACGGTCCCTGGAAGATCGTGGGGTCGCGCTCGCACGGCTCGGAGGAGTTCGAGGCCTTCGTGGCCCGGCTGCCCGAGCATGAACGGGTCTCGATGGGGTCCTCGCTGAAGCTCTGCCTGGTGGCCGAGGGCGAGGCGGACCTCTACCCGCGGCTGGCGCCGACCTCGGAATGGGACACGGCCGCGGCGCAGGCGGTGGTGACCGCCGCCGGCGGCGAGGTGCTCCGCGCGGACACGCTGGAGCCGCTGCGCTGCAACCAGCAGGAATCGGTGCTCAACCCGAGCTTCGTCGCCGCCTCGGCGCGGGGCCGCGTCTGGGAGGACGCGCTCGCCGGCACACTGAGCATCGCACCGGAGAACAGCTAAGGTAGGGAAAATGACAGCGACCACTGCAGAGACGCCGGTCACGCCCGAGCGCCGGACGCATCTGAAGCAGCTCGAGGCCGAGTCCATCCACATCATCCGGGAAGTGGTGGCCGAGTTCGCCAACCCGGTGATGCTCTACAGCATCGGCAAGGACTCCTCGGTGATGCTGCATCTGGCGAGGAAGGCGTTCTACCCCGGCACGCCGCCCTTCCCGCTGATGCACATCGACACCACGTGGAAGTTCCGGGAGATGATCGAGTTCCGGGACCGGATGGCCGCCGAGGTGGGGATGGAGCTGATCACCCACACCAACGAGGAGGGGCGCCGGGCCGGCATCAACCCCTTCGACCACGGCTCCGCCAAGCACACCGACGTCATGAAGACTCAGGCGCTGAAGCAGGCGCTGTCGCTGCACGGCTTCGACGCCGCCTTCGGCGGCGCGCGCCGCGACGAGGAGGCCTCGCGGGCCAAGGAGCGGGTCTTCTCCTTCCGCGACAAATACCACCGCTGGGACCCGAAGAGCCAGCGCCCCGAGCTGTGGAACATCTACAACGCCAAGCTCACCAAGGGCGAGTCGATCCGTGCGTTCCCGCTGAGCAACTGGACCGAGCTCGACATCTGGCAGTACATCTACCTCGAGGACATCCCGATCGTGCCGCTGTACTACTCGGCGCCGCGGCCGATCGTGGAGCGCGACGGCATCGACATCATGGTCGACGACGAGCGCATGCCGCTGGAGCCGGGCGAGGTTCCCGAGGAGAAGTGGGTGCGCTTCCGCACGCTGGGCTGCTACCCGCTGACCGGTGCGGTGGAGTCCCACGCGCAGACGCTGCCGGAGATCATCCAGGAGATGCTGCTGACCACCACCTCCGAGCGGTCGGGACGGGCCATCGATCACGACCAGTCCGGCTCGATGGAGAAGAAGAAGCGAGAGGGTTATTTCTAAATGTCGCACCAGTCCCCACTGATCGCCGAGGACATCGAAGCCTACCTCGCCGAGCATGAGAACAAGGATCTCCTGCGGTTCATCACCTGCGGCAGCGTCGACGACGGCAAGTCCACCCTCATCGGGCGCCTGCTGCACGACTCGCAGATGATCTACGAGGACCAGCTCGCCGCGGTCACCGCCGCGTCGAAGAGCTCGGGCACCCAGGGCGACCGGGTCGACCTGGCGCTGCTCGTCGACGGGCTGCAGTCGGAGCGGGAGCAGGGCATCACCATCGATGTCGCGTACCGCTACTTCTCCACCGACAAGCGCAAGTTCATCATCGCCGACACGCCCGGGCACGAGCAGTACACCCGGAACATGGCCACCGGCGCCTCCACCGCCTCGCTGGCGGTCATCCTGGTGGACGCCCGGCACGGCGTGGTGACCCAGACCCGCCGCCACAGCTACATCTGCGATCTGCTGGGCATCGACCACCTGGTCGTCGCGGTGAACAAGATGGACCTCGTGGACTTCTCCCGGGAGCGATTCGACCAGATCGTCGCCGACTACCGGGAGTTCGCCACCAACCTGCACGCCGAGGACATCACCTTCGTGCCGATCTCCGCGCTGGAGGGCGACAACGTCGTCAATCCGAGCGAGAACACCCCGTGGTTCGAGGGCACCCCGCTGCTGAAGCATCTGGAGACCGTGGAGATCATCGAGGACCAGAACCTCGAGGACCTGCGACTGCCGGTGCAGTACGTCAACCGGCCGAACCTCGATTTCCGCGGCTACTCCGGGACGCTGACCTCCGGCATCCTGAAGCCCGGTCAGCAGGTCAAGACCGCGCCGTCGGGCAAGATCTCGACGGTGGACCGGATCGTCACCTGGGACGGCGACCTCGAGGCCGCCTTCCCCGGCGACGCCATCACGGTCACCCTGACCGACGAGATCGACATCTCCCGCGGCGACTGGATGGTGGCGGCCGAGGACGACGTCGCCTCCTCGAACACCTTCGCCGCCGACATCGTCTGGATGCACGAGCACACGATGCAGCCGGGCAAGCTCTACGACTTCAAGCTCGCCACCCAGGAGATCTCCGGGACCGTGGAGTCCATCGAATACCAGGTGGACGTCAACACGCTGGACCACCAGGACGCCGACGCGATGGAGCTCAACGCCATCGCCCGGTGCCAGGTGGAGCTCACCGGCGAGGTCCCGATGGACCTGTACCGCGGCAACCCCGGCACCGGCAGCTTCATCATCATCGACCGACTGACCAACGTCACAGTCGGCGCCGGCATGATCCGTGAGGTCGTCTCCCAGGACTCGCCGTACGAGTACCGGCAGCACGAGTCCAAGGCCCAGGTGGTCTGGCACCGCACCGCCGTCACGCGGCAGATGCGCGAACAGACCAACGGCCATTCCGGCCGCTGCATCTGGTTCACCGGTCTCTCCGGATCCGGCAAGTCCACGCTGGCCAATGCATTGGAGGCCGAGCTGCAGCGGCGCGGGCACCACACGATGATCCTGGACGGCGACAATGTGCGTCAGGGGCTCAGCAAGGACCTGGGCATGTCCGAGACCGACCGCGAGGAGAACATCCGCCGCGTCGCCGAGGTCGCCCGGCTCTTCGCCGAGGCCGGCGTCATCGTGATGACCGCCTTCGTCTCGCCGTACCGCCGGGACCGCGACGCCGCCCGCGAGCTCTTCGACGACGGCGACTTCGTCGAGATCTTCGTCGACACCCCGTTGGAGGTCTGCGAGCGGCGTGATCCGAAGGGCCTCTACAAGCAGGCCCGCGAGGGACACCTGGAGAACTTCACCGGGATCAGCGCCCCCTACGAGGCTCCGCGGAACGCGGACATCACCCTCGACACCAGCGAGCAGAGCCAGGAGGCTCTGGTGGGACAGCTGATCGCTCAGCTCACCTGATCAGCTCGCTGACGAGGAAGGCATGTCGGGCCCTTCTCCGACGGGCGACGTCACCGTCGTTCGTCGGAGGGGCCCGATGTGCAGTCGGCGGTGACCTGGCTCCTCAGCCGCGCGGCCGATGCCCCAGCAGCGCGCACGCCTGAGCCGCGGTCTGCTCGATGAGCTCCGGAGCCCGGTCCTGCAGCTGCTCCAGGCTCGCCGCCGACGGCGCGATCGACAGCGCGGCGGTCAGTCCCGCCTCGCGGCACTCGGCGGCGGAGAGTCCCACCGCTCCGGCCACCACGACGACGGCCGCTCCCTCCGGCGCGTGATCGCGCACGGCGGCGACCACCTTGCCGCCCAGCGACTGCGAGTCCAGCGACCCCTCGCCGGTGAGCACGACGTCGGATCCGGTCAGGGTGCCGGCCAGGTCCAGCGCCTCGGCGACCATCTGCGAGCCCGGCACCACCTCGGCGTCGAGCAGCGCCGCCAGGGCGACCGGGATCCCGCCGGCGGCCCCGAATCCGGGGTGCTCGCGCAGCGCGGCGGCGTCGGCCCCGACCGTCGCGGCGAGGACCTCGGCCAGCCGCTCCAGCCCGGCGTCCAGCGCGGCGACGTCGTCGGCGTCCGCGCCCTTCTGCGGGCCGAAGACCGCCGCCGCGCCGCGCGGGCCGACCAGCGGATTGTCCACGTCGACGGCCAGCCTCCAGCGCACCTGCCTCGCCCGCGGATGCAGTCCTGCGGTCTCGATCCGGGCGATGTCGGCCAGGCCCTGCCCGCCCTCGGCGACCTCCGCGCCGTCGGCGTCGAGAAACTGCACCCCCAGTGCGCGGAGCAGGCCGGTGCCGCCGTCGGTGGTCGCCGAGCCGCCCAGGCAGACCAGGATCTCCTCCGCGCCGGAGTCGAGCAGATGCGCGGCCAGCACCCCGACCCCGCGGGTGTCGGCGCGCCGCGGCTGCGGGGCGACGTCGGAGACCTGCGGCAGACCGTTGGCCTGCGCGGCCTCCAGCACTGCGGTGCGTCCGTCCGCCGACCGGCCCGCCAGTCCGACGGTCGGACGGCCGAGCGCGTCGACGACGGCGACCTCCTCGGCCTGCTGGCCCCAGGCGTCCAGCAGCGCCTCCAGCGTGCCCTCGCCGCCGTCGGCGAAGGGCAGGGTGACGATCTCTGCGCCGGCGAAGACCTGCTCGGCCCCGTGCGCCAGCGCGGCGGCGGCTTCGGCGGCGGTCGCCGAGCCTTTGAAGCTGTCGGGGACGCAGGCGATGCGGAGTCCGCGGCCCTGCGGGGTGCGCGTGGAGTCTGTGACCTCGGTCATGGACAGCACTCTATGCGAGCCGGCGTCGTCGCCGCAGGTCGGCGCTGCGACCGGCACGCGCGGCGCACCTCCGGAACGATGCTCACTCGATGACGGCGGAGGCCAGCAGGTGCTCCTGCAGGACCTGTTCGTCCGGGACGAAGCCCAGCCCCGGGGTCTCATCCAGGGTGATCGACGGGCCGGCGCCGTGCAGGGCGTGCAACGTCTGCGGCCACTGCAGGAAGGGGACCTCCAGCTGAGCGTCCGGCAGCAGGCCGGCGATGAGCTGAGCCGTGGCGTTCAAGGCCGGGCCGCAGTAGAAGGTGTGGGGAGCGATCTCCACGCCGAGCGCGGCTCCGGCGGCCAGAACCTCGCGCATCGCCGAGATCCCGCCGATCTTGCCCACGCTCGGCTGGGCGACCTCCACGGCCCCGGCGCGCATCTGCTCGACCATGCCGGCGACCCCGGAGGCGTTCTCGCCGGCGGAGACGCGGCCGTGCCGGGCGTTGAGCCGCGCCATGGTCGGGGTGTCGTCGGGCGGGAAGATCGGTTCCTCGAGCCAGCGCAGATCGTGGACGGCCAGGGCGCGCAGCGCCGCGTCGGCGCCGGCCTCGTCCCAGCGGCAGTTCACATCGGTCATCAGCGCCGCCTCCGTCCCGGCCTGCTCGCGGGCGGCGCCGACGGCCTCCGGCGTGGACTCGTGCAGCTTGAAGGCCCGGTAGCCGGCCTGCTGGGCGCGCGAGACGTGGTGGGCGACCTCCGCGGGGTCCTCGCCGTAGTGGACCAGCGAGGCGTAGCAGTCGACGACGTCGCCGGCCCGCGGGTCCAGCAGGCGCCGCAGCGGGACGCCGGCGCGCTGTGCCGCCAGGTCCCAGAGCGCGGTGTCGATCGCCGAGATCGCGTAGTGCACCGGGCCGGTGCGGCCGAAGGCGTGGAACGCGTATTCCGAGTCTCGGCGGACCGCCTCCGGGTCCGCGGGGCGGCCGAGCAGGAATGGGGCGACCAGATGCTCCAGCGCCGCCCAGGAGGCGGGATTGACCCGGTGGCCGAAGGCCTCGCCCCAGCCGACGGCCCCGGAGGCGTCGGTGACGCGGACCATCAGTGCCTCCATGCGGGTGAAGGACTGCGAGGAGGCGTTGTACTCGTCGACGGTCTCTTCGCCCTGCACGCGGCGTCCGGCGCTGAAGGGCATGGCGGCGAGCAGCAGCTCGACCCGCGTCACGGCGGGCGCGGCGTGGTCCGCGGCGTGGTCCATCGGTGAGGCTCCTCGCGGTCGGGATCGGTGTCCTCGACTCTAGTGCCGCTCTGTGATGCAGTCCACGCTCTCGAAAGAATGGAATGATCCACGAACAGCATCACAGAATGATACTCAAAACGATTCAACCCGCGATCCCCGTGATCATGCGGATGTTTCGCCGCCGATGTGCCCCGGGCTTCCGGCGAAGCGCCCCGATCGCCGCGCACCGGCGGGTCTGCACCGCTCGGTGTGCTTGACCTCACACTGTGGCCCGGCTTACCGTCGAGGCAGTGACGGCTGGAAAGCGATTGCCAGCCGCGGGAATACCACCGGAGACCACGGAGGAGGGGGCCATGCTGTCCCACCAGGACCGCTCGCAGGCGCCTCGGCGCGTCGGAGCCGGGGAGGTGGCGCCATGAGCGTCGTCGCCGAACTCAATCAGCTCAAGAAGACCGGAAAGGGCGGCAAGCGTCGGCATAAGGAGAACAAGGCCGGCCACCTGTTCCTGCTGCCCTGGACGCTGGGTCTCTTCGGGATCACGCTGTTCCCGATGCTGGCCTCGCTGTACCTGGCCTTCACCGACTACAACCTGCTGCAGCCGCCCGAGTGGGCCGGGATGGAGAACATCACCCGGATGATCGGCGACGATCGGCTGCACAAGGCGATCGAGGTGACCTTCACCTACGTCTTCGTCGGCGTGCCGCTGCAGCTGGCGGTCTCGCTGGCGGTGGCCATGCTGCTCGACCGCGGCATGCGCGGTCTGGCCTTCTACCGTTCGGTCTTCTACCTGCCGTCGATGCTCGGCTCCTCGGTGGCCATCGCGGTGCTGTGGCGCCAGATCTTCGGCCACGGCGGTCTGATCAATCAGATCCTGGGCAGCTTCGGCATCGAGGGCCAGGGCTGGGTGTCCAGCCCGGACACCGCGCTGAGCACGCTGATCATCCTGCACGTCTGGACGTTCGGCGCGCCGATGGTCATCTTCCTGGCCGGGCTGCGGCAGATCCCGGAGATGTTCTACGAGGCCGCCAGCATCGACGGCGCCAGCCGATTCAAGCAGTTCTTCACCATCACGATCCCGCTGCTGACCCCGATCATCTTCTTCAACCTGGTCCTGCAGCTCATCGGCGCCTTCCAGAACTTCACGCAGGCCTACGTGGTCTCCAACGGAACCGGCGGTCCGGCGGACTCCACGCTGTTCTTCACGCTGTATCTGTACCAGCAGGGCTTCAAGGGCTTCGACATGGGCTACGCCTCAGCGATGGCCTGGGTCCTGGTGCTGATCATCGCCTCGCTCACCGCCATCAACTTCTGGCTGTCCAAGTATTGGGTGCACTACGATGACTGATTCTCTGCAGACCACTTCCGCCCCCTCCGGCGGCGCTCGGCGCCGCGAGGAGGACATGAGCGCCAACACCGCCGCGCTCGCCCAGTCCACCGGCGCCGGCGAGGATCACTCGCCGATGAAGTCGACGACGGCCGCCGGCCGCGCCACCCGCTCGATCATCAAGCACGTGCTGCTGGTGGTCGCCTCGCTGGGGATGATCTATCCGCTGCTGTGGATGCTGGTCTCCTCGCTGCGCCCCGACGAGCTGATCTTCCGCGAGTCCGGGCTGCTGCTGACCTCGCTGGAGTTCGGCAACTACATCGAGGGCTGGAACGCGCTGAGCCACCCGTTCAGCCACTTCCTGTGGAACTCGGCGGTGGTCGTCTTCGGCTCCATCCTGGCGAATCTGATCTCCTGCTCGATGGCGGCCTACGCCTTCGCCCGGCTGGATTTCCGGTTCAAGAAGCCGATGTTCGCGCTGATGCTGCTGACCATCATGCTGCCGGTGCACGTGGTGATCATCCCGCAGTACATCCTGTTCTCGAACCTCGGCTGGGTGAACACCTTCCTGCCGCTGATCGTGCCGAAGATCCTGGCCACCGACGCGTTCTTCGTCTTCCTGATGGTGCAGTTCATCCGCGGCATCCCGAAGGACCTGGACGAGGCGGCCCGCATCGACGGCGCCGGCCATATCCGGATCTTCATCCAGGTCATCCTGCCGCTGATGGTCCCGGCGCTGGCGACGACGGCGATCTTCACGTTCATGTGGACGTGGAACGACTTCTTCAGCCAGCTGATCTTCCTGACCTCGCCGGACGTGTACACCGTGCCGCTGGCCCTGCAGTCCTTCCTGGACTCGACCGGCGAGTCCAACTGGGGTGCGATGTTCGCGATGTCGATCGTCTCCATCCTGCCGCTGTTCCTGATCTTCCTGTTCGGTCAGCGGTTCCTCATCAAGGGCATGGCCACCACCGGCATCAAGTGATCCGCATCCGGTGATCGGCGGTCGGTCCGTCCGCTCGCAGCACGGACGACGACGGCGTCCCGCACCCGCACCGGCGGGCGGGGCGCCGTCGTCGCCGTGAGGGCGGCGGGGATGCCCTCGGGCCACCGCACGATGCGTGGAACACATCAGAAGAGCTCTTCTCATTCCCTGTCGTCACGAGCAGACTGCTGGGAGGACCCTGCATTCCGCCCCATCCCGCGGCCGCCCCGGCGCCCGCGGCCTCGCCGGGCCCGGTCTTCCCCCCCCCCCATCCGCATCCCGAAGGAGCTGGCTCACCCGTGAGCAACCAGAACACCCGCACCCGGTACGTCATCGTCGGCACGGGCAGCCGCTGCGCGATGTACGTCGACGCCATCCTCGGCGCCCACGCCGACGTCGCCGAGCTGGTGGCCGTCGCCGACTCCAACCCCGGCCGCGCCGAGCATCATCGGGGGCGGATCGCCGCCGAGCACGGCGCCGAGGTCGGGACCTTCGACCCGGGGGAGCTGACCGCCGTCGTGCAGGCGCGGAGCATCGACCGGGTGATCATCACCAGCCCCGACTTCACCCACGCCGACTACATCGTCGAATCGCTGACCGCCGGCGCCGACGTCGTGGTGGAGAAGCCGCTGACCATCGACGCCGAGTCCAGCGCGCGGATCGCCCGCACCGTCCATGAGACCGGCCGGGACGTCACCGTGACCTTCAACTATCGCTACTCGCCGCGGAACACCGCGCTGAAGGCCGCCGTCCAGGAGGGGCGGATCGGCACGGTGACCTCGATCGACTTCACGTGGGTGCTGGACACCGTCCACGGGGCCGACTATTTCCGTCGCTGGCACCGGGTGAAGGAGAACTCCGGCGGGCTGCTGATCCACAAGGCCTCCCACCACTTCGACCTGGTCAACTGGTGGCTCGACGACTCCCCGCAGAGGGTCTACGCCTCCGGCGGGCTGAAGTTCTACGGCGCGGAGAACGCCGCCGCCCGCGGGATCAGCCCGGCCGAGCGCGGCACCCGCGAGGACTCGGCGTCTGATCCCTTCGCCCTGGATCTGCGCACCGACGAGACGCTGCGGGCGCTCTACCTGGAGAACGAGCACCACGACGGCTACCGGCGCGACCAGGACGTCTTCGGCGGGGGCATCACCATCGAGGACAACCTCGCGCTGATCGTCGACTACGCCGGCGGCCCGGTGCTGAACTATTCGCTCAACGCCCACAGCCCCTGGGAGGGATATCGGGTCGCGATCAACGGCACCGAGGGGCGGCTGGAGCTGGAGGTCGTCGAGCGGGCCGCGGTGCTGCCGGCCTCCGGCGGCTCGCCGGTGGACCCCTCGGTGGCCGAGGACGGCCGCTCCTCCGCGGTCCGCGCCAAGGGCGAGCGGCTGGTGCTGCAGCGCCACTGGGGCGAGGCCGAGGAGATCGAGATCGTCCAGGGCGAAGGCGCCCACGGCGGCGGCGACCGGCTGCTGCTGGCCGACATCTTCACCGGACCCGGCGAGGATCCGTACCACCGCCCCGCCGGGCTGGGCGACGGCATCGAGGCGATCGCCGTCGGCGTCTGCGGCAACGCCTCGCTGGCCGCCGGCGCGCCGGTGCAGGTGGCCGACGTCGAGCTGGGGCTGGGTGCCGCGGCGACGGCGGCCGCCGCGAGCTGACCGCCGCGCCGTCGTCGGCCGCTCGGCGCAGGTCCCTCGTCCATGACCCCTGATCCGCCCACTGCAGGAGGCATCTGTTGGCTGAACGCATCATCATCACCGGAGGCTCCGGACGACTGGGACGCAGCGTCGTCGCCGGCTTCGCCGCCACGGAGCACGAGATCATCAGCATCGACCGCGACCTGCCCGAGCAGCCGGTCGACGGCGTCGACCACCGGGCCGTCGACCTGCTCGACGCCGAGGCGACCGCCGAGCTCTTCGCCGAGGTCTCCCCGACGGCGGTGATCTCGCTGGCGGCCATCGCCGTGCCGTTCGTCGCGCCGGAGGACGTGATCCTGAAGACCAATGCGGGGATCGCGCAGAACGTCACCGCCGCGGCGGTCGGCTCCGGGGCGAAGACCGTGATCATCGCCTCGAGCCCGTCGATCATGGGCTACGGCTCGCCGGTCGGCTGGGTCCCGCCGCGGCTGCCGCTGGACGAGGACGTGCCTCCGCAGCCGTGGCACGCCTACGGGCTGAGCAAGCACGTCGCCGAGCAGGTCGCGGCGATGTTCGCCCAGCAGACCGACGCGGTGAAGTTCATGAGCTTCCGGCCCTGCTACGTGATCGCGCCCGAGGAGTGGGAGGGCGCCCCCACGCAGCAGGGCCACACCGTCCGCGAGCGGCTGGACGACCCGGCGCTCTCCGCGGTGGCGCTGTTCAACTACGTCGACGCCCGCGACGTCACCGACTTCCTGCTCGCCGCCCTGGAGCGCAGCGACGCCGTGGAGAACGGCTCGGTGTTCTTCGTGGGGGCGGCCGATGCGCTGGCGCGCCGACCGCTGGCCGAGCTGGTCCCGGAGCACTTCCCGGACCTGGCGCATCTGGCCGGAGGTCTCTCCGGAGACGCGACGGCGTTCTCCATCGAGAAGGCCCGCCGCGTGCTCGGCTGGGAGCCCAAGCGCTCCTGGCGCACCGAGCTCGCGCACTGAGGGTCGGGCGCGGGGGCGATGACTCGCCCGGGGCGATGCTCCCAGGGCGATGACTCCGTGGAAAGTATGGGAAAGTGCGCGCATTCCCGCACGTTCCACGGAGTCATCGTGTCTTGCGCGATGCGAAGAGAGCATGCCGCTGGGAGTTGATCGTTACATGTGATTCACCTTACGTTCTCCATGGGTCGTCGTTCGGCGACCCGTCCATCGATGATCACGACATCAGGAGGGGAACGTTCGATGGTGGATCGTTTCAGATCATCCGTGATCGCCGGGGCCTCGACGCTCGCGGCGGCCGGCCTCGTGCTGGGCTCCGCCGGGGGAGCAGCGACCGGCACGACGAGCTCAGGCGGGGCCGCCACGGCCTCGGAGGCCGCATCCCAGTCGACGGGCGCGCTCGCCGCTCCGGAGTCGGTGCGCGTCGCCCACGCCGAGCCCGGGCGCCTGGACATCCGCTGGGACGAGGTCTCCGGTGCGCAGGGCTACGTGCTGCTGCGGGCCGACAGCGCCGACGGCGACTACGTCGAGGTCGCGCGCACCGGAGCCCGCGAGGTCTTCGCGACCGACGACGACGTCGACACCACGGCGGTGCACTACTACCGGGCGCGCGCCGTCGGCGCCGAGGGGCTCTCGGGACCCTCGGCGGCCGCCGTCGGGCGGCTCGCCGGCGACTCGGTGCCGGAGCCGACGTTCCCGGAGGACGGCAGCCTGACCCTGGACCTCGGACCCGGCCGCGGCGCCGAGGGTGCAGTCGCCCTGCGCCCCGGGGCGCCCTACACCGCACAGCACCGCGTCGGCTTCGTCGACCTCGAGGAGGTGACGCCCGTCCATCGCGGCCAGGACCCGCTGCACGGAGATCTGATCACCGTCGGCGACACCGAGCTGGTCGCCGACATCCCCGCCGGCGACTACACCGTCACAGTCGCCGCCGGCGATCCGGAGGCGCCCACGGATCTGGCGGTCACCGCCGAGCAGATGCAGAAGGTCGAGCCGGCCCGGCTCGCCGCCGGCGAGACGCGGGAGCTCTCCTTCGACGTCGCGCTCGTCGACGGCCAGCTGAACCTGGAGTTCTCCGGCGAGGCGGCGACGATCTCGGCCGTGACGATCACCGCCCACCACGAGCGCGAGGCCGCGGAGACGCCGACGGCCTACATCACCGGCGACTCCACCGTGCAGACCTATGCCGACGCGTATGCGCCCCAGGCCGGCTGGGGACAGATGCTCGGCCGGTTCCTCGACGACGGCGTCGTCGTCGACAACCACGCCATCGGCGGGCGCTCGTCGAAGAACTTCATCAGCCAGGGGCGGCTGGACGCCGTGCTGCGCCAGATCCGGCCCGGTGACACGCTCTACGTGCAGTTCGGCCATAACGACAACACCTACGGCGTCGACGATCGGTACGCCGCCCCGGCCGACTACCGCAACTATCTGCGCACCTATGTGGAGGGCGCTCGGCAGCGCGGGGCCACGCCGATCCTGGTCACTCCCGTCTCGCGGCGGGACTTCGATCCCGCCACCGGCGCGTTCAACGTCTCCTTCCCCGAGTACGTCGAGCAGGCGACGGCGCTGGCCGAGGAGACCGGCACGCCGCTGGTGGACCTCGCGGCCTCCAGCCGCGCGTACCTGGACGAGATCGGCCCTGAGGAGGCGAAGTCCGTCTTCCTCTGGGTGCCGGCCGGGATCTATCCGAACCGTCCCGACGGCACGCAGGACGACACCCACTTCCAGGAGTACGGTGCGATCCGGATGGCACGGCTGGTCGCCGAGGACACCGCGGCGCTGGACGTCCCGCTGGCCGAGCACGTCGTCGACGTCGAGCCGCCGGCCGAGGTGCCCGCGGCGCCGAGCGACCTGCGGGCCGAGGGCGTCTCGGCCTCCGGGCTGACGCTGCACTGGGCCTCCGGCGACGACGCCGACACCCATCGGGTGCAGATGAAACGCTCCTCTGCCGGCGAGGACGCCTGGTCGCTGGCCACCACTTCCACCGAGCAGCGCGCGGAGGTCTCCGGGCTGGAGCAGGACGCCTCCTACGACCTGCGCGTGGTCGCTGTGAACGCCCGCGACGCCTCGGAGGCCTCGGAGGTGCTGACCGTCGCCACGCGGGCGCCGCTGCACTCCTTCGATCTCCAGCTCTCCGGCGGGCCGACGATGGACGGCTTCACGCCGGTGGAGGGGACCACGGCGTACACCGCCGAGCGCGGCCACGGCTTCCTCGCCGGCGAGCCCGACGGCCGGGACCGCGGCGCGGACTTCGACCCGGCGCCGTCGGATCTGGCGCGGGACTTCCTGCTGCCGAGTGTGGAGACGCCCTTCGCCGTCGATGTCCCCGACGGGACCTACGCCGTGCGGGTGATCTGGGGTGACATGATCGGCACCGCCCGGCTCGACGTCGCCGTGGAGGGCGAGGACTTCGGTGCGGCGAACGCCGGCCGCGGCTCCACGAGCAGCCGCGTGCTGCAGCCGGTGGAGGTCCAGGACGGTCAGCTGACGGTCGAGGCCGACGGCTGGCTCAACGGGGTGGAGATCACCCGGCTGGACTGAGCCTCGAGGCCTTTCGCGGGCACGCCCCGACCAGCGATGACTCCGCGGCACGTGTGGGAATATGCGCGCTTTCCCACACGTGCCGCGGAGTCATCCACGGGCGGCGATGCTCAGACGGCATGCTCAGACTATTGATCGTTACATGTGATTCAGCTTACGTTCTCCATGGGTCGTCGAGCGGCGGCTCACTCGTATCTGTTCTCGATATTCGGAGAGGAACGATCAATGGTGAATCGTTTCAGTTCACCGCTGAAGGCCGGAGTCTCGGCCGTGGCGGCCGGCAGTCTGCTCCTCGGCGCCGCCGGGGGAGCGGCTGCCGCCCCGGAGGGTTCCGGCGATGCCGGCGGGGCGTCGTCGGAGGCCTCCGGTCTCGCCCGTCAGGCCGAGCGGATCGACCGGGCACCGGTCGCCGCGACCTCCGGCGACGGCGTGCACGTCGGCTGGCGGCTGCTCGGCGACGACCCGCAGGACCTGGCCTTCCATGTCTACCGCGACGGCGAGCGGGTCACCGAGGAGCCGCTCGACGGGACGACCAGCCTGCAGGACCCCGACGGCTCCGCCGGGGCGACCTATCGGGTGAGCACCGTCGTCGACGGCGTCGAGCGCTGGGCCACCGAGGGGTTCGACGCCTGGGACGGCCAGACGCAGGACATTCCGCTGCAGAAGCCCCAGGGCGGCACCACGCCGGACGGCGTGGACTACAGCTACACCGCCAACGACACCTCCGTCGGCGACGTCGATGGTGATGGCGAGTATGAGTACATCGTCAAGTGGTACCCGACCAACGCCAAGGACAACGCGCACAGCGGCCACACCGGCAGCGTCATGCTCGACGCCTACGAGCAGGACGGCACGCAGCTCTGGCGCATCGACCTGGGGAAGAACATCCGCGCCGGCGCGCACTACACGCAGTTCCAGGTCTTCGACTATGACGGCGACGGCCGCTCCGAGGTCATGACCAAGACCGCCGACGGGACCGTCGACGGCGCCGGCGAGGTGATCGGCGACCCGGAGGCCGACCATCGCAACTCCGAGGGCCGCATCTTGGAGGGGCCCGAGTACCTGACGGTCTTCGACGGCGAGACCGGTGCGGCCGTCGACACGGTCGACTACGTCCCGCCGCGCGGGGACCTGGCGAACTGGGGCGACACCTACGGCAACCGCGTCGACCGCTTCCTGGCCGGCACCGCGTATCTGGACGGGCAGTCGCCGAGCGCGGTCTTCGCCCGCGGCTACTACACCCGCGCCGTGGTCTGGGCGGTGGACTTCGACGGCGAGGAGCTGAGTTCGCGCTGGGTCTTCGACAGCGACGAGGCCGGCGACGAGTATGAAGGCCAGGGCAACCACAGCCTCTCGGTCAACGACGTCGACGGCGACGGCAGGGACGAGATCGTCTACGGCTCGATGACCCTCGACGACGACGGCACGCCGCTGTACAACACCGGCCTCGGTCACGGCGACGCCCAGCATGTCTCCGACTTCGACCCCTCGCGACCGGGCCAGGAGGTCTTCTCCGCCCACGAGGACATCGGCGCCTCCGGAGGACGCGGCGCGACGCTGCGCGACGCCGCCACCGGTGAGATCCTCTGGGACATCCCGGCCGAGGTCGACACCGGTCGGGCGGCCATGGGCGACATCGACCCGCGCCACCCCGGCGCCGAGGGCTGGGCCGTCGGCGGCGACGCCTCCTGGGACTCGCGCACCGGGCAGCTGATGTCCGCCTCCGGCGAGCTGATCTCCGAGACCATCCCCGCGGCGAACTTCCTCACCTGGTGGGACGGTGATCTGCTGCGCGAGATCACCGACCACGACTACGACGCCGAGTCCGGCACGGGCGTGCCGACCATCTCGACGTGGAACTACGAGGAGGAGGCCGAGGAGGAGCTCTATCGGGCCGAGGGGACGCTGAGCAACAACGGCACCAAGGGCAACGTCGCGGTGCAGGCCGACCTGTTGGGCGACTGGCGCGAGGAGATCGTCACCCGCACCGAGGACTCGACGGCGCTGCGCATCGCCACCACGGTGATCCCCACCGAGCATCGACTGCGCACGCCGATGTCCGACTCGCAGTACCGGCTGTCGGTCGCCTGGCAGAACACCGCCTACAACCAGCCGCCGCACACCTCCTACTTCCTCGGCGAGGGCATGGAGCAGCCTGAGGCTCCCGCCCTGGACTACACCGCCGAGGCTCCGGAGTTCGAGGAGGTCCCCGGCACCGGCGAGCCCGCACCGGGCCCGGTCGCGATCGACGTCGAGGATGCCGAGGTCGGCAAGCTGCGGGTGGAGGCGACCATCGCCGAGGGCGAGGTCAACGGCACCCGGTTCGCACTCGTCGTCGACGGCGAGCAGCGGGCGACGGCGCAGGTCGAGGACCGCACGCCGAAGGACCAGGACGTGAAGCTCCAGGCCGGCGACGTCGGCCCCGGCGAGCACGCGGTCCAGGTGGTGGCGAGCAACGACGCCGGCGAGACGGCCTCCGAGACGGTCGCCGTGACAGTGCCCGTCGACGACTGAGCGGCCGACGACCGACCGCCGCCCCGCACGACGATGACTCCGCGGGACGGGTGGGAATGAGCGCTCATTCCCACCCGTCCCGCGGAGTCATCCGGGAGTCGGGAAGCGGGGGAGTGCGGGGGCCGACGTCGAGCCCGCCCCGCGGCCTCAGGCCGTGTAGGTGTTGGCGATGTGCACGTCGCAGTCGGCGTTGTGCGCCACCGAGGTGGCGATGCTGCCCAGCACGCGGCCCATGCCGCGGATGCGCTGGTTGCCGACGACTATCATCTGCGCGTCGTTCTTCTCCGCGGCGGCCAGCAGCGCCTCGGCCGGCCGGCCGAACTCCGCGCCCGGGGTGACCGTCACGCCGTCGGCGTCCAGCGAGGCGACGACCTTCTCGGCGGTGTGCAGCGCGTTGTCGGCGTCGGAGACGACCCACTTGTCGGACCCGCTCTGGATGGTCTCGCTGCGGTCCTGGCTGTAGGCCGAGATCACCTTGAGCTCGGCGCCCAGCGCACGGGCCAGCTCGAGCGCCTGCTCGGCCGCCTTTCGGGCGGTCTCGCTGCCGTCCACGCCGACGATGATCGGTGCTGACATGGGGACTCTCCTTGGTCGAGTGGTACTTGTCACGTTCAGCCTAATCGAGATCCGACGGCGGCGCTCAGCGCCGCAGCGTCGCCGGCCGGTCGCGTCCGGCGACCTCGATGCTCGGCCAGCGCGGGTCGAGGCTGAGGACCTCGACGTCTCCATCCTGACGCATCAGCACTGTGTCCTCGACCTTCGCGCCGAGAACCCGCCGCGCGTCGAAGCCGGTCGGGTTGAAGGCGAAGGCCTGGTCGGGGTGCAGCACGTCCGGCACTCCGGGCGCGACGCGCGGGTCGCGGCCCTGGTAGCCGGCGGCTCCGCCCTGGTGGTGCTGGGTCCACTCCTCGGGGTCGAAGCCGCGAGCGGGATAGGCCCGGCGGATCGTCTCCAGCACGTCGACCAGCGCGACGCCGGGGCGCAGCGCGGCGAAGATGTCGGCCTCGACGTCGAGGATCGCGGCATCCAGCGCGTCCTCGCCCTCGACCGGGTCGCCGAAGCCCACCCACCGGGTGACGTCGGCGATCAGCCCGCCGCGCCGGGCGCAGACCACAGCCATGGCCCGGCGACCCAGTGGGCCCGACGTCGGCAGCGGATGCCGGTGCACGGCCCGGTCGGCGCCCTGGGCCAGCAGCACCACCGGCTCGGCGCCGCGGGCGGTCAGCCGACCGCCCAGCTCGGCGGCGAGTTCGAACTCGGAGGTCTGCGGCGTCGCCGTCGACAGCACGTCGGTGAGCACCTCGGCGGACTCGCGGCAGAGCGTCCGGTAGCGCTCGATCTCCGGGGCCAGCAGGCTCGCCCGGGCCGCGCGCAGCGGCAGGGCGGCGGAGCCCTCGTCGACCAGCGTCCAGTCCGCCGCGGCCGGGAACCAGGAGGCGACGGCGTCGACGTCGGCGTGCCAGGCGATCGGGTGCAGGGTGACGGTGCCGTCGTCCAGCGCGTCGGCCAGCGGGGCCAGCTCCTCCTCGCGGATGCGGGCGGCCTCGTTGGAGAACACTCCGATCTCCACGCCCTCGCGAGTCACCAGGGCACGCAGGATCGGCGCGCCGGCCAGACTGATGTGCACTCGGGCGCCGACCAGCAGCCAGGAGAGCGCGCCCTCGGAGGAGAGCACCAGTCCGTCGGCGCCGATCTCGTCGAGCACGCCGGCCAGCCGGCGGTGCTTGGCGGCCAGCTCCGCGGTAGGGGACATCTGTGGGGGCTGCTGCGTCATGCTCGCTCCTCCGCCGGCACGGTCGCCGGCTCGTCGATCAGCCGCTCGCCGAGGGCGGCGGCCTGGTCACGGTCCAGTCGGCCGTCGACGACGGCGACGCGCACCCGGCGTGCGACCTGCCGGCCGGGCTCGGCGGCCACCGGCGCGTCCCAGGCGAGCGACATCCCGACTCCGGGGTAGCCCGAGCAGCGCACGAACCACGGGTCGGCGTCGGTCGAGGCCAGCACGAGGGTGGCCTCGCCGCCGCCGTGCACCGAGCCGAAGCGGCCCGAGTACATCAGCCAGTCGGTGACGCTGCCGTGCACCCCCTCCTCGCCCTCGGCCTCGGCGGTGCAGATGGCGGCGTCCTCGACGGCCGGCAGCCGCCAGAAGAAGCCTCCGTAGCCGCCGCCGACGCGTCCGTTGGAGCCCGGGCTGCCCAGCATCACCGTCCGGTCGACCGCAGGGGTCAGCGCGAAGGACACGTCCAGCGCCCAGCTGTCGGGGACGTCGGGGCCGGCGGCGCCGGCGGAGCCGAGACCGGCCGCTGTGACCGACCGCTCCTCGACCAGCAGCGCCGCGCCGCGGTCATCGATCCAGTCCAGCCGCTGGTGCAGCCGGGAGCCGCCGTCGAGCGCGGCGACGTCGTGGGTGAGCCGCTGCTCGGCGGGGCGGATCCGCCCGTGGTCCGCGCGCCAGATGTACCGGCCGGCGTCGCGGGTGTAGGTGCGTCCGCCCCAGAAGTTCGTGCCGTCGACGTCCTGCAGGGCCACGGAGACGCCCAGATGCCACGTGTGGTCCAGCGGCTGCTGGTCGGTGACGACGACGCCGCCGCGGGTGCGGACGCGGTCGAGGAACGGCCGCGGCGAGTCGGTCGGGGAGAGATCCTCGCCGGTGCGCAGCTCGGCCACGGCCCGGCGGGCGCCGGCGTCGCGGATCGTCAGCTCGCCGTCGGTCGCCGGCGGCGCGGCCCAGGGGGCGCCCAGCGAGGAGAACGTCGACGGCGCCTTCGTCGCCCGGGCCAGGTAGTCGGCGATGTGCGGGATGACCGGATGACGCTCCGGGCCGGAGTCGACCTGCTGAAGGTGCTCCTCGCCGATGGCCGCCGGCGCCTCCGCGGTGCGCACCGCCTCGAGGACCTGCATGAACGCGTCGGCGTCCTCCAGCGGGGAGAGCAGCGCCCCGGCGGTCCCGTCGCGGACGTCGAGCAGGTTCTCCAGCAGGTCGGTCCGGCCATGGACGACGGTGCGCGGTTCCCCGGCGTCGTCGGCGTTCTGCGGCGCCTCGCGGTTCGGCGTGATGACCAGCTCGTCGCGGGTGTAGTAGAGCACCGCCTGCCCCTCGGTGCCGTGGACGGTCACCCAGGGGTACTGCTCCTGCTCCTCCGGCGCGCACAGCGTCAGCGCGGCGGTCACCGGAAGCCCTGCGGCAGTGCGCAGCCGCACGATGGAGGTGTCGTCGGCCTCGATCCGGTGGGCGTGGTGCAGCTCGACGGCGACGTCGTCGACGTCGGAGGCCCGCCGCGCTCCGGCGACGTGCAGCGCGGTGCGCACGGCATGGGCCAGCGGATTGGTGACCACGCCGTCGACGACTTCGACGCCGTCGAGCACCCGTCGGCCGGCCCACGGCGCGCGGTCGTAGTAGGCCTGCCGGCGCAGCCACAGCCCGGTGGCCGAGACGGCGCGCAGCTCACCGATGCCGCCCGGGGACTCGGGCGCGGCGAGCAGCTGCTCGATCGCCTCCAGCGCGTGGGAGCCGATGGACTGGAAGCCCACCTGCACCCGGCGGCCGGCGGCCTCGGCATGGGCCAGCAGCTCGCGGTGCTGGGCGAGCGTCGCCGTCGGCGGCTTCTCCAGCAGCACGTCGGCGCCCATGTCCATCGCCTCGCGGGCGAGGTCGAAGTGCGTGTTGATCGGGGTGGAGATGATGACGACGTCGGGGCGGTGCCCGGCTTCGCGCGCCTCGGTCAGCGTGGCGTGGACGGGGATGTCCCCGCGGACCTCCGGTCCCGGGTCGGTCAGGCTGGCGCCGGCGATGAGCTCGGCGCGGCCGAGCGCGGCCAGCCGCTCGAGGTTCGCCAGGTGGCGGCGGCCGAAGCCGTCCAGTCCCACCAGCAGCACGGAGGTCGGGGTGCGGGGGTCGTCGGGGGCGTCGTCGGTCATCTCTCTCCTCGGAATGCGGCTGGATCGGTCTGCGGATGGATCGAGTGGCCGCTCCTGACGAGATCTCCGGCCCTGCGGCGGGCGCGGGACGGAAGAATGTCGTCAGGAGCGGCCACTCGATGCCCGCGGGCGGGCTCTCGGCGGTCTCGCGGGCTTCGGCGGGCGGCTCAGGACGCCGGCGTCGGCGCCGCGGCCCGCAGCGCCGGCAGCACGAGCTCGCCGTAGCGGGCCGTCATGGTCTCCAGCGTGGCGGCCGCGTCCTGGGCGTTGATCTCCTCATTGAAGATCTCGACCTCCACCGGACCGGTGTAGCCGGCTTCGGAGACCCAGCGGCTGATCGTGGCGAAGTCGACGTGCCCGTCGCCCATCATGCCGCGGGACTTCAGCGCATCGGAGGCGATGGGCAGGTTGAAGTCGCAGACCTGGTAGCTGGCGATGCGCCCCTCGCGGCCGGCGCGGGCGATCTGCTCGCCCAGCTGCGGGTCCCACCACACGTGGAAGGTGTCGACGACGACGCCGACCGTCTCGGCCGGATGCTCGCCGGCGATGTCCAGCGCCTCGCCGAGGGTGGAGAGCACCGCGCGGTCGGCGGCGTACATCGGGTGCAGCGGTTCGAGCACCAGCCGGACTCCGTGTTCGGCGGCGTACGGGACCAGCTCGGCGATGCCCTCGGCCATCCGGGCTCTGGCGTCGACGACGGACTTGTCCGACCGGTCGCCGGAGCCGCCGAGCAGATGTGCGGCCGAGGGCAGTCCGCCGACGACCATGATCAGCTCGTTCGCGCCGATCGTCGCCGCCTCGCGGATCGCGGCACGGTTCGACTCCAGCGCCTCGGCCCGCTGGGCGGGCTCGGACGGGGTGAGGAAGCCGCCGCGGCAGAGCGTGGTCGCGCTCAGCCCGGCCTCGGCGATGATCTTCGCCGAGGCCTCGGCCCCGCCGGCGTCGGCCAGCAGGTGTCGCCACGGGCCGATGTGCTCCAGCCCGGCGGCGGCGACGGCCTCGACGGCCTCGCGCAGCGAGAGCCGCGGGGTGGTCCCGGTGTTCAGCGAGAGCTCGAAGCTCATCGGGCGCCTCCTTCCGCACCGGTGCCGCCGGCGCTCGATCCGCCGTCGGGGTCGACGCCGCCGACGATCAGCGCGGCGCGCATGCGCTCGGCGGCCAGCTGCGGGTCGGTGAGCAGTCCGGCGGCGTCGGCGAGGACGAAGATCCGGGCCAGATGCGGCAGCGAGCGGCCGGCGTGCAGCCCGCCGACCAGCTGGAAGCCGCTCTGGTGGCCGTTGAGCCAGGACAGGAACGCCACCCCGGTCTTGTAGTAGATCGTCGGGTGGGCGAAGATGTGCCGACCCAGCTCCCGGGTGGAGTCCAGGATCGCTCGGCCGCGGGCGGCGTCGCCGGCGTCGTAGGCCTGGATCGCGGTGGAGGCCGCCGGGTAGATCGCGGCGAAGATGCCCAGCAGCGCGTCGGACTGCTGCCAGCCGTCGGCGCCCTGCTCCTCGCCGTCGATGAGCTCCGGGTAGTTGAAGTCGTCGCCGGTGTAGAGGCGCACGCCCTCCGGCAGCCGGGCGCGCAGCCGCTTCTCGTGCTCGGCGTCGAGCAGCGAGACCTTCACGCCGTCGACCTTCGCGGGGTTCGACTCGATCAGCTCGAGGAACGTCTCCGTGGCCGCGGCGACGTCGTCGGAGCCCCAGTAGCCGGCCAGCGCCGGGTCGAACATCGGGCCGAGCCAGTGCAGGATGACCGGCTGCTCGGCCTCGGCGAGCAGCTCCCCGTAGACGGCGAGGTAGTCCTGCGGGCCGGAGGCGACCTTCGCGAGGGCGCGCGAGGCCATCAGGATGGTCTTGGCCCCGGAGCCCTGGACGACCTCCAGCTGCTCGCGGTAGGCCGACCGGACGGCGTCCAGGCCGGCCGCGCCGGGCTCGACGTCGGCGGGGTCCAGCTGGTCGGTGCCGGCGCCGCAGGCGATCAGGTCGCGCACGGATCTGCCGGCGAGCGCCGGGTATGCCCCGGACTCGACGACGCGGGCGGCCTCGGCGGCCGAGCGGCGGATCAGCTCCTTCGTCGCCGCCCAGTCCAGGCCCATGCCGCGCTGGGCGGTGTCCATCGCGTCGGCGACGCCCAGGCCGTAGGACCACAGCTCGTGGCGGTAGGCCAGCGTGGCCTCCCAGTCCGGCGCCGCCGGGGCGCCCGGGACGTTCTCGGCGTCCATGCGCGGGACCACGTGGGCGGCGGCGTAGACCACCCGCGATCTCAGCGGCTCGCTCGGCCGGGTGAATGCGCCGACGCGCGGATCGGTCTGGCCGGTCATCGTGTGTTCGACCGTGCCGCCCTCGGGCGTCGGCAGGGTCAGCGTGGGCAGCCGGGTGCTGGTGGTGGTGCTGGTGTCGGTGCTCGTGGTGCTCACAGGGTGATCTCCGGGATGTCGACGGTGCGGCGTTCGGCGGCGGACTGCAGGCCCAGCTCGGCCAGCTGCACGCCGCGGGCGGCGGAGAGCAGGCCGAAGCGGTGCTCGCGGCCGGCGACGACGTCGGCCAGGAACTCCTCCCACTGGGCCTTGAAGCCGTTGTCGAAGGTGGCGTTGTCCGGGACCTCCATCCACTGGTCGCGGAAGGACTCGGTCACCGGCAGGTCGGGGTTCCACACCGGCTTGGGAGTGTGGGCGCGCTGCTGGGCGACGCACTTCTGCAGGCCGGCGACCGCCGAGCCGTGCGTGCCGTCGATCTGGAACTCGACGAGCTCGTCGCGGTAGACGCGCACCGCCCAGGAGGAGTTGATCTGGCCGACCACGTCGTCGCCGTCGGGGGTCTCCAGGTCGAAGATGCCGTAGGCGGCGTCGTCGGCGTCGGCGTCGTAGCGCTCGCCCTTCTCGTCCCAGCGCTGCGGGATGTGGGTGGCGGTGCGCGAGGTGACCGACTTGACCTTCCCGACGATGCCCTCGAGCACGTAGTTCCAGTGGCAGTACATGTCGGTGGTCATCGAGCCGCCGTCGGCCAGACGGTAGTTCCACGACGGCCGCTGGGCCTCCTGGTGCTCGCCCTCGAAGACCCAGTAGCCGAACTCGCCGCGCAGCGAGAGGATCCGGCCGAAGAAGCCTTCGTCGACCAGTCGACGCAGCTTGATCAGGCCCGGCAGGTAGAGCTTGTCGTGGACGACTCCGGCGGTGACCCCGGCGGCCGAGGCCTTCTGCGCGAGGTCGACGGCGCCGTCGAGGGTCTCGGCGGTGGGCTTCTCCGTGAACAGGTGCTTGCCGGCCGCGATCGCCGCCGACAGCGTCTGGTGGCGCAGCGAGGTCATCGAGGCGTCGAAGACGATGTCCACGCTGGGGTCCCGGATGATGCCGTCGAGGTCGGTGGTGAAGTGCTCGACGTCGTGCTTCGCGGCGAGCTCGCGGATCTTGTCCTCGTTGCGGCCGACCAGGATCGGCTCGACGGTGACCTTGGAGCCGTCCGGCAGCTCGATGCCGCCCTGGTCGCGGATGGGGAGGATCGAGCGCAGCAGGTGCTGGCGATAGCCCATCCGGCCGGTGATGCCGTTCATGGCGATGCGGAGGACGCGGGGTTCAGACATGTGACAGGACTCCTGACAGGTGGATCTGTATGCGGTCGTCGCGGCGATGATGCCGGAATGCGCTTTCCAGGGTAGACTCGCCGTGAAGTATGTGTCAACAGTCACAGTAGGAGCTGGTCCATGGCAGTCCGCCTGGCCGACGTCGCCAAGGCCGCCGGCGTCTCGCAGTCCACGGCGTCCCGTGTCCTCAACGGGTCCTCGCGCCGGCCGAATCCGGCCGTCGCGGAGCGGGTGCGCGCCGCCGCCGACGAGCTCGGCTACTTCCCGAACGCGCAGGCGCAAGCGCTTGCCCGTTCCAGCGCCGGGCTCACCGGACTGATCGTCCACGACATCGCCGACCCGTACTTCTCCTCGATCGCCCGCGGGGCCCAGCGCGGACTGGCCGGCTCCGGGGTCCAGCTGATGCTGGCCTCCACCGAGCGCGAGGCCGAGGCCGAGGTCGAGGCGGTGCGCACCTTCATGTCCTATCGCACCGACGCGATCATGTTGGCCGGCTCCCGCGGCCTGGCCGACGACGCCGCGCTGCAGAAGGTGCTGGAGACCTACCAGGACAACGGCGGCAAAGTGGCGATGATCGGTCAGCCGCTGAGCAACGCCGGGGGCGTGCGCATCGACAACGACGGGTCCGCGGCGGCGCTGGCCGGCGAGCTGCTCAAGCTCGGGCATCGGCGGTTCGTCGTCTTCGCCGGCGAGGAGCAGCTGACCACCGCCGCCCAGCGCACTGCGGGGTTCACCTCCAAGCTGCGTGCCGCCGGAGTGAAGCCGGAGGCGGTCCATCACGGGGCGTTCAGCCGCGACGGCGGCTACTTCCTGATGAGCGAGCTGATCCGCTCCGGAGCGGTCGGTGGGCCGGGTGCGGGGCCGCTGTGTCTGTTCTGCGTCTCCGACGTCATGGCGCTGGGCGCGCTGGCCGCTGTGCGTGAAGCGGGGTTGCGCGTGCCCGAGGACATCGCCCTGGCCGGCTTCGACGACATTCCCACGCTGGCCGACCAGAGCCCGACGATCACCACGGTGCGCCTGCCGCTGGAGGAGATCGGGCGGATGACCGCGGCGATGACGCTGCACAACGGCGACGCCGACCGCTGGACCGTCGTCGAGGGCACGCCGGTGCTGCGCGAGAGCACCCGGCGGGACTGAGGCTGTCGGCGGGACTGGGCGCCGTCATTCCCCGTCCAGTCGGGCTGGGCGGCTGACACTCCATGGGGAGAACTGGGCCGAGCGCCGGGGAGTGCCTTCGCCCGTGCAGGGCGGGGCATCGGCGGCATCGGCGGCATCGGCAGCGTCGACGGGCGCCTCGTCCGGTTCGAATCGGGCATGAGCCCTGACTCGCAGAGAGCAGAGAGCGGTTTCCATCGGGCTTCTCGATTCCATTGACGTGTGATACGAATCACATCATGATGAGAGCACGCATCACGACGAGGGGAGCTCTCATGGAATCCGCCCGCACGGTCCGCCGCGGCCGCATCAGGATCCTCACCGCCTCCGGATTGGCGACGGCGCTGCTGCTCACCGCCTGCGGTGGCGACGACGGCGGCGGGGGCGACGGCGAGGGCGTCACCCTGGAGTTCGGCTGGTGGGGCTCCGACACCCGCCACCAGAACACCGAGGACATCATCGAAGCCTTCGAGGAGGAGCACCCGGACATCACGATCGAGGGTCGCTATGGACCCTGGGACGGCTACTGGGACCAGCTCGCCACGCAGACCGCCGGAGGTGACGCTCCGGACATCATGCAGATGGACGAGCTGTACCTGCGTGAATACGCCGACCGCGGCGCGCTGCTGGATCTGGCCGACGTCGACGTCTCGCAGATGGACGAGTCGGTGGTGCAGAACGGGCAGTCCGACGGCGCCCAGTACGGCATCACCATCGGCATCAACGCCTTCGTGATGCTGGCGAATCCGGATCACTTCACCGAGGCCGGCGTCGAGATGCCCGATGACACCAGCTGGACCTGGCAGGACTACCAGGACGTCGCCGTCGAGCTCTCGGAGAATCTCGACAGCTCCTGGGGCGCGGGCGGCTTCGACGAGACCGGCGGGTTCCAGACCTGGCTGCGCCAGCACGGCAAGCATCTGAGCACCGAGGACGGCGAGCTCGGGTACGAGCCCGCCGACGCCGAGGAATATTTCGCCTATATCCAGGAGATGCTGGACGCCGGGGCGACCCCGCCGGCCTCGGCGCTGGCCGAGGATCACGGCGTCGGGCCGGACGACTCGCTGACCACCAGCGGCGACGTCGCCATGCGCGCCTGGTGGTCCAACCAGACCGTGGCGCTGAGCGAAGCGGTCGGCACCGAGCTGCGGCTGCTGCGCTTCCCGAGCCCGGAGGATGGTGAGGACGGGGCCGCACCCTGGTACAAGTCCTCGATGTTCCTCTCGGCCAGTGCGGACACCGAGCATCCCGAGGAGGCGCAGGAGTTCATCGACTTCTTCGTGAACTCGCAGGAGGCCGCGGAGATCGAGATGACCGAGCGGGGCATCCCGCCGAACACCGAGATCCGGGAGCAGATCACCGAGCAGCTCGAGGGGCCGCAGCAGGCCGTGGCGGAGTACATCGCCGACATCGAGGACGAGCTCGGCCCGCCCGAGCCGGTGCCGGCGATGGGCGGCTCGACCTTCCAGGAGATCCTCTACCGCTACCAGGACGAGGTGCTCTTCGGGCGCCAGGCGCCGGCCGAGGCGGCCGAGGCGATGCACGCCGAGATGGAGGGCGAGCTGCAGGGGTGAGCGCGGGCCGGACGGCCGTACCCGCCGGGACTCAGTCCGCCGGTGCCGGCATCGGCTCGGCGAGCCAGTCCCTCACCAGTTCGGCTGCGGCTCCGGCGCCGATCACCTCGGCCCCCATGCAGAGCACCTGCGCCCGATTCCGGGAGAGGGAGGTGCGCACGGAGAAGACGTCGTGGGCGGTGACGGCGGAGACGCCGTCGACAGAGTTGGCGGCGATGGCCACGCCGAGTCCGTTGCCGCAGAAGAGGAGGCCGCGATCGGCGGTCCCCTCCGCGACGAGCCGGGCGACCCGGGTCGCCGCGTCGGCGTGGTCCATCCCCGCGTCCTCCGGGCTGTCGACGCCGACGTCCGTGACCTCCGCCGTCGTCTGCTCCCGGAGCATCTCCACGATGCTCGACTTCAGGGGGTGGCCGGAGACGTCGGAGCCGAGGGCGATGCGCAGTTCGTCCATCAGTGCCTGTCCTTCGCTGGTGGTGTGGTCATGGGCCCGTGGGACAGCCTGCCACACCCCGCGACCGTCCCTGCTTCGGAGCTGCGCCGACGTCGTGCCGGTGTCATCGCCCGGTGCGGCTCCGAGCCTTCCGCCATCCGTCGAGGATGCTCCAGCCGGAGATCACGACCGTTCCCAGCGCCGATCCGACGACGACCGTCGTGCGCACCGAGTCCTCGTCCTCGGCGAGGAGCTCGAAGGCTTCGGCGTTGAGCAGCGACCCGCCGGCGAGCAGCGCCAGGACGGCGCCGGCGACGAGCACGGACAGCAGCGTGTTCGCCGCCGCCAGGGAGCGGGTCCAGCCGGGCGCCCGGTGCAGGGCGACGGCGAATGCCGCCGCGGCGAGGACGGCTGGAGGCAGCAGGATCCACACCGGCCACAGCTCCGGAGAGAGCAGCGGCAGAGGGGCGCCGTCGATCTGGACGAAGCCGACGAAGCGGTCCCAGACGGCGGCGCCGACCACGGTCGCCAGGAAGATCAGCGTGGCGATGAGGTCCGACCGCCCGCCGCCGTCCGGACGGGGTTCGGGAAGGGCCTCCAGCGACCAGTCGGACCTGTCCGGTCCCCGGCCGGTGCGTTCGATGACGACGAAGAGCAGCGTCGTCCAGACCAGCAGGTGCATGCCGAGGGTGATCGTCGTGGCGAGGGTGCCGCCGAGGACCTCTCCGGCGGAGGCTCCGGCGAGGATGCGCACCAGTGCGGTGCCGATCGCGGCGAGGGGAAGCACCAGCATCAGGAGCATGCGCAGCACGCGGCGCCAGTCGAGATACACCGAGGGCCCCAGAAGATGCAGCGGGCGGTCGACCGATGCGGCGGCCAGACGCTCGGGATGGCCGAGTTCGGTCAGGACTGCGCGCTCGGCGTCCTCCTGCGGCTCACCGCCGTCCGTGCGGGCCGCGACGGCGTCGTCGATGGTCGATCGGAGCTCGGCGTCGAGGTCGTCGCGCGTCTGTTCGGGCACTGCGCGCATGACCGCGGCCAGATAGCGGTTCGTCCAGGTGGTCATGTCAGCTCTCCTCGGTCAGTGAATCGACGGCGGCGGTGAGTCGTCGCCAGTCGGCCTCGAGGGCCTCCGCGAGCTCCTCGCCGGCTTCGCTCGTGCGGTAGAACTTCCGGGGCCTGGGGTCGGCGGCCTGCCATTCGCTCGTCAGGAACCCCTGCTTCTCCAGGCGCCTCAGCAGGGGGTAGAGGGTGTTGCCGTCCACGGCGAGGCCGTGCTGCTGCAGCTGCTCCAGCAGGCGATAGCCGTAGTCGGGTCTGTCCAGCAGACGCAGGCAGCCCAGCACGATCGTGCCGCGGCGGAGCTCCTGGAGGTGCACGCTGAACGTGACGTCGGCATGGCTCATGACTCGCACTGTAGTGTGTGAGACACAGTATTGGCAACGACGCACCGCTGCATGCCTCGCGGCCGTCGGGCGGGGCGGTTCGGCAGGGGAGGTTCGCCCGTCGTCTCCAGTCGGTCAGTCACGTCGCTTGACATGTGACCCAGGGCACATGAGGCTGTAGGTGAAACGATTCGCCGCCCGCTGGAAGCATCACGTTTCCGAGCCGGTACCGCGCCGGAGGGCGGAAAGTGAACGTTCACTCGAACCCGCTCGACGGAGAGGATGATGGGAATGAGCACGAGGAATCACTATAGAGTCGCAGTTCGGACCGCCGGACTGCTGACCGTCGCCGGCATCGCGCTGACTGCCTGCGGGGGAGGCGGAGACGCCGCCGGAGAGGGCGGGGATGTCACGCTGCGGTTCTCCTGGTGGGGCTCCGACCAGCGCACCGCCAACACTGAAGAGGTCATCGCCGCTTTCGAGGAGGAGCATCCGAACATCACCATCGAGGGCGAGTATGGAGACTTCCAGGGCTACTGGGACAAGCTCGCGACCCAGACCGCCGGCGGCGACGCCGCGGACATCATCCAGATGGACCTGGCCTACCTGCGCGAATACGCCGAACGTGGGGCGCTGATGGACATCACCGAGGTCGAGACCGAGCAGATCGGAGACATGCTGCTCGAGCAGGGGCGGTCCGACGGCGGGCAGTACGGCATTCCCACCGGGTTCGCCTCCGTGGCGATGATCGCCAACACGTCGGTCTTCGACCGGGCCGGCGTCGAGCTTCCGGACGACACGACCTGGACGTGGGACGATTATGCGCAGGTGACGCAGGAGGTCGCCGGTTCCGGCGATGAGGCGCACGGGTCGATGGCGCCCTTCGAACCGGTGGCCGGGCTCCAGGTGTGGTTGCGGCAGCACGGTGCGGGGGTCACCGACGACGCCGGAGCTCTCGCGATGAGCTCCGATGATCTGGTCTCCTACTTCGAGCATCTCGATCAGTTGGCGCAGGACGGCACCTTCCCGGAGGCCTCGGTCATCGAGGAGGACCGCAGCGCCGGGGTGGAGCAGTCGCTCATCGCGACTGGCGGAGTCGGCCTGATCTACGGCTGGTCGAACCTGTACCCCACCGTCGTCGAGCATGCTGCGGGCGATCTGGAGCTGCTGCGGTATCCGAGTCCCGCCGGCAGCGCCGCCGACAACGGCATGTGGCACCGCGCCTCGATGTTCCTCTCCGGCAGCGCCGAGACCGACCATCCGGAGGAGGTCCAGGAGTTCATCGACTTCTTCGTGAACTCCGAGACGTCCGGGCTGGCGAACCTGACCGACCGGGGGCTTCCTGCGAACGCCGAGGTGCGGGAGGCTGTGCTGGAGGAGCTCGACGGTTCCGAGGCCGAGGCCGCGCAGTTCCTCGAGGACATCGCCCCCGAGGTCTCCGACCCGGCGCCGGTGCCTCCTCAGGGTGCTGGGGAGCTCGAGGACATCATGCATCGCTACCAGGCGGAGCTGCTCTTCGAGCGGCTCTCGCCGGAGGAGGCCGGGGAACAGGCCTTCGAGGAGATCGAGTCCGCGGTGGGCTGAGCCGCCGGACGGGGATCGACTCCGCCCCGGGCCACGTCGACGACACGTCGTCGCCCGGGGCGGCTCATGCACGAACGGGATGACGAGAAGGGACGGACATGACCACACGCGCAGCGTCGCAGCAGGGGGCCGGGCATCCGATGGAGCTTCCCGCCGAGGACTTCGCCGCCAGCCCGTACACCGGGTTCACCCGGGACCATTGGGTCGCGGTGACCGACCATCTGGTGGGGTCCGCCTGGCACTGGGCGAGCCCGGGCCGGGCGCATCTGAACCTGCCGGGACGGGCCTCGCGCAGCGGCCCGCAGTCCGACGGGCTGGAGGGATTCGCCCGCTCCATGCTGGCGGCGGCCTTCCGCGTGGCCGGCGCCGAGGGCGAGGACCCGCACGGCTGGCTGGAGCGCTACGCCGACGGGCTGCGCGCCGGCGGGGCCCGATCCGACGAGCTCGGCGCCGAGCCGTGGCTGCCCATCCGCGACGTCGACGCCGGCGGCCAGCCGATGGTCGAGTCGGCCTGTCTGGCGCTGTCGCTGCGGCTGACCCGCCCCTGGCTCTGGGATCAGCTGGACGAGCACGTGCAGGACGGCGTCGCCCGCTGGCTCTCCGGCGCTCTGCACGCGCTGCCGGCGTCGAACAACTGGTACCTCTTCCCCCACACCGTGGCCGGCTTCCTGGAATCGGTCGGCCGCGGCGACGAGCAGACCGCCCGCGTCCGCCGTCGGGCGCTGGACCTGCTGGAATCCTGGAACTGCGGAGACGGCTGGTACACCGACGGCGACGGCCGCTCCTTCGACCACTACAACGGGTGGGCGCTGCATTTCTACCCGGTTCTGGACGACCACCTGGCCGGCACCTCCGGCGTGCACGGCTCGCGGCTCGAGGAGCACCTGCAGGAGGTCCGGCACCTCTTCGGCGCCGACGGCGCCCCGCTGCATCTCGGCCGCTCGCTGACCTACCGCTTCGCCGCCTCCACCGCCGTCGGGCTCGGCGCGCTGACCGGTGACACGCCGATGGATCCGGGGGAGTCGAAACGGGTGCTGAACTCCTCGCTGCGCTACTTCCTGGACCGCGGCAGCATCGGCGAGGACGGCCTGCTCAGCCTCGGCTGGCATGGTCCGCATGCCGCGACGGTGCAGTCCTACTCCGGGCCGGCCTCGCCGCTGTGGGCCTCCAAGGCCTTCGTCGCGCTGCTGCTCGGGGAGGATTCCGATCTGTGGCGCGCGACCGAGACCGAGCGGCCGATCGAGCGGGACGACCTCGCCTTCGGCATGGAGCAGACCGGCTGGGCGGTGCAGACCACCCGCGACGACGGCGTCGTGCGGGTGCACAATCATGGCAGCGACCATATGCGCCCCCATCAGGGGGAGGACGCCGCCGCCGAGGATCCGCTCTACGCGCGGCTGGCCTACTCCACCAGCACCGGGCCGACGGCGAGGGGCGAGGTCGCCGACAACCACGTCTCGGTGCAGTTCCGCGGCCGGCGCAGCGTGCGACGGCGCATCCACCCGCTGGGCGCCGGCGGCGGGGGCGGCTGGGCCTGGGCGGGATCCTGGCACCGACCGATCTTCCCCACAGGCATGGCGGCCCTGCCGGGGCTGCGCGTGGAGTCGGTCGTCGTCGTCCGCGGTGCCGAGGAGCTGCGCATCGACCGGGTGCTCGACGCGGTGCATCCGGTGGAGGTCCGGCACGCCGGCTGGGCGGCGGATCCGGCCGGCGACGTGCGGTCGGAGCTGCGCGGGCTGCACGGCTGGGAGGACGAGGAGACCCTGACCTCGCCGGCTGGCACGGCCTTCGCGCAGTGGGTCGCGATCCCGGCGGTGCGCGCCGACGTCGAGGGTTCGGCGGTGCTCGTCTCGCTCGCTCGGCTCACCGGCACCGGGGAGATCGCTCCGCTGACCGGCGTGCAGGAGCTGGTCGTCGACGACGAGCAGGTCTCCTTCCGCTGGGCCGGCGAGGACGTGACGACCACCGTGCGCTTCGATCCTCTCGAGGTGGCCCGCACGGAATCGGCGTCGGCATGAGCCCGCAGACCCGTCTGCAGTCCGCGCCGTCGGCGGGCTGGTGGCGGGCCCGGGTCGGCGACCGGCTGCTGCCGCGGCTGGCCGATCGCGGGCTGGTCATCCATTCCCTGCTCGTGGTCCACGGAGGACGCCTGGTCGACGAGACCTATCGGCATCCCTACGGGCCGGAGCGTCGGCACCGGCTCTACTCGGCCGGCAAGTCGCTGGTCTCACTGGCGGTCGGAATGCTCGTCGACGACGGCGCGGTCCGTCTCGAGGATCGGGTTCTCGACCATCTCGGCGACGTCGCGCCGGCCGACGGGATCTCCGCACATGCGGCGGCGACGACGATCGAGGACCTGCTGACCATGCGCACGCCGCATGCGCAGAGTCCGCACACCCGAGTCGCCGACGCGGACTGGGTGCGCTCGTTCTTCACCGTGCCGCCCACGCGGCCGCCCGGTGCGCTGTTCTCCTACGACACCACCGCCACTGTGGTGCTGACCGCGTTGGTCGAGCGGGTCGGCGGGGTGCCGCTCGAGGACTTCCTCGCCGAACGGCTCGGCCGACCGTTGGGCTTCGAGGGCGAGATCGTCGCGCTGCGCTCGCCGCTGGGGCTGACGGAGGAGCAGCGCGGAGGGTCGCCGCCCTGGCGCGAGGTCGCCGACAACTCGATCGGCGTCGGCCACGGCGGATCCGGGCTCTCCTGCACGCCGCGGGATCTGGCGCGCGTGGCGCTGCTGTGCCTGCGCGACGGCGCCGCGGGAGGGCGGCAGGTCGTCTCCGCCGACTATCTGCGCCGGGCCGTGGCCGCCCAGGTGCCGACCGTCGGCGGGAGCTTCGGCCATCCTGAGGCTCAGCACGGCTACGGATATCAGTTCTGGCGGTGTCGTCGCGGCACCTTCGCCGCCTGGGGGATGGGAGGACAGCTGATGCTCTGCGTGCCCGAGCTCGACGTCGCCGTCGTCGTCACCGGCGACAGCCAGCACGTCGAGTCGGATGTGCAGCTGCTCCACGACGCGCTCTGGGAGGAGCTGCTGGATCCGGCGGCCGCCGACGTCGGGGAGGCTCGCCCGACTGCCGGCGGCGAGGCCGCCGCGCGGCCGGACATGCTGGTGCTCCCGGACTGCGCACCGCGTCGGCTGGAGCTGGAGCCGGTCTCCGGCGCGGCGCCGTCCGCCGTCGGCCGCGAGGGGCTGCGCCTCGACCAGACGCTGGAGGAGAACGCGCTCGGCGTCGTCGGGCTGGCGCTGCGATGCGATCCGGACTCCGGCGAGCTGACGCTGACCACCGCCGACGGCGCCGTACGGCGCATTCCCTTCGGCATCGGACATCACCTCGAGCATCCGCTGCCCGGGCACGGGTACGAGACGCACAGCTCGGGGGCCTGGCTCGACGCCGAGACGCTGCTGGTGCGCTCGCAGGTCACCGACGAGTGGCTGGCCCAGCTCAGCATCCTGCTCCATCTCGACGGGGGCCGTGTGGTCTGCCGGATGCGCCGGGCGGCGGAGTTCTTCGCCGACGAGTTCGAGGGCGTGCTGGTCGGTCAGCGCCGGTGACGTGGACTTTCGTCGACATCGTCGGGCACCGCGATGCCGTGATGCTCACCTGAGCGGGTCGATTCATACGCAGGGTGGATCACTGCATGTCAAAGCGGCACCGCTGAAGGGCACTCTATGCGTTGACCGGCCTTCCGACGCGGCCATACAGTCAGTGGAAACCGATTGCCGAGTGACCTGCATCACAAGGTGGCACCACCGGAGCGCAGGACTCGGCGTCGGCACCGCACCGATCACTCGATGAAGAGGAATCTCATGACGAACTTCTCGCGACTCTCCAAGATCGTGGCCCTGACCTCCGTCTCGGCCGTCGCGCTGACCGCATGCGGCGGCGACGCCGACGGCGGCGACGGCGGGGGCGACGATGTCAGCCTGCGCTTCACCTGGTGGGGATCGGACTCCCGCCACGAGACCACCCAGGAGATCATCGACGCCTTCAACGAGGAGCACCCGAACATCACCGTCGAGGGTGAGTACGGCGACTGGGCCGGGTACTGGGACCAGCTGGCCACCCAGACCGCGGCGAACGACGCCCCGGACATCATCCAGATGGACGTGAAGTACCTGCGCGAGTACGCCGACCGCGGGGCGCTGCTGGACCTCTCCGACGTCGACACCTCGACCTTCGACGAGTCGATCGTGGAGAACGGCACGACCGAGGACGGGCTGTTCGGCATCACCACCGGCATCAACTCGCTGGCGATCGCGGCGAACCCGGAGCTCTTCGAGGAGGCCGGCGTGGAGATGCCCGACGACACCACCTGGACCTGGGAGGACTACGCCGAGATCAGCGCGCAGCTCTCCGAGAACCTCCCGGAGGGCTCCTACGGAGCCTCCCAGCCCAACGAGCCCGGCGCCTTCCAGGTGTGGCTCCGTCAGCAGGGCAAGCATCTGACGACCCAGGAGGGCGACCTCGGCTTCGAGGTCGCCGACGCCGCCGAGTACCTGTCCTATTGGAAGGAGCGCGTCGACGAGGGCGGCCTGCCGCCGGCCTCGGTGATCTCGGAGAACCAGACCACTGGCCCGGACCAGGCGCTGATGGGGCAGGGCGAGGCCGCATTGGGCTCCTGGTGGACGAACCAGCTCAGCGCCCTGACCGGCGCCTCGGGCGTCGACCTGGAGCTGCTGCGCTTCCCGAGCGAGACCGGCAGCGCCGAGGACAACGGGCTCTGGTACAAGTCATCGATGATGATGTCGGTCTCGGCGGGGACCGAGCATCCGGAGGAGGCTCAGGAGTTCGTCGACTACTTCGTCAACTCTGAGGAGGCCGCTCAGCTCAACCTGGTCGACCGCGGGCTGCCGGCGAACGAGGAGGTCCGCGAGTCGGTCGTCTCCGAGCTCGACGGCGCCGACCAGACCTCGGCGGAGTTCGTCGAGGCGATCGGCTCGGAGCTCGGCGAGTCCGAGCCGGTCCCGGCGCCGGGCTTCTCCGCGCTGCAGGACATCATGTTCCGCTACGAGAATGAGGTGTTCTTCGACCGCCAGTCGCCGGAGGAGGCCGCCGAGCAGATGATCGCGGAGATGGAGTCCGAGATGTCGTGAGACATCTCGGACGGAATCTCTCAAGAGAGCGAGCAGGGGTCCCCGGCCGGCGCGGCAGCGCCGGCCGGGGCGGCGAGCGAACGGAGTCCGAGATGTCGTGAGACGTCTCGGACGGAATCTCTCAAGAGAGCGCGTCGGGCCGGATCCGGGATCATCCCGGATCCGGCCGGGAGTGCGATGAGTGAACGATCACGCATCAATCTGCGCGGCCGATCCCGGTCGGGCTGACGAACAGGAGAAGGAAGCATGTCGAGGACTGCACGCATGACCCGCTTCGCGGCGCTGGGCACGGTCGCCGCCGTCGGCCTGACCGCCTGCGGGGCCGGAGCCTCCGGCGAGGATGAGGACGTGACGCTGCGGTTCAGCTGGTGGGGCGCCGACACCCGGCACCAGCTCACCCAGGACGTCATCGATGCTTTCGAGGAGGAGCACCCCGACATCACCGTCGAGGGCGAATTCGGCAGCTGGGACGGCTACTGGGACCAGCTCGCGACGCAGACGGCGGCGGACGACGCTCCGGACATCATGCAGATGGACGAACAGTACATCCGGGAGTACGCCGATCGCGGAGCGCTGCTGGCCCTCGACGACGTCGACGTCTCCCAGGTGGACGAGAGCGTGGTGGAGAACGGCCGGATCGACGGAGAGATGTACGGCACGACCATCGGGATCAACTCCTTCGTCATGGTCGCCAACCCTGAGCTCTTCGAGGAGGCCGGCGTCGAGATGCCCGATGACACCACGTGGACCTGGGACGAGTATGCCGACCTCGCCGTGGAGCTCTCCGAGGACCTCGACGGCGCCTGGGGCGCCGGAGCTCCCCGCGAGCCCTCGGGCTTCACGCTGTGGCTGCGCCAGCACGGTGCGCATCTCAGCGGCGAGGACGGCGGGCTGGGCTTCGAGCCCGCCGACGCCGAGGGGTACTTCCAGTTCTACCTGGACCTGCTCGAGGAGGGCGGCACTCCGCCGGCCGAGGCGATCAGCGAGGACCAGAACATCGGCAAGGAGCAGTCGCTGACCGGCAGCGGCGAGCTGGCGCTGGGCACCTGGTGGTCGAACGAGGCGGTCGCGCTCGCCGACGCCGCGGGCGTCGAGATGGAGCTGCTGCGCTTCCCCAGCCCGACCGGAGAGGCCGAGGACGCCGCGCCCTGGTACAAGTCCTCGCAGTTCCTCTCCGCCTCGGCCGGCACCGACCACCCGGAGGAGGCCCAGGAGTTCATCGACTTCTTCGCCAACTCCACCGAGGCCGGGCAGATCCTGAAGGCCGAGCGCGGCCTCCCGCCGAACAGCGAGGTGCGCTCGATGGTCTCCGAAGGCATGGAGGGGATGCAGCGGTCGACGGCCGACTACATCGACGCGATCGAACCTGAAGTCGGTGAACCGGAGCCGGTCACGGCGGCCGGGGGCTCGGAGTTCGGCTCGATCCTGTACCGCTACCAGGACGAGGTCTTCTTCGGGCGGCGGTCTCCCGCGGAGGCGGCCGCGGCGATGCATGCTGAGATGGAGGCCGAGTTGGAGTAGGAGCTGCGCCGGTCTGAGGCCGGAAGGTCGGCGACGACGTCCTGCTCTCGGTCATACCTCGGGCTCGTCGCCGGCACGATGTGACCAGACCTGGGACGTCGTTCCTGGCACGGGCCGTCGCAGCTCGACCGAGACCGTCGGTGACTGATCGAGGAGGAACACCGCATGAGCTGGAAGTTCGCCGTGAGCACGCTCGGCATCCCGTCCGCGCCGATCGACGAGGCGATCGAGGTCGCCGTCGACGGCGGCTGCGACGGGATGGAGCTGCGGGTGCACGCCGACGAGGCGCTGCACCTGGGCATCCGCGACGACGACGCCGTCGACATCGGCCGCCGCGTGCGAGCGGCCGGACTCGCCGTCGCCACGCTGGCGGGCTATGTGCAGGTCTGCTCGCCGGACGACGATGCCGAGGTCCTCTCCGAGCTGCGCGGACTCATCCGGCTGGCCGAGCTCGTCGGGGCGGAGAACATCCGCGTCTTCCCCGGCGGCGGCACCGATCCGTCGGCCGCGCGCGATGCGGCCGAGGCCGAGCGGCTGCGCCTCACTCAGCGGGACCGGGCGCGGCGGCGCATCTCCGCGGTGCTGGACGAGCTGCGCGCCGCCGGCGTGCGGCTGCTGGTCGAGACTCACGACTCCCACCCGACCGGCGCGGAGACGGTGGAGCTGGTCGACGGGCTCGCCGACACCTCGCTGGTCGGCGTGCTC
>NZ_AFRW01000135.1 GCF_000220985.1 Nesterenkonia sp. F
CCAGAAGCCGCTCGGAGCCGCCACTCGATGCGGGTGAGGGCCATCAGGCCCGGGCGACCTCTCCGGGGCCTCGAAGCGCAGGATCGCGGCGATGCCGCCGGGCAGCTCCTTCTCGGCGACGGCGGCGTCGGCGTCCACGCGGGCGGAGGCGGCGAGGGCCGGGCCCTCCCCGTCGACCACGCCGTCCCGGGAGAGCAGGAGCGTGTCGACCGCTCCCATCTCCGCGGCCAGGCGCACGGCGTCCACGCCCTCGGCAGCACGGCCGTGCGCCTTCGCCTCCTCGAACTTCCCGGTCCAGTCCTGGGCGTCCTCGGCGCTGAGGCCGGCGACGATCTCGCGGAGGTCCTGGGCCAGGGCCTCCTCCGCGCCGGAGTCCTGGGTGCCGCCGTGCTCGGCGACGTGGGTGATCTCCGCCAGCGCGGTCGGCAGCTCGTCGCTCAGCGCCGTGCGTCCCTGGATCTCGCCGGCCAGCACCACGGCGTCGGGCTTCCACCGGCGCGCCAGGCGGTCCACCCGCTCGGCGATGCCGCGGGCGTTCTGCTTGACCACCTCATCGGCACGGCGCTGGATCTCCAGGTGGGAGAAGGCGCCCTCGCGCGGCTTGTGCACCGAGCCGCGGCCCGGGCCCTCGACGTCCACCTCGGCCTCGGCGTCGGTGTGGAGGCCCTCGGAGACCAGCGTGCGGCGCACCGTGGCCTCCTCCTGGTCGGCGATGACGACCAGCAGTCGCGCCGAGGTGGCACGCTCGCGGACGTAGGCGCCCAGCTCGGGCACCTGGGAGACGTGCGCGGCGTCGCCGTCGCCCAGCGCCGCGTCCCAGGCCTCGTCGAGGAGCACCGACTCGGCGTCGGCGACCAGCACGCGCCCGTCGGTGTGGACCTCGGTGAGGTCGTCGCCGTCGCCCAGCAGCGCCTGCTGCATGGCGTCCAGGGCGGCCTCGGGCGCGCCCTGATCCGCCAGCCGTCCGCGCAGGTCGTCCCAGCGGAGCCGGACCTGGTGATCGGCGTCCTCGGCCGGCGACCGGGCCTCCAGATAGATCGTGGAGTACGGCGCGGTCTTCTCGTACAGCGGCTTCAGCGGAGCGAGATGCATCGAGGGAACCTCCTCGGTTCTTTCGGTGTGACGGCGGTCATGGCACGTTCCGGTCGGAGCCTGTGCCGCCCTGGTCCGAGACAATCACGGGCGCCAGCACGGAGTCCAGCGGCGGGGCTCGGGTCGCGGGGCGCCCTCAGAACTCCTCGTAGACCGCCGGGTCCTGGTCGTTCGTCCGGCCGTCGGGGCGGGCGAGGCCGCTGATCTCGGTGATCTCCTCGTCGCTCAGCGCCACCTGCGGCGCCTCGAGGTTCTTCCGCCGCCGCTCGGCGGAGGAGGCCTTCGGCAGCGGAAGCGCGCCGAGGCGCACGTGCCAGGACAGGATGACCTCCCCGACGCCGACGTCGTGGGCCTCGGCGATGCGCACCAGCACCGGGTCCTGCAGCATCTCGTTGGCCCGGCCCAGCGGGCTCCAGGCCTCGGTGATGATGCCGTGCTCGGCGTCGTAGGCGCGCTGCTCGGCCTGCGGGAAGTAGGGGTGCATCTCGATCTGGTTCACCGCCGGGGTCACGCCCGTCTCGGCGATGAGCCGGTCGATGTGCTCGGGCAGGAAGTTGGAGACGCCGATCGCCCGGACCAGGCCCCGCTCGCGGGCCTCGGTGAGCGCCTGCCAGGCCTCGACGTAGAGGTCCTGGGAGGGGTTCGGCCAGTGGATGAGGACCAGGTCCAGGTGGTCCAGCCCGGTGCGCAGCACCGACTCCTCGATCGCCGGCACCGCCTTGGCGTGCGCATGGTGACGGCCGGGCAGCTTGGACGTCACCACGACCTCCTCGCGGGGCACGCCGGCGCGGCGCACGGCCTCGCCGACCGCGCCCTCGTTCTCATAATTGAACGCCGAGTCCAGCAGCCGGTAGCCGCCGTCGAGCGCCTCGGCCATGGTCTGCGCGCCGGCGTGGCCGGTGAGCTTATAGGTGCCGAATCCGACGTCGGGCAGGGTCAGTCCGTCGTGCGAGGTGAAGCTCATCTCTCCTCCTGGAGTGTCGGGAACAGCGGGTGGTGGGCGAGGTCAGTTCAGCCGCAGGCCGCGGTGGCGGTTCAGCGCCGCGTGGATCTCCTGGCGCCGCGGCCGCGCCATCGCGCCGGGGTGCCCGCGATGCGGAGACAGCGCATCCAGCCCCTCGGCGTCGATCTGCGCGCAGAGCGCCTCGATCAGCTCGACGACGTCGCGGCGGCCGTCGGCCATCTCGTCCAGCCGGTCCAGCGCATGGGCCAGCGCGGCGGTCTGCGCCGGGTCCACCAGCTGGGAGACCGCCGCGAGGTCGACAGTCGCTCGGTCCTGCTGGATCGCCGTGCGCCCGCGGGCCTTGGCCGGCTTGCCGCGGCCCGGGCGCAGCGAGGACGGCTGCGGCACGCGGCGACGCTCGCCGGCGAACACCGGGCCGCTCGTCGTCGGACCCTCGGGGTGCTCGGCCAGCGCGCGGGCCTCGGCGGTGGCGTCTCGGGCGAGGTAGGAGTCCAGGGCGATGACCTGGTCGGCGACGTCGAAGAAGGCGCTCGAGCCGCCGGCCACCAGCACGGTGGAGACCCCGCGCTCGGCGTGGAGCGGGCGGATGCGGTCGACGAAGGGGGTGATCGGCTCGCGGTCGGCGGGGATCAGCGCGCGCATGCGCTCGTCGCGGATCATGAAGTTCGTCGCCGAGGTGTCCTCGTCGATGAGCAGCGTCTCCGCGCCGGCCTCGACCGCTTCGGCCAGCCCGGCCGCCTGCGAGGTCGAGCCGCTGGCGTTGGTCGTGGAGAAGTCGCGGGTGTCGCTGCCCGAGGGCAGGTCGCCGATGAACGGCGAGATGTCCACTCCGGTCACGGCGCGGCCGTCCTCGGCGCGGATCGCGGTCGCATCGTCCCGGGTGATCACCCATTCGCGGCCGTCGCCGGCGATATGCGGGTGGATGCCGCGCTCGACGGCGCGCAGCAGCGTGGACTTGCCGTGGTAGCCGCCGCCGACGATCACCGTCACGCCCTCCGGGATGCCCATGCCGGTCACCGTGGTCCCGCTGGGCAGCTCGAAGGTCACCCGCAGCGACTCCGGGGAGCTAAAGGGTACCGCGTCGGCGGAGTCCATCGGAAGATCCGAGTCGCCGGAGCGGCGCGGCAGGATCGCCCCGTCGCCGACGACGGCGACCAGTCCGGCCTCGGCGAGCTGCCCGCGCAGGTGCAGCTGGTCGCGGTGCAGGGTCACGTGGGCGCGCAGCGCCTCGGCGTCGAGGGCGTCGTGGTGCAGAGCCTCCTCGGCGAGGCGCGGCAGCACCTCGGTGAGCAGCCGGGCGGCGTCGCGGCCGCGGATGCGGCGGCCGGCGGCCGGCAGCGCCACATGCAGCCGGGCCTCGACGTGGGTCTCGCCGATGACCACGCTGGTGCGTTCGAGCACCTCCTGGCCGGGTCGGTTGATGCTCACCTCGCCGGCGCCGCGACCGTCGGGGCCGTGCCGGCGGGCGGCCTCGGCGGCCCGGCGGCTGAGGAAGTCGGCGACGGCGATGCGTCCGGCGGCGGTGTCGACCAGGTCGGCCGGCAGGTCGGCGGCCTCGCGGGGGACCAGCAGGCGCATCAGCGACGGCGGGGCGTAGGGGTCGACCTGCACGTGGTCGACGGCCAGTCCGGCCGGACCGAGGTCGTGCCGGCCGCGCAGCTGTTTATAGGAGGCGTAGCCGCGTCCGTCGAGGGACTCCAGCGTGCGTCGCAGCGAGCGGGGTTCCGCCATGCGTCCTGCCTTCCGGGTCGGTGCCGGGTCGTCCTCGACCCTATCCGGTCGTCGCGCACCAGCGGTATGGGCGGGCGGCATGGGGTCGGGTCACTCCGCCGAGGCCGGTGAGCGGACCGCGCGCCAGGTGGTCACCAGCTGGCTGAATTCGGTGACCTGGACCAGCACGTGTTCGCGGGCGGCGTCCTCGGCCGTGCCGGCGTCGCCGGCGCGCACGGCGGCGGCGATGGTGCGGTGTTCGGCCAGCGAGCGGCGCATCCGGTCCGGCACGCGCAGCTGCAGTCGCCGGTAAGGCTGCAGGGTGCGCTTGAGCTGGTGGACCTGCCGGCTCAGGTACTCGTTGCCGCAGGAGTCGTAGAGCGTGGCGTGGAAGCGGGCGTTGGCGTAGTAGTAGCCGTCGGCGTCTCCGGCGTCGGCGTGCCGGGCGCATTCGGCCACCGCCTCGTCGAGGGCGGCGAGCTCCGCGATCCCGATGCGGCGCGCGGCCAGGCGGGCGGCCATGCCCTCCAGCTCGGCCATGACCTCGAAACGTTCGGCGAGCTCGGAGAGCCCCAGCTCGGTGACGTAGGTGCCCTGCTTGGGGCGGATCTGGACGAGCCCCGAGCGCTCCAGGGCCTGCAGCGCCTCGCGCACCGGGGTCCGCGAGCAGCCGAACTCCTCCTCGAGCCGGGTCGGGTCCAGGCGGTCGCCGGGGCGGTGCCGCCCGTCGACGATCGCGTTCTCCAGCGCGTCGCGGACGCGCTGCGACTCCGGGATCCGTGCCATGTCCACCTCCGAGGCTCAGCGTAGTCGAGCGCACCGCCTGCTCCGCGATGTGGCGCGCATCACCTGCGGTGCGGTACAGTGCGTTGTTATATACATCACGGTATCTGATGTACATGACCCGGCGACGCCGATCGCCGCGTCGCATGAGGAGGAACGATGGCACGACAGGACGGCTGGCTGCTGGCCGACGTCTTCCGCATCCTGCGGCGGCGCCGCGGCGGCGAGGCGGAGCCGCGCCCGGAGGGGCCGGAGCCGCTGGACGAGCTGCTCGCCGCCTGCGAGGCGCTGATGGGCGAGGTCGGCGAAGCCTCGCGGCGCGCCGTGGCCGCTCGAGCCCTGGAGTCCTACCGCCAGCTCGACGACATGGCGAAGGAGGAGTTCTTCACCCACCTTCTCGAGGCCTACGACGTCGATCCGACGGCGGTGCGCGCGGCGTACCAGCAGTGGGAGGCCGCCGGATCCGAGGAGCGCCGGCGGGCCCTGCCGCGCCTCTTCGAGGCCGTCGAGCCGTCCCGTCAGCAGCTGCTGCGCCGGCTGAACCACGCCCCGCACGCCACGACGGCGCTGGTGGAGATGCGCGCGGACCTGCTCCGGCTGATGCGCGAGCATCCGCAGCTGCGCCCGCTGGACCACGACTTCCACCATCTGCTGGTCTCCTGGTTCAATCGCGGCTTCCTGCGCATGGAGGAGATCACCTGGGACTCGCCCCGGGAGCTGCACCAGCATCTGCTGCGCAGCGAGAAGGTCCATCCGATGGCCGACCGGACGGAGCTGCGCCGCCGGCTGCAGCCGAAGGATCGGCGCTGCTTCGCCTTCTTCCATCCCGCCACCGGCGAGGTGCCGCTGATCTTCGTCGAGGTCGCCCTGGTGCGGGGCATCCCGCGCGACGTCGGTCCGCTGCTGGAGCCGGGGCCGGCGCTGAGTCCGTCGAAGGCCGACACCGCGGCGCTGTACTCGATCAACACCGCGATGGCCGGACTGGCCGGGATCTCCTTCGGCAGCCTGCTGATCAAGCAGGTCATCGAGGAGGTCGGCCAGCAGCTGCCCCATCTGGCGCATTTCGTCACCCTCTCGCCGATCCCCGGCTTCCGCCGCTGGTTGGAGGGCCGGGAGGATCCCGAGCTGCTGCGGCTGGCCATCGATCTGGGCGGATCCGGCACGACGGCCGACCCGTCCGCCGGACCTGACGGAGGCGACGAGCCGGAGGAGGCGGAGGAGTCCGAGGAGACCGCCGCGCTGCGCGAGCGGCTGCTGCCGGTGCTGGCCCGCTACGTCACCGAGGAGCGCCGCGACGACGGCCGGCCGGTGGATCCGGTCGCCCGCTTCCACCTGGGAAACGGCGCGGCCGCCTGGCAGCTGCACTGGCCGGCCGACCGCTCGGCGTCGGGCCTCGAGCAGTCCTACGGCGCGATGATCACCTACCGCTACGACCCCGCGGCGCTGGAACGTCGCCATGAGGACTTCGCCCGCCGGCGCACCGTCGCCGTCGACGGCCCGCTGCTCGAGCAGGCCGACCGCCCCGCCGGTGCGGCACCCGACACTGACCACGACACGAGAGGATCCGCCGCCATGGCCGCGACCGTCACCCCGATCCACCGTTCCTTCGACGAGCAGGCCGCCCGGCGCCCGGAGAAGGCGCTGTTCCACCTGTCCGACGGCGAGGAGATCAGCTACGGATCCTTCGAGCACACGGTCCGCCGGATCGCCGCTCGGCTGCTGGCCGACGGCGTCGAGCGCGGCGACCGGGTCGCCGCCCAGGTGCCCAAGTCGCCGGAGGCGCTGGCGCTGTACCTGGCCACGCTGCGCGTCGGCGGGGTCTACCTGCCGCTGAACACCGCCTACACCGGCGCGGAGATGGACTACTTCCTCGACGACGCCGAGCCGCGGGTGGTGGTCTGCGCCCCGGACCGGGCCGCGGAGCATGCCGAGCGGACGGCGGAGGAGTCGGGCTCCGTCGTCGCGACCCTCGATGCCGCCGGCGGGGGCAGCCTGCTGGTCGGAGAGGAGACCAGCGACGTCTCGGTCGAGGTCGCCGAGGACGACCCCGCCGCGATCCTCTACACCTCCGGGACCACCGGTCGCTCCAAGGGCGCGGTGCTCACCCACGCCAATCTGGCGTCGAACTGCGCGGCGCTGCTGGAGGCCTGGCGGTTCACCTCCGAGGACCGGCTGATCCACGCGCTGCCGATCTTCCACATCCATGGACTCTTCGTCGCGGCGAACATGACGCTCGTCGCCGGGGCATCGATGGACTGGATCCCGGGCTTCGACCGCGACGCGATCCTCGACCGGCTGCCCTCGGCGACGGTGCTGATGGGGGTGCCGACCTTCTACACCCGGCTGCTCGCCGACGAGCGGCTGACCGCCGAGGTCTGCGCCTCGATGCGGCTGTTCGTCTCCGGCTCGGCGCCGCTGCTCGCCGCCGACCATGAGGCCTTCGAGGCCCGCACCGGCCATGCCATCCTCGAGCGCTACGGGATGACCGAGACCGGGATGAACACCACGAACCCCTACGACGGCGCCCGGCGGCCCGGCACCGTCGGGAAGTCCTTCCCTGGGGTGGAGATCCGCGTCGCCGACCGGGAGAGTGGCGAGATCGTCCCCGACGGCGAGGTCGGGATCGTCGAGGTCCGCGGCCCCAACGTCTTCGCCGGCTACTGGCGCATGCCGGAGAAGACTGCCGCGGAGTTCCGCGAGGACGGCTTCTTCATCACCGGCGACCTCGGACTCATCGACGAGCAGGGATATCTGTGCATCGTCGGCCGGGACAAGGACATGGTCATCTCCGGCGGCTACAACGTCTATCCCAAGGAGATCGAGGAGCTGATCGACGCACAGCCCGACGTCGCCGAGTCGGCCGTGATCGGGGTGCCGCATCCGGACTTCGGCGAGACCGTCGTCGCCGTCGTCGTGCCCGCCGAGGGCGGGAGCCCGACGGAAGGGAGCGTGGTCGGCGCCCTGGAGGGGCTGCTGGCCCGGTTCAAGCAGCCGCGGGCGGTGCGCGTGGTCGAGGCGCTGCCGCGCAACGTGATGGGGAAGGTGCAGAAGGCCGAGCTGCGGAGCCGCTACGCCGAGCTGTTCACCGGCGCCGGCGTCTGAGGCGGACCCGCCCCGCATCGAGTGGCGGCTCCGCGCAGGATCTGCCCGCTGGCACGCCGTGTCGCGAGGGGAGATGCCGCTGGGAGCCGCCAGTCGATGCCGGGGAGGCCCCTCCGGAGGGGCGACTGCATGACAGGGGCCGCCGGCCCCGCGACGACGACCCAGGAGATTGACCCATGGTGGTGTACGGAGTGGCGGCGCTGGCGCTGTGCCTGCTGATCGGCGAACTGATCGGCGAGGCGCTGGGCATCGCCGTCGGAGTCGACGCGAACGTCGGCGGAGTGGGCTTCGCGATGATCCTGCTGGTGCTGGTCACCGACCGGCTGAGGCGCCGGGGGCTCTTCCCCGAATCCTCGGAGCGCGGGGTGATGTTCTGGAGCTCGATGTACATCCCGATCGTGGTCGCGATGGCCTCGACGCAGAACGTCGCCGAGGCGCTGACCGGCGGTCCGATGGCGATCGTCGCCGGACTCGCCGCCCTGGCCGCGGCCGCCGCGCTGGTGCCGGTGCTCGCGCGCATCGGCCCGCCGGCGGACCCGCTGCCGCCGCGCGAGGAGGACGACGACGCCCGACTGGCCGGATCCGCCCGGACGAAGGAGGCCTGAGATGGACATCATCGCTTCAGTGCTGGAGGACAACGACCTGCTGGTCGCCTTCGCCGCCGTCGGCGTGCTGATGCTCGTCTCCGGCTGGATGTCGCGGCGCCTGACCCGCGGCCGGCTCCACGGCTCGGCCATCGCGATCATCCTCGGTCTGGCGCTCGCCGGCTGGGCGGGGCGACCACCGGCGGCGAGGACGGACTGGCCGATCTCGCGATCTTCGGCGGCCTCGGCATCCTCGGCGGATCGATGCTGCGCGACTTCGCCATCGTCTCCACCGCCTACGGGGTGGATCTCAGCGTGATCCGCCGCAGCGGGGCGACCGGCGTGCTGTCGATCGTGCTCGGTGTGCTGGTCTCGTTCGTCGTCGGGGCCGTCGTGGCCGCGGCCTTCGGCTACACCGACGCCGAGTCGATGGCGACCATCGGCGCCGGTGCGGCGACCTACATCGTCGGTCCGGTCACCGGCACCGCCGTGGGCGCGAGCTCGGACGTCATCGCGCTCTCGGTGGCGGCCGGCCTGGTGAAATCAGTGGTGGTGATGGTCGCGACCCCGATGATCGCCCCGCTGATCCGGCTGAACAACCCGAAGGCGGCCATGGCCTTCGGCGGGCTGATGGGCACCACCTCCGGCGTCGCCGGGGGACTGGCCGCCACCGACGAGCGGCTGGTGCCCTACGGCGCGATGACCGCGACCTTCTTCACCGGGGTGGGCTGCCTGCTGGGGCCTTCCGTGCTCTACGTGGCTCTGCGCGCCCTCGTGGGCTGAGCTCCGTGCCCGTCGTCCGGCCGATCCGCGAGGGCCACCACAGGCGCCCGCCGAGGTCGACCCCGAGCGCCGGCACCAGCAGCGTCCGGACGACGAAGGTGTCCAGCAGCACGCCGAGGGGCACCAGGAACGCCAGCTGCACCATGAACATCAGCGGCAGCACGCCGAGCGCGGCGAAGGTCGCCGCGAGCACGATGCCGGCGGAGGTGATCACGCCGCCGGTGACCACCAGAGCATGGAGCAGGCCCTCGCGCGGGCCGCGGAGCGGGGTCTCCTCGCGGGCGCGGGTCATCAGGAACACCGTGTAGTCCACTCCCAGCGCCACCAGGAACATGAAGCCGTACAGCGGAACTGTGGGGTCGGCTCCCGGGAAGTCGAAGACGTGGTTGAACACCAGCGCGGAGACGCCCAGGGCGGTCAGGAAGGAGAGCGTGGTCGCGGCCACCAGCAGCAGCGGGGCCACGAGCGAGCGCAGCAGCACCACCAGGATCGCCGCGACGGCGATCAGCACCGCCGGGATGATCACCGTCAGATCGCGCTGGGCGGTGGCGTTGGTGTCCAGCTGCGTGGCGGTCGTCCCGCCCACCAGCGCCTCCTCGTCGACGGCGTCGAGCTGGTCTCGCAGGCGTTCGACGGTCGCCTCGGCGGCGGGGGAGTCCGTCGGATCCTCCAGCGTGGCCGAGATCTGCACCTGGTCGTCGACCACGCGGGCCTGCGCGGTCTCCTGCGCCGGCGCTCCGTCCTCGGCGACGACCTGCGCCGCGGCGACGCCGTCGACTCCCCGGACCGCCTCCAGGGCGGCGTCGGCGTCGTCGGCGGGGGCGAAGATGCTCGTCGGCGCTCCGGTCCCGGCGTCGAAGTGGTCGGCCAGCATGGCCTGCCCGGCCTTCGTGTCGGTCTCGGTCAGCACCACCTCGGACTGCTCCACCCCGTCGGCGCGCAGCTGCGTCACGCCGGCCGCGCCGGCGATCAGGACCAGCAGCACGACGGCCCAGATCGGACGCGGGCGGGCGCGCACCCATCCGGCGGTCCGCGCCCACAGGCCGGCGCGGCGGTGCTCGTCCGCGCTCTCCGCGGCGGCGTCGGAGGAGCGGGGGATGCGCGGCCAGAAGATGCTCCGGCCCGTCAGGGACAACAGAGCCGGGAGGAACGTCAGGGCCGAGGCCATGGCGAAGACGATGCCCGCGGCGGCCACCGGACCGAGGGCCCGATTGGAGTTCAGGTCCGACAGCAGCAGGCACAGCAGGGCCAGCGCGACGGTCCCTCCGGAGGCGAGGATCGGCGGCGTCGAGCGTCGCAGGGCAGTGCGCAGCGCCGCATGGCGATCGGCGGTGTGCCGCAGCTCCTCCCGGTGGCGGGCGACCAGGAGCAGCGCATAGTCGGTGGCGGCGCCGATGACGAGGATCGACAGGATTCCCTGCACCTGGCCGTTGAGCTCGATCCAGCCCTGCAGGGCCATCTGGTGCACCACCGTCACCGCGGCGCACAGCGCGCCGACGGCGGAGAGCAGCACCAGCAGCGGCAGCAGCGGCGAGCGGTACACCAGGATGAGGATGACGAAGACCGCGACGACGGCGACCAGCAGCAGCATGCCGTCGATCCCGGCGAACGCCGAGGACAGGTCGGCCGAGAGGGCCGCCGGGCCGGTCACGTGGGAGGTCCATGCGGAGGACTCGAAGTGGTCGGAGGCGACGGCGCGCAGGTCCTGCACGGCGCCCTCGTCGGCGGCCTGCTCGGTCAGCAGCACGGTGAGCTGCACGGCCTCGCCGTCCTCCGAGGGGACGGGGCCGGCCACCTCGGTGACTCCCGGCATCGCGCCCAGCGCTTCGGCGGCGTCGTCGGCGTCGGCCAGGGCCGACGTCCCCAGGCCGTCGGAGCTCCCGGAGACCCGCTCGGCCACCACGGTCGCCGGCACGGCGTCGGAGTCCGCGAACTGCTGCTGCAGCTCGGCGGCGCGCGTGGACTCCGCGTCGGCGGGCAGGAAGGTCGCCTGGTCGTTGCTGGTGACGTCGGAGAGCGCGCCGAACGTCGTGCCGCCCGCCCCCGTCCAGGCCAGCCAGCCGAGCACCACCAGGATCGGCAGCAGCACGCGTCGGGCCGTCCGGGTGCGTGCGTCGTGGTTCGTGGCGCTCATGCGTCCTCCTCCGTCGATGTCTGGTGCGTCCGTCGCGTCGGGTCCTCCGGATCTGCCACGGCCGCGGCGATGTCGCCGAGGAAGGCCGTGATGACCGCGAGCTCCTGGTCGTCCCGGGCCTCGATGACCTCGCGCATCGCCCGGAGCTCACCGCCGAAGTGGCGGAGGAAGGTGCTCCGCGCCAGATCGGTCAGCTCCACGATCCGCGACCGGCGGTCGGCGGGGTGCGGAGTCCGACGCACGTGGCCGGCCGCGGCGAGGCGATCCAGCAGCGTCGTCACCGTCGCGGTGCTGAGGCGCAGATGCTCGGCGATGTCCTGCGGAGTGGTCCTGGTGCCCTGCCGCTCGCGGATCACGAGCATGCGGAGCGTGCTGACGTCGGAGGCGTTCATCTCGACTGCGGACTTCAGTCGGTGGTGCGTCCGGTCCAGGGCGTCGTCGAGCACCTGGACGGCTTCCAGGGCGGCGAGGGCCGCGGTACGGCCGGCCGGGTTCGTATCGGCCCGGTTCGCGGCTGTCGGGCTCGTGGCGGTCGGGCTCGAGCCGGCCGTCTCCGGGTCGCCGGAGCGCGGGGAATCACTCACGCGCCCATTCCACTCGATTTTCGAGTGAATTGGAAGTCGAGGCGTTCCGCGCCCTCGTCGCGTGGGATGCGGGACCCGGGGCTCGCTCGCCGCATCGAGTGGCCGCTGGTGACGAGATCTCGGCGGCGACTCCGGCGAATCCCGGCTCAGGCGTCGTCATCAGCGGCCACTCGATGCGGCTCGTCGGCTCAGTCGGCCAGCGCGCGGGCGGAGTGCTCCAGCTCCACGACCCAGATCTCGCCGGGGTGGAGCAGCTTGTGCTTGCCCTCGACGTTGACGTCGATGGGCTGCGCCGACCCGCCGGAGAGGTTCAGCGTCACCGCGCGGTGGTCGACGTGGACGACGATCGGCTGGTTGCGGTACCGCATGCGGAAGGTGACCTCGGGCAGCTCGTCGGGCAGCAGCGGGTGCAGCCAGAGCGCGTCGGCGCGGGTCTCCACTCCGGCGTAGCAGCGCAGCACCATGTCCACCGTGCCGGCCATCGCCCCGAGGTGGATGCCCTCCCGGGTGGTGCCGCCCTGGGTGTCGGACAGGTCGGCCTCCAGCGCCTCCTTGAACAGGTTCCAGGAGCTGGAGCGGTCGAACTTCGCCGCCACCCAGCCGTGCACCAGCCGCGACAGCGTCGAACCGTGCGAGGAGCGGGCCAGATAGTAGCGCACCGTCGCCCGGACGTCGGTCACCGAGACCGAATAGCCCAGATGGTCGAAGGCCTCGATCAGCTCCTCGGTGGAGAACAGGTAGCAGAGCATCAGCACGTCGGCCTGCTTGGAGAGCTTGTACCGGTTGGTCGCGTCGCCCTCGGCCTGCAGGATCAGATCGAGCCTGCCGATGTTGCCGTACCGGGCCTTATAGCCCTCCCAGTCGAACTCCAGCAGGTCCTCGTAGCCGGCGAACTGGCTGATCACCCCGTCGGCGTGGAAGGGCACGCGCAGCCGGCGGCTGATGTGCTCCCAGCTGTCGAGCTCGTCCTCGAAGATGTCCAGCCACTCCGAGAGCGGGTCGTCGCGGCCGTCGAGCTCCCGGACCAGCCGGGCGGTGTGGCGCAGCATCCATGAGGTCAGCACATTGGTGTAGGCGTTGTCCCGCACGCCCGATCCCGGCGTCTCCGGATAGCCGTCGTGGTACTCGTCCGGTCCCATCACGCCGTCGATGTCGTAGCGGTCGGCGGCGTCGTCGTAGCTGGTCAGCGAGACGAAGAAGCGGCTGATCTCGACCAGCATCTCCGCGCCGTAGTCGGCGAGGAAGGTGTAGTCCTGCGTGGTCTCGAAGTACTGCAGCACCGAGTAGGCGATCGCCAGCGAGACGTGGCGCTGCCGGTGCGAATTGTCCGGCATCCACATCTGGCTGCGCGGGTTCCACAGCTCGGTGGGCGTCTCCTCGCGTCCGTCGGAGCCGGCCTGCCAGGGGTACATCGCACCGGCGTGGCCGTCGGCGGCGGCCATGGCGCGGGCCTCGGAGAGCCGTCGATAGCGGTACATCAGCAGCCCGCGGGTGATCTCCGGACGCCGCAGAGTCAGCATCGGATAGATGAACATCTCGTCCCAGAAGAGATGCCCGCGGTAGCCCTCGCCGTGGAGGCCGCGCGCGCCGACGCCGGCGTCGAGCTCGCGGCGGGCCCCGAAGGCGGTCTGCAGCACGTGGAAGGTGTGCAGGTTCAGCGCCATCTGCTGCCGGGAGGGCTCCGCGCCGATGGAGACGGCGAAGCGGCGCCAGAGCACTCCCCACATCTCCTCGTGGAAGGTCAGCATGGTGCGGAAGTCGTCGGCGCGCTGGACCCGCTTGACCGCGGCGTGCCAGACGGTGGAGATCGCATGGTCGTGGGAGTTGGCCACCGAGGCGATCTTCTCCAGCGTCACCGGCGTACCGGCGTCCAGCTGCAGCGAGATGTCGTGGCCGGCGACCAGGTCGCCCTCGGAGACCGGGCGGCGCATCGGCGGGACGGCGGCGTCGGAGGTCACCGAAGTGCGGGTGGCCAGGGCGATGCGCACCTGCGACTGGTTGGTCATCGTCTCCAGCAGCACCGTCTCGCCGTCGACCTCGCGGGAGTCGACCGGGTCCAGGTGGTTGCCGGCCAGCTCGCGGTCCGCGGCGACGTTGCGGTTGGCGACCCGCCCGTCGATCATCGAGCGCACGTTGATGGTGCCCGACCAGTTCTCCGCCTCGATCGTCATCTCCATGGCGGCCAGCTGGGTCCCGGCCATCGACTGGAACTGGCGGGTGGTCACCCGGGTCCTGCGGCCGTGCAGGTCCTGGTAACGGGCCACGCGGGTGAGCAGCCCGCGGCGCATGTCCAGCTCCTGGCGGTAGGCGACGAGCTCGGGCGAGCCCGGGAGCAGCGTCGAGCCGGCCTCCGGAGTGACCTGCAGGCAGGTCCAGTCGGGGATGTTGACCATGTGCTCGGTCTCGACCGTGCGGCCCATCAGGTCGGTGTGCAGCCGGTTGAAGACCCCCGCGATGTAGGTGCCGGGGTAGTGGGTGGCGTCGGCCGAGGTGCCCGGGTAGTTGCCGCGCGTGCCCCAGTAGCCGTTGGCCAGCGCGCAGAGCGCCTCGCGGGTCGGCTCGTCCTTCGGATCGAAGTGGTCGTAGGCCAGCACCCAGTCCGGGTCGGCGGGGCGGGTGGTGCGCGTGGCCAGGTTCATCACCGACAGGTCGGCGACGACGACGTCGGCGCCGGCGTCCTTGAGACGTCGCGGGTCGTCGCCGCGGTTGAGCCCCACCACCATGCCGTAGGAGCCGCGGTGGCCGGCCTGCACGCCGGAGGCGGCGTCCTCGACGACGATGGAGTCCTCGGGCTCGACGCCGAGCAGCGTGGAGGCGTGCAGGAACATCGCCGGGTCGGGCTTGCCGGGCAGGCCGAGCTCGAGGGCGTCGCTGCCGTCGACGATCGCGGTGAACGCGTCGAGCAGGCCGGCGGCGCGCAGCACCGTGCGGCCGTTGCGCGAGGAGGTCACCAGGGCGGTGGGGACGCCGTCCTCGCCGAGCTGGCGGATGAGGTCGACGGTGGTGTCGAAGACCTCCACGCCGTCGCGGTCCATGACCTTCTCGAAGTATCCCTGCTTGCGGGCGGCCAGTCCGCGGATCGTCAGCCGGTCGGGTCCGTCCTCCTCGGTGCCCTCCGCGACGTCGAGGCCGCGGGCGGCCAGCAGCGCGCGCACTCCCTCCTCGCGGGGCCGCCCGTCGACGTGGTCCAGGTAGTCCTGCTGGGTGAACTCCGGCTGCGGGGAGCCGGCGACCTCCTCCAGGGCCGCGTCGAAGAGCTCCTTCCAGGCATCGGCGTGCACGCCTGCGGTGTCGGTGACCACGCCGTCCATGTCGAAGATGACGGCGCGGAAGTGGCGCAGAGCGTGCCGACGGGCCTCGGCGCTGTGGCGGAACGGATTCTCGAAAGGATGCATCGATACCTCGTGGAGTGCGGGATGGGATGCGTCGTCGCGACGACGGGCGTCGGCGGGTCGCCGGCGCGCGGCGGTCAGAGCGGTCGGAGTCGTCCGGACTCGGTCCCCGTCCGGCGCGGTGCCGCCGGAGGGTCCTGCTGCGGCTGTGCTGCGGCCCCCTCTCGGCGCAGGTCAGCGGCCGCAGCGGGCCGTGCCGGCGGGGAGCCGGGTCCGCGTCCTCCCATCCTAAGCAGGTTCCTCCCCGGTCACCAGGCGTCGGCGGGGTGATTCCGCCCGCGACGGGTCAGCCGATCCGCCGGTCGGCGCGGAACGCCTCGGGCACCGGACGATGCCGGGCGACGTCGCCGGCGGCCAGTCCGGCCGCCATCTCGCCGATCAGCGGGGCGAACTTCGCCCCGTGGCCGGAGCACGGCGAGATCACCGTCAGCCCGTCCCAGGAGTCCATCAGGAAGTTCGCATCGGGGGTGGTGGTGAACAGGCAGGTCGTCTCGGCGTACGGCGTCGGCTCGGCGCCGGGCAGACGGCGTCGGACGAAGTCGACGACGCGCCGGCGGTTCTCCGGATCCACGCGGCGATCCTGGGCGGCCGCCGAGTCGATCACCGGGCCGCCGTCGTACTCGGCGACCTTCTGGCCGGCGAAGTCGGCGTCCCGACCGCCGGGCAGACCGTAGGTGGTCATCTCCGGGGACTGATGGATGAAGGTCGGCCAGCGGGTCTGCGTTCCGGGCTGCTCCTCGGGCGAGTCCGGCTCCCGGTGCTCGGGCCGGTGCGGGAAGTGGAAGGCCTGCTCCTGCCGGACGGTGATCCCGTGCAGCGCGGGCAGGAACCCCGACGGCACCGGCAGGCGGCGCAGCAGCGCCGGCAGCCAGCCGCCGGCGCAGACGATCACCCGCTCCGCCTCGATCCGCTCGCCGTCGGCCGAGGTCAGCCGGAACCCGCTTCCGGCGCGCTCGACCAGCTCGACCTGCCGACCGGTGAGCAGCCGCGCGCCGTCGTCGACGGCGAGCTCGACCATCGTCTCCACCGTGGACTCGGCGTCCAGCACGGCGGCGTCGGGATGCCAGAGCACCTCGGTGTCGAAGGAGTGCATCGGCCAGCGGGCGGCCGCCTGCCGGGCGGAGAGCAGCTCGTGCTCGACGCCGACCTGCTCGAGCACGTCGGCCAGCTGCCGCGGGTCGCGGACCTCGCCGTGGTCCAGCGCGCCGGTCGGGGTGAGCAGGCGTCGTCCGCCGCGTGCCTCGAGCTCCTCCCAGCCGGGGCGGGCGGCGGCCATCAGCTCGACGGAGAGTCGGTCCGGATAGGCGTAGCGCAGGATCCGGGCCGAGCCGTGGGAGCTGCCCAGCGGATCGGCCGGGCGCCCGCGCTCGATCAGCGTGACCTCCTCGCCGTCGGCGGCCAGGCGGCGTGCGGTGGAGGCGCCGGCCAGGCCGGCGCCGACGACGGCGTATCGAGTCTGCATCGCGGAGTCACGTCCTCAGAGGGTCTGCGGGGATGGGCCTGCCGGGAGGGGCCGGCGCCGGCGGCTCGACGACGGTCCTCACCCATCATGCCTGCTCCCGATGCCGGCTCCCGCCGGGATGACTCTGCGGAAGGTGTGGGAATGCCGCGTCTTTCCCACACCTTCCGCAGAGTCATCCCTCGGGGGAGGGCATCGGTGCTAGCGTCTAGGGCATGGCGCGGCGCAGCACGATCGAACTCACCTTCCGCGAGGTCAAGGGCACCTCCAAGGAGTCCACCGTGGCCGGCGGAACCGTCGTCGACTGGATCGACAAGACGGCCTACGCCTGTGCCGCCTCCTGGGCGCGGGCGGCCTGTGTGACCTCCTACGTGGGGAACATGCACTTCACCACTCCGG
>NZ_AFRW01000134.1 GCF_000220985.1 Nesterenkonia sp. F
CGCAGGATCACCGTGATGCAGCGTGGTGATCCTGCGAAGACTCGGGGATCCTCGCCAGCGGAGCTCGCAGCCTCGGGACCGCCTCAGCACCTCAGCACCTCATCACCACGCCCGGCCCCGGACACGACTGTGGGGCCGCCCCGGACGGGACGGCCCCACAGTTCCACGCGTCGGAGCGGGTCGGCGGGTCAGCCGGTGGTCGACTCGCTGGCGGGCTCGTCGGAGGAGCCGCCGGAGGAGTCGCTCGACGAGTCATCCGAGGAGTCATCCGAGGAGCTGCCGCTCTCCAGAGCGGCCTGCTCCTCGGCGCCCTCGAGCCGCTCCTGCGGCTGGTGCCAGTCGAAGGTCAGCTCGCGGTCCTCGCCGGAGCCCGTCACACCGATGGTGATGGCCGCACCGTGCGGGATCTCGCCGAAGAGGATCCGCTCGGAGAGCTGGTCCTCGATCAGCGACTGGATCGTGCGCCGCAGCGGGCGGGCGCCCATCGAGGGATCGTAGCCCCGCTCGGCCAGGAACGTGCGGGCGTCCTGGGTGACGTCCAGGCTCATCGCCTGCTCGGAGAGCCGGTCGCGCAGCTGATTCACGAAGAGGTCGACGATCTTGACGATCTCGGACTGCTCCAGCTGCGGGAAGACGATGGTGTCGTCCACACGGTTCAGGAACTCCGGGCGGAAGTGCTGGCGCAGCTCCTGGCTGACCTTGCCCTTCATGCGCTCGTAGTTCGTGGTGGTGTCCGACGACGACTGGAAGCCGGTCATCACGCTCTTCGAGATCTCGCCGGTGCCGAGGTTCGTGGTCATGATGATCACGGTGTTCTTGAAGTCCACCTGGCGGCCCTGCGAGTCGCTGAGCCGGCCGTCCTCGAGGATCTGCAGCAGCGAGTTGAACAGGTCGGCGTGGGCCTTCTCGACCTCGTCGAAGAGCACCACGGAGAACGGACGACGCCGGACCTTCTCGGTCAGCTGACCGCCCTCCTCGTAGCCGACGTAGCCCGGAGGTGCGCCGAAGAGCCGGGAGACGGTGTGCTTCTCCGAGTACTCCGACATGTCCAGGGTGATCAGCGCGTCCTCGTCGCCGAAGAGGAACTCGGCCAGCGTCTTGGCCAGCTCCGTCTTGCCGACGCCGGTGGGGCCGGCGAAGATGAACGAGCCCGAGGGGCGGTTCGGGTCCTTCAGCCCCGCACGGGTGCGGCGGATCGCCCGGGAGAGGGACTTGATGGCCTCCTCCTGGCCGATGACGCGCTTGTGGAGCTCCTCCTCCATGCGCTTGAGCCGGTCGGACTCCTGCTCGGTGAGCTTGAAGACCGGGATGCCGGTGGAGAAGGCCAGCACCTCGGCGACGAGGTCGGCGTCGACCTCGGCGATCTCATCCATGGAGCCGGACTTCCACTCCTCCTCCTTGCGCTCCCGCTCCTCGACGAGCCGCTGCTCCTTGTCCCGCAGCGAGGCGGCGCCCTCGAAGTCCTGGGCGTCGATGGCGGCTTCCTTCTCCCGCCGGACGTCCTCGATCTGGGCGTCGTACTCCTTCAGCTCCGGCGGGGCCGTCATCCGCTGGATGCGCAGCCGGGCGCCGGCCTCGTCGATCAGGTCGATCGCCTTGTCCGGCAGGAAGCGGTCGTTGATGTAGCGGTTCGCCAGCGACGAGGCGGCCTCCAGGGCCTCCTCGGTGATGGACACCTTGTGGTGGGCCTCGTAGCGGTCGCGCAGTCCCCGCAGGATCTGCGTGGTGATCTCGACCGAGGGCTCCTCCACCTGGATCGGCTGGAACCGGCGCTCCAGCGCGGCGTCCTTCTCGATGTGCTTGCGGTACTCGTCCATCGTCGTCGCACCGATGGTCTGCAGCTCGCCGCGGGCCAGCATCGGCTTGAGGATGTTCGCCGCGTCTATCGCGCCTTCGGCCGCTCCGGCGCCGACGAGCGTGTGGATCTCGTCGATGAACAGGATGATGTCGCCGCGGGTCTTGATCTCCTTGAGGACCTTCTTCAGCCGCTCCTCGAAGTCTCCGCGGTACCGGGAGCCGGCGACCAGCGAGCCGAGGTCGAGGGTGTAGAGCTGCTTGTCCCGCAGGATCTCCGGCACGTCGCCGGCGACGATGGCCTGCGCCAGGCCCTCGACGACGGCGGTCTTGCCGACGCCGGGCTCGCCGATGAGCACGGGGTTGTTCTTCGTGCGGCGGGAGAGCACCTGCATCACGCGCTCGCGCTCGTAGTCGCGGCCGACCACCGGGTCCAGCTGCGCCTCGCGCGCGGCGGCGGTGAGGTTGCGGCCGAACTGGTCCAGGACCACCGACCCGGCGGGAGTGCCCTCGCCGGTGCTCTGCCCGACGCCGGCGCCGGCCTTGTCCTGGCCTCCGCCGCCCTGGTATCCGGACAGCAGCTGGATGACCTGCTGGCGGACCTTGTTCAGGTCGGCGTTCAGCTCCACCAGGACCTGGGCGGCGACGCCCTCGCCCTCGCGGATCAGGCCGAGGAGGATGTGCTCGGTGCCGATGTAGTTGTGGCCCAGCTGCAGCGCCTCGCGCAGCGACAGCTCCAGGACCTTCTTCGCGCGCGGGGTGAACGGGATGTGCCCGCTGGGCGCGTTCTGACCCGGCCCGATCTTCTCCTGGACCTTCTCGCGGACGCCGCCCAGCGAGATGTCCAGCGACTCGAGGGCCTTCGCGGCGACGCCCTCGCCCTCATGGATGAGGCCGAGCAGGATGTGCTCGGTGCCGATGTAGTTGTGGTTGAGCATGCGGGCCTCTTCCTGGGCCAGCACAACCACACGCCGTGCGCGGTCGGTGAATCTCTCGAACATGGCCAATGACACTCCTCGCGTTGATGCTCACCCCCGATGCTACGGGGGTCGCCCCGCCGCGCGGGGGCCTGTTCGCCACCGGGGAAAGTCCGAGGACGTTCAGGAGGGCGACGACGCCGTCTCCGACGCGGTCCGCACCCGCGTCCGCGCGGACTGCGCGACCAGCGCGCCCGTCAGGCAGAGGCCGACGGTCACGAGCCACCACGGCCCCGACCCGAGCCCGGAGCCGACGAGCAGATCCAGCAGCAGCACCAGCACCCCGGCGAGCGACAGCGCGCCCCCGACGGCCCAGCGACCCCGGTGCGTGACCATGCTCCGGGTGGTCTCCCTGCTCGACGTCCTCTCCATGCCGTCCTCCCCTCTCGAGACGTGCGATCCGCTCCACGATGCGACGCCCACACAGTATCCACGACCATGACGGGCGTGGAACCTCCCCGGCCCGACGCCGCCCGCGTGCGGTGGCCGGAGTCCCAGACTGATGCGCTACCCTCGCCCGATACGTGACCCACGCCACCGACCGCTGATCACCGACCGCCGCCCAGGAGGACCGCACCATGGAGCACCGCCCCGCCGAGCCGCCCGGCGACGCGCCGTCGTCGCCCGCCGCCGGAGCGTCCGGCGCGGACGCCGGCCGGCCGACCTGGAAGATCATCGGCCCGGGTCTGGTGGTGGCGGCCACCGGCGTCGGCGCCGCGGACCTGGTCGCCACGCTGGCCGCAGGCTCGAACTACGGCTACGGACTGTTCTGGGCGCTGGTGCTCGGCGTGATCCTGAAGATCGTGCTGGTCGAAGGAGCCGGCCGCTACACGCTGGCCACCGGGCGGACCATCTTCGAAGGCTGGCGCGCGCTGGGCCGCTGGACGGTCTGGTACTTCGGCCCCTACATCATCATCTGGGGCTTCGTGTACGGAGCCACGGCGATGTCGACGACGGCGCTGCCGCTGGCCGCGCTCTTCCCGGCGGTGCCGCTGCCGGTCTTCGCCGTCGGCACCGCGGTGCTGGCCTTCCTGCTGGTCTGGTTCAACCGCTACGCGGTGTTCGAGAAGATCACCGCGACGCTGGTGGGACTGATGTTCCTGATCATCGTCGGCCTGGCGATCATCGCGGTGCCGGACGTTCCGGCGATGCTCGCCGGGCTGGTGCCGACCATCCCCGACGGCGGGCTGTTCTACACGCTGGCGCTGGCCGGCGGCGTCGGCGGCACGATCACGCTGGCCGCCTACGGCTACTGGCTGCGCGAGAAGGGCTGGATCACCCCGCGGTGGATGCGTGTGATGCGGATCGACAACACGATGGCCTACGTGCTGATCGGGGTGTTCGTCGCCTCGATGATGGTCGTCGGCGTGGAGGTCGTCTCCGCGGCCGGCGTCGCCGTCTCCGCCGACTCGCAGGACCTCCTGGCCCTGGACTCCGTGCTCGCCGAGCGCTACGGCCGGTTCGTGGGCACACTGTTCCTCTGGGGCTTCTTCGCCGCGGCGTTCTCCTCGATGCTCGGCGTGTGGAACGGCGTCTCGCTGATGTTCGCCGACTTCTGGGCGCACAGCCGCGGCAAGGACGCCGAGCACCCGGACGCGCGGCTGAACGGGAAGTACTTCCGCTTCTACCTGGTCTGGCTGACCTTCCCGCCGATGCTGCTGCTGGTCGCCGGCAGACCGATCTTCCTGGTGCTGCTCTACGGCGCGCTGGGGTCGCTGTTCATGCCGTTCCTGGCGATCACCCTGCTGGCCCTGCTGAACTCCTCGCGCTTCGGCACGCCGCGCCGGTGGCGGAACCGCTGGCACACCAACGCCGCCCTGGGGCTGACCGCGCTGCTCTTCATCGTGCTGGGCGTGCAGAAGCTGGTCGACACGATCCTCGGCGCCGTCGGCTGACCGCAGGAGCTCCCCGGACATCGGTCGTGGCCGACGACGCCGGGGCGGGGCGCGGGGACCGAGCCGCACTGCCCCGCACCGCCCCGCACCGCCCCGCACCGCCCCGCACCGCCCCGGCCGGCTCAGCCCGGAAGCACCGACGGCGCGCCGGTGAGCGCCTCGCGCGCCGAGGACCAGGAGGCCAGCGCCGCGCGGACGTCGTCGCGAGCCTCGGCCTCGACGGCCTTCGCCAGCGCCCGCTCGAGGATCTCGTCGACCATCACCCGACCGCGCCGCGCCGAGGACTCGACGGCGGCCTCGACCATCACCAGGCTCAGCACGTTGCCGTGGACCTCCCCCATCGGCGTCGGCCCGCCGTCGAGCGCCTCGAGGAAGGCCGCCAGCGACCCGGCGATGCCCTCGCCCACGGCCGACCGCGCCGGCGTCGCCGGGTCCTCCGCATCCTCGGCGGTCCGGCCGCCCCGCACGTCCTCGACCTGCGGATCGGAGTCGCCGTCCCAGAGCGCGGTGCCGTGCTCGGCGGAGAGCCGCCAGGAGCCGTTCCACGAGGTCTCCCGCCCGGGGCTGCACCAGCTGCCGGTGTAGACGAAGCGCGCCCCGCCGGTCATCTCGAAGAGCGCCGTGGCGGCCGCGTCGCCGGCGTACCAGCTCCAGGGCGGGTTGTGCTCCTCGCAGTAGACCGAGACCGGCTCGGCGTCGAGCACCAGCCGGGCGGCGTCGAAGGGGTGGATGGCCATGTCGACCAGCAGCGGATGCGCCATCTGCTCGCGAAACCCACCGAAGCGCGGCGCCTTGAAGAACTCGGTGGACAGCACCCCGGCCGCCCCGAGGGCCCGGGCGTGGTCGCGCAGCCGGAAGAGCTGCGGATTGAACCGCCGGGACTGGCTGACCATGAACAGCCGCCCGGTGACCTCGGAGGCCGCCGCCAGAGACAGCGCCTCCGGCACGGTCGCCGCGGCGGGCTTCTCGCCGAGCACCGGATAGCCGGCGACCAGCGCGTCGGTGGTGACGCGGTGGTGCGCGGCGGGCACGGTGACGTCGACGACGGCGTCGGCGGCGGTCCGGTCGGCGAGTGCGACCACGTCGTCGCCCACCGGCACCTGCGGGGCCCCGGCGGCGGCCAGCGCGGCGCGGGCGGCCTCGAGGTCGAGGTCGACGACGCCGACCAGCTCGGCCCGCGGCTCGGCCAGGATGGTCTCCAGCCAGGCCCGGCCCATGCCGCCGGCGCCGACCAGCAGCAGCCGCTGCGGCGCCGAGCCCGCAGGACGGCCCGCAGGACGGCCCGCAGCATCGCCGGCGGGCTGCGAGGAGGACTCGGTCTGGTGCGGAGGCATGCCGGTCACCGGGCACCTCCCGCCTGCTGCGCTGCGTCGTCGAGCGGGCCCTGGTAGCCGTGCCCGGTGTAGAAGTCCTCGGTCTCGAAGCGCAGCAGCTGCGGGCTGGTGCGCTCCGGCCGATCGGTGACCGCCCATTCCGCGGCGTTGGCGATGATCCGCCGCACCCCGGGGTGGAAGTAGGTCGGATAGTCCTGGTCGCCGGGGCGGAAGTAGAAGATCCGTCCGTAGCCCCGGCGATAGGTCATTCCGGAGCGGAAGACCTCGCCGCCGGAGAAGCTGGAGAGGAAGATCAGCTCGTCGGGAGCCGGGACGTCGAAGTGCTCGCCGTACATCTCGTCCTCCTCGATGATCATCGGATGCGGCACCCCGCGGGCGATCGGGTGGGTCGGGTCCACCGTCCACAGCAGCTCGCGGTCGTGCTCGGTGCGCCAGCGCAGCGTGCAGCTGGTGCCCATGAGCCTCATGAAGATCTTCGACCAGTGCCCGGAGTGCAGCACGATCAGGCCCATACCCTCCAGCACGTGGCGATGGACGCGCTCGACGACGGCGTCGTCGACCTCCTCATGGGCGGCATGCCCCCACCAGGTGAGCACGTCGGTGCTCCGCAGCACCTCCTCGGTCAGCCCGTGCTCGGGATCGTCCAGCGTGGCGGTGCGGATCTCGGCGGTCTCGCCCAGGTGCTCGCGGAGGCCGGCGGCGACGGCGCCGTGCATCCCGTCGGGATAGCGCGCGGCCACCTCGGGCTCGACCTGCTCGTGGCGGTTCTCGCCCCAGACGGTGACCCGGACGGGTCGGGCGAACACCGTCCGCGGAGACGGCATCTCCGCAGCGGCGGGCTGGTTCTCGGCGGTCTCGGTCATCGATCGGTCCTCCCGTGGGATGGGGTGCGGGGTGCAGGGGTCGGGCCGGCGGCGGACGGCGGCCGGGCCGCGGCGATCGGGCGGCGCGGCGTCTCCGCTCATTTCACGGCACCGCCGGTGGCGCCGGCGGCGACGTACTTCTGGGCGATGAGCAGCAGCACCACCGCCGGGATGGAGGCCAGCACGGCGGTGGCCATCACCGAGCTCCAGTCGGCCACATAGGCGCCCAGGTAGTTGTAGATGCCCAGGGTCACCGGCCGGACCTCCTCGGTGGTGGTCAGCGTCAGCGCGAAGAGGAAGTCGCTCCAGGTGAACAGGAAGGTGAACAGCCCCGCGGTGATCAGCGCGTTGCGGCTGATCGGCAGCACCACGGCGACGAACGCCCGCACCGGCCCGGCGCCGTCGACCATCGCGGCCTCGACGACGGCGTCGGGCAGCGACTCCATCAGCGCCCGGCAGATCAGGATCGCGAAGGGGATGCCCGCCGAGGAGTCGGCCAGGATCAGCCCGGGGATCGAGTTCAGCAGTCCCAGATCGGCATAGGCGCTGTAGAGGGCGTTGGAGATGACGATGCCCGGGATCATCTGGCTGATCAGCACCGCGAAGAGCACCCAGTTCGCCCAGCGGATGCGGAAGCGGGCCAGCGCGTAGGCCGCCGGCACCGCGATCGCCAGCGAGAGCACCACGCTGCCCAGGGCCACGGTGAGGCTGGTCAGCAGGTTGTCCCCCTGCTCGGCCAGCGCGGTCCGGTAGCCGGCCAGGTCGGGCTCCAGCGGGAACCAGCCGGTGTCCACGGTGGCCCCGCCGGGCTGGAGCGAGGCGTTGATCATCCAATAGATCGGAAAGAGCAGCACGGCCAGGATGAGCACACCCAGCACAGTGTGCAGCAGCGGATGCTTGACGGTCTTCATGCGGAACTCCTCACGGGTGCGCTCACTCGTCGACGGCGCGGCGGTTCAGCCGCAGGTAGATCACGGCGAAGAGCAGCGCCAGCACGATGAGCATGTTGCTCACCGCCGCGCCCTGGCCGAAGTCGAAGGTGGTGAACGAGAGCTGGTAGGCCTGCGTGGACAGGATCTGCGTGGCGTTCGCCGGTCCTCCGCCGGTGAGGCCGAGGATCACGTCGAGCACCTTGAGCGTGTAGACGACGCCGAGGACCAGCACCACCGAGACCACCGGGCGCAGCATCGGCCAGGTGATGTGCCGGAAGGCGTGCCACCGGGAGGCGCCGTCGATGCTGGCCGCCTCGTAGAGCTCCTCCGGGATGCCCTGGAGGCCTCCGTGCAGGATCACCGCGTTGAACGGGATGCCGATCCAGATGTTCACCATGATCACGGTGAACAGCGCCAGATCGGGGCTGGAGAGCCAGGGGATGCCGGAGTCGACGATCCCGGTGTTCATCAGCAGTCGGTTCAGCGCGCCGGTCTCGGTGTCCAGCAGCCACTTCCACACCGCGCTGGCCACGATCAGCGGGATCAGCCAGGGCAGCAGGAGCAGCGAGCGCAGCACCCCGGCGAGCGGGAAGCGCCGCCGGAAGAACAGCGCCAGGCCCAGCCCCAGCAGGAACTGGCCGGCGATGGAGCCGATCGTGAAGATGATCGTGTTCATCAGCGCGGTGCCGAACAGCGGACCGGTGATCACCGCGACGTAGTTGCTCCAGCCGACCCAGGGGGCCTCGCCGGTGAAGAAGGTGGAGATCGTGTAGTCCTGGAACCCCATGATGATGTTCTTCACCAGCGGATAGCCGAAGAACAGCGCCATATAGGCGATCGCCGGGCCCAGGAAGAGCAGCGTGATCAGCCGTTGCCGGGTCGGCATGCTCAGCCGCGGACGGACGACGCCGGCGCTGCGGCGGGACGCGCCGTCGTCGGCCGCCGAGGCGCCGAGGGGCGGGGCGGTCGTGGGGGCGGTGGTGGTGCTCATAGCTGCTCCTCCGCTCGGGCCAGTGCCTCGGCCGGGGAGGCCTGGCGGGTCAGGGCCAGCTGCACCGCGGTGTAGAGCGCAGTCGCGGCGTCGGGCCAGTCGGCACCCAGCTGAGCAGTGCGCGCCCGGGCGTCGCCGACCAGCTCGGTGAAGGTCTCCATCTCCGGACGACGCCGCAGGTACTGCTCGGCCAGCGCGGTCCGTCCCGGGACGGTGTAGCGCTCGGCGCCCATGGCCAGCTGGCTCTCGTCGGAGAAGAAGGCGGTCAGCACCTCGGCGGCGAGGCTCTCCTTGGTGCTGTCCCCGGTGGCCGGCACCGTCCAGACCTCGCCGCCCAGCGGGGCGACCGACGTCGCTCCGGCCGCGGGCACCGGGATCTCGACGACGTCGTACTCCAGCCCCTCGACGTCGGCCATGCCGGGGATCTGCCAGGGGCCGTTGACCATCATCGCCGCCCGTCCGGCGACGAACTGGTCCTTGACCTCGACCTGGCCCCAGTTGACCACCGAGGGCGAGGCCGAACCGTCGGCGACGAGGTCCTGCAGCAGCCCCAGCGCCTCCGCGGCGGGCCGGGAGTCGATCGCCGTCTCGTCGGCCCCGGAGGACCAGAAGAACGGCAGGAACTGCCAGGTGCCCTCATAGTCCGCGCTGGCGCAGAACGCGATGCCGTGGCGACCGTCGCCGGTCAGCGCGGCGGCGGCCTCGCGCAGCTCCTCCCAGGTGGTGGGCGGCTCGACGCCGGCCTCGTCCAGGGCGCGCACGTCGTAGAACAGCGCGATGGTGTTGACCGTCGGCGCCAGCCCGTAGATCTGGCCGTCATACGTGCAGGCGTCGAGGATGCCCTCGGCATAGCCGTCGGTGGGGATGCCCAGCTCGCCGAAGGGCCGCAGCGCCGTGGTCGCGGCGATCTGCTGCAGATTGGGGTTGTCCAGCATCAGGATGTCGGGCAGCGTCCCGGAGGAGCCCTGCTGCAGGACCTTCTGGATCAGCGCGCTGCCGTCCACGGAGACGCGCTCGAGCTCGACGCCGACGGCGTCGGCGGCCTTCGTCAGCGCGTCGCCGATGAACGTGCTGTCCGGCTCGTTCCCGTAGGAGTCGAGCACGCGCAGCACGCCCGGGGCGGCGTCGGCGCCGCGGCCGCACCCGGCGAGCAGCCCGGCCAGCGGCGCGGCGAGTCCCGCGGCGGTGAACGCGCGGCGGGAGATCGGTGGGCCCGGCTCACGGCCGGGGGCGGCACGGCGGGGACCCGCCGGCGACGACATCTGCGGCATCGTCATCGGCGATCACCTGTCGATACGTATCGATTGCGGGCGGAATCTCATGCATCCTCCTCAGGACGATGGGTCGTGGCCTCGGCCGGACGGGCCGGCCGAGGCGATCAGGGGGCGCCGGGCGCGGCCCCTCCGGTGGACTCGCGCCGCACGAGAGCGGCGTCGACGAGCTCGAGCCGCTCGCCCGGCGTCGCCGAGCCGTCCAGCAGCGCGAAGATCCGCTCCGTGGCCCGACGCGAGACGTCGCGCGGCTGGGTGGAGACCGCCGTCAGCGGCACGGCCTGCTCCTCCGCCTCGGCCTCGGTGCCCAGAGCGACGACGTCGACGTCGCCCCCGGGACGCAGCCCGCGGGCGGCCATCGCGCGCATCGCCGCCGGCACGGCGCTGGCGAGCAGCACGCCGGTGCGCTCCCCGTCGCGATGCAGGCCCTGCTCGAGGACTTCGAGGAAGCTTCCCTCGACGGGAGCCCGGTGCCAGTCCACCGGCACTCGGTGCGCCGCGGCGGCCTCGCGGACCCCGCGCGAGAAGCGGTCGATGTAGTTGTAGCCCCGCTCGACCGATGCGTCGCTCCAGCCGAGCACGCAGATCCGGCGATTCCCGAGAGAGACCAGCTCGTCGACCAGCAGGCGCCCGCCGGCGGCGAAGTCGAAGTCGATGCAGTCAAGCCCCGCAGGATCCTCCGGGACGCCGATGAACATCACCGGGAAGTCCAGGTCCCGCGCGGCCTCGGCACGCTCGTCCTGGGAGGCGACCTGCATGACCAGCGCGGCGTCGCAGACCGAGCCGCCGGTCAGCCGGCGCAGCCCCTCGACCCCCTCCTCCGCGGTCACCAGCAGCACGTCGCTGCCGTGCTGGCGCGCGGCGACGACGAACTCCTCGACGAAGGACATCAGCGACTGGGCGCCGACGGCGGAGACGAAGGGCATGACCACCGCGATGGTGCCGGTGCGACTGCCGGCCAGCGAGCGGGCGCCGACGTGCGGCTGGTAGTCCAGCGCCGCCATCGCCTCCTCCACACGGCGCAGCGTGTCGGCGGAGATCGAGCGCTTGCCCGACATCACGTAGGAGACCGTGCTCTGCGAGACCCCGGCACGGCGCGCGACGTCCTTGCTCGTCGGGCCGCGGCGGGCCGTGCGGCTGCTCGCCATGCCTGGCCTCCTCGTCCATCCGTCGGTCAGGGGGAGGACGACCGATGCCGGCCGCTCCCCGATCATGCCGCGCCGGGCCGCCTCGCGGCATCCCGCAGGATGAGTCGATACGCATCGACTCCCAGCGCCGACTGTGACTCTAGCCACACATCACCGGGCGACGCAACCCCGTCACCGGCTCAGCCGTGCCCAGAGTTCGGCGTCGAAGGCCTCAGGGGCCAGCGCGGACATATGGCGCACCGCGTTGTCGAGCTTCCCGCGCCAGATCCGCACCGCGTCCTCCGCCCGCCCCTCCAGCACGGCGGCCAGCAGCCGTCGATCGTCGGCGACGATGCGCTCCGCGGCCGGGGTGTAGTCCAGCTGCAGCACGGAGATGAACATCCGCACCCGCAGCGTCAGCGCGTGGAAGCTGCGCGCCGACTGCTCCAGCCCGGAGGCGTCGGCCAGCTCCTGCTGGAACTGCAGGTCGGCCCGCTCGACGTCGGCGCCCGAGCCCTGGCGGGCCGCGGCCTCCACCGCGCCGAGGGCCAGCCGGGCCGGCAGCATCCGGTGCCGCGGCCGGGCCGCGACGCCGCGGAGCAGCACCATGCCCACGTGCAGTCGCGCGGCGTAGAGGTCGACGACGTCGGCGCCGGTCACCGCCGGCACGCTGAATCCGCCGACTCCGGAGTCCAGCAGACCGTCGTCGGCCAGTCGTCGCATCGCGGTGCGCACGGTGGCGGCGCTCAGGCCCAGCGTCGCGGCCAGCGGGCCGGCGGTGATCCGATCACCGGGGCGGTAGCCGGCGTTCATGATCTCGCGACGCAGCGCGATCGCGATCTGCTCGGTGACCGAGAGCTCTCCGTGGGGCAGCCAGCGCCCCGCCGACCGATCCCGAGCCGGCCGCGGACCCGGGGCGGGGTACTCGGGCACTCCGAGCATCTCCCCTGGTTCGTCGTTCGGCTCATCTGAGTCAGAATCCTGCTCGGTCTGCGCCGCGGCTCCGTCGCCGGAGCGACGCGACGTCCCGCGCCGCCAGTCCACCCCGTGCAGCCCGCGTCCGACGCGTGCGGCGAGCAGAGCGAGCAGATCGCCCGGCAGCGCCTCCAGGCTCGGCGCGGCGCAGTCCAGCGCCGCGGCCAGGCCCTCGAGGAAGGCCTCCCAATCGCCGCCCGGGGACCACTCGTGGACGAGGCGTCCGGCGGAGGCGCGGCCCTGCCCGGCGCCCCCGACGCCCCCGGCCTCGCCGGCATCGCCGACCTCGCCGACACCCTCCGAGCCGCCGGCCCACTGCCCGACTCCGGCCACGCGCAGCGCGGCGAGCAGGGCCGTCGCCCGCCGGTCGGCGGCAGTGCGCCGAGGCGCCGCGGCCGGAGCCTCGGCCGGACGGAACACCACCCGGATCCGCGGGAACGCGACCTGCAGCGCGGCCAGCTCCAGCGGCACGTCGCGCTCCGCAGACGCCGCAGACCCCGCAGGCCCCGCAGGCCCCGCAGACCCCGCACCGCGACGCCGCAGCCGCCGGAACGACCGGCTGACCACCGTCTGGCTCAATCCGGTCAGCTCGGCCACCCGTCGAGTGGAGAATTCCGGGGTGCCCACCCGCGACCCGGCGGTGGCCAGCACGCTGGCGACCAGATCGTCGGCGGTGTCCTGGATGCGCGGTCGCCCCACGCGTCCGCCGCCCGTTCCGGTGCCCATCATCCCTCCATTCTGACTCAGATCGATGCTTCGCGGGCGTCCGGCGCTTCCCCGCCCTCCGGCAGGGCGCGCAGACTGACGGTGAGACCTGTCACATCGATCACGCCACCTGCGAGGACGCCGCCATGTCGACCGAGACCACCCCGCCCGCCGCCGCAGAGCACCCCGCCCCCGAAGCCGTGGAGGCCGAGCTGTCCCGGCTCGGCGACGCCGCCGTCGAGAAGGTCACCACCTGGCTGGAGAACACCGGCACCGCCGACGCGGCCTCCCACGCCTCGGCCGAGCGGCTCTCCGCCGTGCTCTCCCACCCGCGGGGACTGGACTTCACCGTCGGCTTCGTCGACCGCGTCATCCGCACCGAGGACACCCGCGCGGCCGCCGACGCGCTGGCCGAGCTCTCGGAGCTCGCCCCCGACACGCTGTCCCGGCTGGACCGCGCCCAGATCACCGCCGGCTCCTTCCTGGGCCGCGTGCTGCCGAACGTCGTGGTGCCCGCCGCCCGTGCGAGGATGCGCTCGATGGTCGGCCACATGGTCGTCGACGCCCGCGAGAAGCAGTTCGGCCGCGCCGTCGAGCGGCTCACCGCCGGCGGACACCGACTGAACATCAACCTGCTCGGCGAGGCCGTGCTCGGCGAGTCGGAGGCGCAGAAGCACCTGGAGGACTCGGTGCGGCTGCTGCGCCGCGACGACGTCGACTACGTCTCCATCAAGGTCTCCTCGATCGCCTCCCAGCTGTCCATGTGGGGCTTCGAGGAGACCGTCGAGCGCGTCGTCGAGCGGCTGACCCCGGTCTACCGGGAGGCCGCCGAGGCCGAGGCGGGCACGAAGTTCATCAACCTGGACATGGAGGAGTACCGTGACCTCCACCTGACCATGGAGGTCTTCACCCGGCTGCTCTCCCGGCCCGAGCTGAAGCACCTGGAGGCCGGCATCGTGCTGCAGGCCTACCTGCCCGACGCACTGTCGGCGATGCAGCGGCTCTCGGCCTTCGCCGCCGACCGGGTCGCCGCGGGCGGCGCCGGCATCAAGGTCCGCCTGGTCAAGGGCGCGAACCTGGCCATGGAGACCGTCCACGCGGAGATCGCCGGCTGGCCGCGGGCCACCTGCGAGTCCAAGGAGGCCAGCGACGCGAACTACAAGCTGGTGATGCACTGGCTCTTCACCCGCGAGCGCATGGCCGGGCTGCGCCTGGGCGTCGCCGGGCACAATCTCTTCGACCTGGCCTTCGCCCACCTGCTCGGCGTCGAGCGCGGCGTGTCCGACCGGCTGGAGTTCGAGATGCTGCAGGGCATGGCCGCGGACCAGGCGGAGGCGGTCAGCTCCGACGTCGGCCAGCTGCTGCTCTACGTGCCGGCCGTCGCCCCGGCGGAGTTCGACGTCGCCATCTCCTACCTGGTGCGCCGGCTGGAGGAGAACGCCTCCAGCGAGAACTTCATGTCCGGGATCTTCGACCTCGAGCCCGGCAGCGAGGTCTTCCACCGCGAGGCCGGCCGCTTCCGCTCCTCGCTGCAGACGCTGCGCGGGATCCTGGAGGCCGACGGCCACACCCCGCCCGCGCCGCAGCACCGCCAGGACCGGCTGGCCGAGGAGGCGGTCTCCGGCGAGACGGTGACCAACGTCGAGGCCGACGTCGAGGTCCACGTCGACGACGCCGCCGCGCCCGCAGGCGCCGGCGTCTCCGCCGCCGAGGACGTCCCGGCCTTCGCCAACGAGCCCGACACCGATCCGTCGCTGCCGGCCAACCAGGAGTGGGCCCGCCGGGCGCTGGACGCCGCCGCACAGCCGGGCTGGCTGGACTCCCAGCCGGTGCCTCAGGCGCTCGAGTCCGCTGCCGCCGTCGACGCGCTGACCGCGACCGCCCGCGAGGCCGCCGCCGCGTGGGCCGCCCGCCCCGCCGCCGAGCGGGCGCGGATCCTGTACCGCGCCGCCGACATCCTGGCCGCCCGCCGCGGGCACCTGGTCTCGCTGGCCGCCGCCGAGGTCGGCAAGTCCGTCGCCCAGTCCGACCCCGAGGTCTCCGAGGCCATCGACTTCGCCCGCTACTACGCCCACCGGGCGCTGGAGCTGGAGCAGGTCGAGCTGGCCGAGTTCGCCCCGGACCGGCTGGTGCTGGTCACCCCGCCGTGGAACTTCCCGCTGGCGATCCCGCTGGGTTCGACGGTCGCCGCGCTGGCCGCCGGTGCGGCGGTGATCCACAAGCCCTCGACGCCGACGCCGCACTGCTCGCAGGCGCTGCTCGAGGCGCTCTGGGAGGCCGGCGTCCCGCGCGAGGTCCTCCACGGGGTCTTCCCCGACGAGTCGGAGGTGGGCCGACACCTGGTCAGCCACCCCGACGTCGACCGGGTGATCCTCACCGGCGCCTCCGAGACCGCGGCGATGTTCCGCTCCTGGAAGCCGGAGCTGCAGATCAACGCCGAGACCTCGGGCAAGAACGCGCTGATCGTCACCCCGGCCGCCGACCGCGACCTCGCCGTCCAGGACCTGGTGACCTCGGCCTTCGGCCACGCCGGGCAGAAGTGCTCGGCGGCCTCGCTGGGCATCCTGGTCGGTTCCGTCCACGACTCCGAGCGGTTCCGCCGCCAGCTGGTGGACGCGGCGTCGTCGATGGTCGTCGACTGGCCGACCACGCTCTCGGCGACCGTGGGGCCGCTGACCGAGCAGCCCAGCCAGAAGCTGCACCGCGCGCTGACCACGCTGGAGCCGGGAGAATCCTGGCTGCTGGAGCCGAAGCCCCTCGACGACACCGGCCGGCTGTGGTCGCCCGGGATCAAGGAGGGCGTCGCCCCGGACTCCTTCTTCCACCGCACCGAGGTCTTCGGCCCGGTGCTGGGACTGATGCGCGCGAGGGACCTGGACGAGGCGGTCGGCCTGCAGAACGCGGTGGACTACGGGCTCACCGGCGGCATCCATTCGCTGGACCCGCGCGAGGTCCGCAGCTGGCTGGACGCCGTCGAGGTGGGCAACGCCTACGTCAATCGCGGCATCACCGGCGCGATCGTCCAGCGCCAGTCCTTCGGCGGATGGAAGAAGTCCTCCGTCGGGCTGGGCTCGAAGGCCGGCGGGCCGAACTACCTGATGCTCTTCGGCCGGTGGTCGGAGTCCGCCGACGTCGCCGCGATCGCCGCCGGCGCCCCGGAGACGCCGACGGTGGCCTCCGGTGCGGCGGCCGCCGTCCTGGGCGCGATCGCCGACCAGCGGCTGCTCGGCGAGCAGGAGCTGGCCTGGCTGCGCGCCGCCGTCGACGACGACGCGCACTGGGTCGCCCGCGAGTTCGGCGTCGGGAACGACCGCACCGGGCTGGAGGCCGAGGCGAACGTCTTCCGCTACTGGCCCGAGGCCGGGCTGCTGCGCGTGGGCGCCGACGCCGAGGCCCGCCAGGTGGCCCGCACGCTGGCCGCCGCGGCCGCCGTCGGCGCCGAGGTCGCCGTCTCCCACGACCCGGAGGTCGGCGAGGACGCGAAGACGCTGATCGAGGCCCTGGCCGGGGAGCTGGGGCTGACGGTCCGCCCGGAGGACGAGCAGGCCTTCGCCGCCGCGCTGGCCGCCGGCGAGCACGACACCGGCGTCGGCGTGCGGGTGCGGGTGCTGGGCACGCTGGGCGCCGCAGTGCGCGAGCGGCTGGCCCCGCGCCCGGAGGTCGCCCTGCTCGACGATGCGGTGACCGCCTCCGGCCGCGTGGAGCTGCGCCACTGGGTCAAGGAGCAGGCGGTGTCGATGACGCTGCACCGCTTCGGCAACCCCAGCCCGGCGTTCCACGAGCTGGCCGCCGAGCTGCGGGACTGACCGGCGGGACTCAGCCGCGGTCGCGGGGATCCTCGGGCGAGGATCCCCCGACCGCGCCGCTGCGGGTGGTCAGCACCAGGGGCACGATGACCCCTCCCAGGGCGACGGCGCTGAGCAGCGCGGCGACGGTGGGCTGACCCGTCGCCCAGCGGGCGACGAGTCCGGCGAGCACCAGCACCACCACGGCGACGAGCACCCAGGAGCCGCCGGGGAGACGCTCGAGCTTCTCGCGCTGGCCCGGCGCTCGGTGCAGATACACCGCCAGGGCGAGGCAGGCCAGCGGCAGCACGACGCCGACGAGGGTCGAGCCGCCGGCCAGCGCCTCGGCGCCGGCGCCGAGCCCGCCGACGATCAGGGCGAGCAGCCAGGCGGAGGCGGGTGTGATCAGGGGTCCGGACATGGACCCAGCCTATCGGCCGCGCACACGGCTCGGCCCGGTCCGCAGCTGAGGCGGACCGGGCCGGGCCGTCGAAGCGCCCGTCAGGCGCGGGAAGGGAGCCTGCTCAGCGCTT
>NZ_AFRW01000133.1 GCF_000220985.1 Nesterenkonia sp. F
CAGTCGCGCAGCGTGCCCAGCGGCCCGCCGTGTCGGCGCCGCTCGGGCGGCAGGGTCTCGGGGAGCATCAGCGCACTGGCGCAGAGGATGGCCACGCCGAAGCCGGCGAGCACCACGAAGATCCCGCGCCAGGTGGTCATCGTCAGCACCAGCCCGCCCAGCGTGGGCGCCAGCACCGGGGCCGCGCCCATGACGAGCATCAGCCGGGAGAGCGTCTTCGCCGCGGCCATCCCGGTGAACAGGTCCCGGACGACGGCCATGGCGACGACGGTGGCCGCCGCGGCCCCGAGGCCCTGCAGCACGCGCAGCGCGCCGAGGGTGAGCAGATCCGGGGCGACCACACAGCCGACCGAGGCCAGGATGTGCAGCGCGACGCCGACCAGCAGCGGGCGCCGGCGGCCGACTGCGTCGGAGAGCGGGCCGATGAGCAGCTGCCCGGCCGCGAGGCCGGCCAGCGTGCCGGTCAGCGTCAGCTGGACCGAGGCCGCCGGCACGTCGAGCTGCTCGCCGATGGTCGGCAGCGCGGGAAGATACATGTCCACCGTCAGTGGACCGATGGCGATGAGCACCCCGAGGACCAGCACCAGGCGCAGCCGCTGGCCCGGGCTCATCCGCTCCCCCGGAGTCAGCCCGTCATCCGCCGGGGCGTGCGGGGGCGTCGACGAGCTCGCAGAGCTCACGGGCTCTCCTCCTCCACGAGCGGCGCCGATCAGGCGTTCCAGAGGCCGTAGGAGTCGGCCAGGGCGGCGATCTTCTGTGCACGGGCCAGCCGCGGCAGGTAGGAGCCGTCGCCGATGGAGCCGCCCTCCTCGTGCTGGGTGATCAGCTCACGGGCCCACTCGAGCTCGTCGGGCGAGGGCGAGAGCCCGGCGTTGACCTGCTCGACCTGCCCGCGATTCAGCGAGAGCTTGCCGGTCATCCCCATCGAGGCGGTGACCTCGCAGGCCGAAGCGACGGCGTCCTCGTCGGCGTCGGCCGGAGTGGGGCCGTCGATGGCGCCGGGCAGCCCGCCGACGCGCGAGGCGATGACGAGCCGGGAGCGCGCATAGGCCAGCGCCATCGGGTCGGCGGAGACGCCGACGTCCTTGCGGAAGTCGTTGGTGCCGAAGGCCAGCCGGAAGGTCCCCGGCGCCGAGGCGATCTCCGTGGCGTTCTCCACGCCGAGAGCCGACTCGATCAGCGCGATCACCGGCGTGCCGGCCCGCAGTCGCATGGCGGTGTAGGTGACCTGCTCAGGTCGCTCCGTCTCGGCGAGCATCACCCCGCGCAGCCCGTCGGCGCGGGACAGCGCGGCGACGTCGTCCTCCCAGTGGTCGCTGGTCGTCGGGCTGATCCGCACCCAGGCGGTCATGCCGCCGTTGAGGGCGGAGAGGACGCTCTGCCGGGCCTGCGCCTTGGACTCCTCGGGAACCGAGGCCTCGAGGTCGAAGATCACCGAGTCCGCCTCGCTGGCCAGCCCCGGAGCGAAGTCCTTCTGCCGCGCTGCGTTGATGAGCAGCCAGGAACGGGAGAGCTTGGCGGGCAGCGTGGCGGCACGACGGTTGCGGATCGGCATGGCTCCAGCCTAGCGCCCGCGGCGATGCGTGGGACGAGACCTCACCGACGTGCGGCGAAATCTATGAAGCGGCATCGCCTCGGGGCCGCACAGCCGGTTCAGTCGTCGGCCAGCACGGCCCCGGCGACCTCCGCCACCAGGGCGTCCTCGTACTCGTCGTCGGCGTCGTTCCGTTCGGTGAGCACCACCAGGACGATCGGTGCACCCTCCGGGGGCTGGAGGACGGCCGCGTCATTGCGGATCGCTCCCGCGCCGCCGGACTTCTCGGCGACGGACCAGTCCTCGGGCGCACCAGCCCGGATGAGAGTGTCGCCGGTCGGGTTGCCGCTCATCCATTCCATGAACACTCGACGGTCGTCCTCGTCGAGCCAATCGCCGTCGACCAGCCGTTCCAAGTTCCCGGCCAGAGCGCCGGCGGTGCTGGTGTTGGCCGCATCACCCGGGATGATCTCGTTGAGCTCAGGTTCGACGTCGACGGGTCGGCTGACGGAGTCGCCGAGTCCCTCCAACGAGCGCTGGAGGCCCTCCGGGCCGCCGAGGTGCTCCAGGATGAGGTTCATCGCCGTGTTGTCGCTCTCCCTGACTGCGGCCTCGGCCAGCTCGCCCAGCGTCAGGCCGGTCTCGACTGCCTGCTCGGTCACCGGAGAGTATCCTGCTGCGTCGAGATCCGCCGACGTCCACTGCACACGCTGACGACGCTCTTCTGCGCTCGTGGAGTGGAGGAGCGCCGCGGCCGCGAAGGCCTTCATCGTCGAGGCGAAGCCGAACCGTTCATCGCTCCGGTGGGTCAGCGTGCTGCCGTCTCCGAGATCGATCATGGAGACCCCGACTCGGGCGTCGTACTCCTGCTCCAGCTGCTCGACAGCGGCGATGGAGTCTGACGAGGGGTTCTCGTCAGCGGGGGATGCCGTCTCCGCCGACGTGCCGACGTCATCTCCTTCGGCGGGGAGGCCGGAGCATCCCGAGGCCAGCAGGGTCAGCCCGAGCAGCAGTGCGCCGTGCCGGAGCGGGGTGGAGGGCGACATGACTGATCTCCTGAGTCTCGTGGTCTGCTGACGGCATGCGCGCAGTCCCGGACCTCTCCGCACGGCAGTCGCGACATGCCCTTCTCCCTGGTGAGGCATTGTATGCGGTCTCGACTCCGACGGGGTGCAGGAACCGGTTCCGACCTCTCCGGCGGGACGCGCCCCTGCACGTCGCCGAGAGCAGGAGATCAGCGCAGGCGCTGCGCCGATCCAGGCGCCGGAAGCCGTGACCGCCGACCCGGTTGACACCGACCCCCGCAGCGTTCCACCATTGTCCCCGGGCCACGGTTCAGATTTGAACCGTGTCACGGAGGCGATCCCCCTCCCCTCCGCCGCCCACCCTGCAGGTTGCACACTGGTCGGACTTCCGTTCCATCCGACCGTCGCATCTGCCGTCGAGAAGGTTCTGCTGGTCGGGTGCCGCGTCATCCCCCTTCAGCCGCATCCGGCTCCTTCTCGCCCCGCGGGCGGGAGGCCGTTTTCCCCCGATTCAGGCCTCCCGTCCGCCCCTCCGCTGATCGCCGCCCGGGCGGCCCGGCACGACCCAGCTCCGGCCCCGCGACGCCTCGTCGCCTCCGGCGGGTTTCGCCGCGGTCGCGCCGGCGTCGTATTCTGATTCCATGCCGTCTCCGCTCCCCCGCTCCGCGCGCCCGCGACGCGCCGTCGTCGCCGTCGGCCTGGCCGCGGCGCTGGCGCTGACCGGCTGCGGAGACGAGAGCCAGGAGCAGGGCGTCGGCCCGGACGCGGGCACCGACGCCGACAGCGGCCTGCCGGCCCCGGCGCATGCCGAGGACGACACCGTCCGACTCACGATCGGGCTGGTCAGCCCGGCGAACCAGCAGGCCGATGCGCCGATCTCCGCAGACGGCGAGCTGCTCGCCGCAGAGGACGGCCCGACGGTCCAGGAGCGCGAGATCGCCCGGACCGAGAGCTTCGGCTGTCAGGACACCGTCAGCATCGTGCGCACAGTTCCCATGCTGACCGACGACCCGCTGAGCGAGTCGCTGCGCTTCATCGTCGGCGACACCCGCACCCAGCACGGCGACCCCGCCTTCTCCAATCCGCTGGCGAACTCCGAGGACCTGAGCCTGGAGTCGGCGAGCGTCGACGGCGACACCGTCACCGTCGAGCTGGGCGGGGAGATCTCCACCCGCGGCGCCTGCGAATCCTGGCAGCTGCTCGAGCAGCTCGACGCCACCGCGCGCGCGGCCGCCGGGGTGGACGAGGCCGAGGTGCTGATCGACGGCGAGCCGCTCTCCCGACGGCTGGGCCTGGGCGACGACGTCGCCGACGCGGCGCTGCGCCCGATCTCCGGCTGAGCCGGACGCCTCGGCTCAGTCGATCAGCAGACCGGGCTCCTCCAGCACCGACCCGACGTCGGTGATGAACCGGCCGGCATGCTCGCCGTCGATGAGCCGATGGTCGAAGGAGCCGCCGATGGTCATCACATCGCGCGGCACGACCTGCCCGTCGACGACCCAGGGCTTCTTCCGCACCTGGCCGAGGGCGACGATGGCCGACTGGCCCGGCGGCAGGATCGGAGTGCCGCCGTCGAGGCCCAGCGGGCCGATGTTGGTGATCGAGAGGGTCCCGCCCTGCATCTCCGCCGGCGTGGTCCGTCCCTCGCGGGCGTCGACGGTCAGCTGGGTGATCGCCGCGGCCAGCCCCCGGGTGCTGAACGTCTGAGCCTCGTGGATCACCGGGACCACCAGCCCGCGCGGCGTCGCGGCGGCGATGCCCAGGTTCACGTAGTTCTTCAGCACGTAGTGCGACTCGTGCCAGCTGGAATTGATCTGCGGGTTCCGCCGGGCCGCCCAGATGATGGCCTTGGCCGCGAAGAGCATCGGCGAGACGCTCAGCCCCTCGTAGGAGGGGTCCTGCCGCAGCGCCGCGCGGACCTCCATCGTCCGGGACACGTCGATCTCCTTGAAGACCGAGACGTGCGGGACGTTCTGCGCCATGTCGGTGACGTTGGCCGCCGTCGCCTTCCGCACCCCGCGGACCGTGATGCGCTCCTCGCGCTCGGCCTCGGGACGCAGCTTGCCGTTGAACGTCGGCTCCGGCGGAGTCGTCGGCTCGGCGGGGATCTCACCGGGTGCGGCCTTCTTCTGCTGAGCGCGACGCTCGACGTCGTCGCGGGTCACCTGACCTTCACGGCCGGAGCCGACCAGCTCCCAGACGGCGACGCCGAGCCGCTTGGCCAGCGCGCGCACCGGCGGGCTGGCCTTGGCGACCATCTCGGCGAGATCGCGGCCGTGGCGAGGCTGTCCCGCCGCACCGGCCGGGGCCCCGGCCGGCGCGGGCATCGGCGGCAGGTCGGAGTCGTCGACGAGCCCGAGGTCGGCGTGCCGGGTGCGCGGACGACGCCGCGGGGCGTCGGCCTTCGGACCCGAGCCGATCAGCGCGCCGGAGTCCGACGACGCGCCGGCGGAGGAACCTGCGGAGGAACCGGCGGAGGAGCCGGAGCTGCTCGCCGCCGCGGCGCTCGTCGGCTCGCCGGCGCCGTCGCCGGGGCCTGCGCCCGCGGCGCTCGTCGCGCTCTCAGCGCCGTCGTCCTCGTCGTCCTCGTCGTCGCCCGCACCCTCGGCCCGGATGCGGATCAGCGGGCTGCCGACCTCGACGGTCTCCCCCTCGGCGACGACCAGCTCGCGGACCTCTCCGGCGAAGGGCACCGGCAGCTCGACCAGCGACTTCGCCGTCTCGATCTCGACGACGATGTCGTTGACCGCGACGGTGTCGCCGACCGCCACGCGCCACGACACGACCTCGGCCTCGGTGAGGCCCTCGCCGACGTCGGGGAGGTTGAAGGTGTCGACCATGGTCAGTGTCTCCTCAGCTGATCAGTGGCTGCAGTCTGCAGATGCCCCGGTGCGGTCCCCGCGGCGGGACGGCGACGGTCAGACCGGCGACGAAGCCCGGGACGAGTGCGCGACGCTGCGCTCGACGGCCTCGAGCATCCGGTCGATGTCCGGCAGATAGCGGCCCTCCTCGTGGGACGGCGGATACGGCATGTGGAAGCCGCCGACGCGCAGCACCGGTGCCAGCAGGCGGTGATGGGCGCGCTCGGCGACGCGGGCGGCGATCTCGGCGCCGAAGCCTCCGAAGGTCGGCGCCTCGTGGGCGACGACCAGACGACCTGTCTTCGCCGCCGAGCGGGCGATGGTCTCGTCGTCGAGCGGGCTGATCGAGCGGACGTCGACGACCTCCAGGCTGCGGCCGTCCTCGGCCGCGGCCTCGGCGGCGGCGAGCGCCACCGGCACCAGCGGCCCGTAGGTCGCGATCGTCGCGTCCGAACCTTCGCGGATGACCTGGGCGGAGTGCACGTCCTGCGGCGGCGCGGCGGTGTCCACCGGGCCCTTGAGCCAGTAGCGGCGCTTCGGCTCCATGACGATCACCGGGTCCTGCGAGGCGATCGCCGCGCGCGTCATCCAGTAGGCGTCCTGCGGGTTCGACGGCGCGAGGATCCGCAGCCCGGCGGTGTGGGCGAAGAGCGCCTCCGGGGACTCCGAGTGGTGCTCGATCGAGCCGATGGAGCCGCCGTAGGGCAGCCGGATGGTCACCGGGACGCTGACCGCGCCCTCGGTGCGGTTGTGGATCTTGGCCAGCTGGGTGGTGATCTGGTTGAAGCCCGGGAAGACGAAGCCGTCGAACTGGATCTCGGCCACCGGCCGATAGCCGCGCATCGCCATGCCGATCGAGGTGCCGACGATGCCCGACTCCGCCAGCGGGGAGTCGACCACGCGGGTCTCGCCGAACTCGGCCTGGAGCCCTTCGGTGACGCGGAAGACCCCGCCCAGCGGGCCGATGTCCTCGCCGATCAGCAGCGTCGTCGGGTCCTCGGCCAGCGCGTCGCGCAGGGCGGCGTTGATCGCCTTGGCGAGCACCATCTCGCGGATCTCGGAACCGGCCTCGGCCATCAGGCATCGCCCTTCCCGCCGGCGGCGGAGTCCTCCGCGAAACCGGCCTCGTAGTCGCGCAGCCAGGCCTTCTCCACCTCGATCTGGCGGTGCGGCTCGGCGTACACGGTGTCGAAGTTCTCCTCCAGGGTCACCGGCGTCAGCTCGTGGATCGAGCGCCGCAGGTCGGCGGCGAGATCCTTCGCCTCGGCCTCGACGGCGTCGACGAAGGCGTCGTCGATCAGCCCGCGGCCGCGCAGCCAGAGGCTGTAGCGTGCCACCGGGTCCTTGGCGCCCCACTCCTCGACCTCGTCGGCCGTGCGGTACTTGGTCGGGTCGTCGGCGGTGGTGTGCGCGCCCATGCGGTAGGTGACCGACTCGATGAGCTTGGGCCCGCCGCCGCGGACCTGCTCGGCCATCCGAGCGGCGACGGCGTAGCTGGCCAGGACGTCGTTGCCGTCGACGCGCACGCCCTCGAAGCCGTAGCCGGCGGCCCGGTCGGCCAGCGGCCCGCGCGACTGGGTGGTCGCAGGCACCGAGATCGCCCACTGGTTGTTCTGCACGAAGAACAGCACCGGAAGCTCGTAGGAGCTGGCGAAGACCATCGACTCGTGGACGTCGCCCTGGCTGGAGGCGCCGTCGCCGAAGCAGGCCAGCACCAGCTCCTCGCGGGCGGCCTCGTCGCCGGCGGCGGCGTCGCGCTGGGCCCCCATCGCCCAGCCGGTCGCATGCAGCATCTGACTGGCCAGCACGATGCCGTAGGTGTTGAAGCGGTGGTCCTGCGGACGCCAGCCGCTGTGCGCCGTCGCCCGGAACTGGGTCAGCAGCTGCTGCGGGGTGATGCCGCGGTGCAGCGCCATGACATGTTCCCGGTAGGTCGGGAAGATCATGTCGGTCTCGCGCAGCGCGGTCACCGTGCCGGCCTGGGCGCCCTCCTGCCCCAGGGCCTGGACCCAGAGGGCGAGCTGGCCCTGACGCTGCAGCGAGGTCGCCTCGGCGTCGACGCGGCGCTCCACGACCATGGAGCGGTAGAGATCGCGCAGAGTCGACTCGTCGAGCGCCTCGACGTACGGGGTGTACGTCTCGTCCTCGGTGAGCGTCCCGTCGGGCGCGAGCAGCTGGATGGGCTGCACGGCGTGCTCCTCTCCGGTGGCAGACTGGTTCCGACCACCGTCCATTGTCTCACCTGCCATCAGCTCGCGCGTCGCAGCTCCGGCAGATTCCGACACAGGGCGATCAATCGGTCGTTCGCCTCCGGCTCGCCGATGCTCACCCGCACGCCGTCGCCGTCGAAGGCGCGCACCGCCAGTGCCTGGACGCCGGCGGCGTGGGCGAAGTCTCCGGCGCGGTCGCCCAGCGGCAGCCACAGGAAGTTGCCCTGCGCCTCCGGGACGTTCCAGCCGTCGCCGAGCAGCGCGGCGCGGACGCGCTCCCGCTCGTCGACGAGCGACTGCACGCGGGCCGCCACCTCGTCGGTGCTGCGCAGCGAGGCGACGGCGGCCGCCTCGGCGACGGTGGAGACGGCGAACGGCGGGGCGACGGCGCGCAGATGCCGGCTGAGCTCCTGCTGGGCCAGCGAGTACCCGACGCGCAGCGCCGCCAGCCCGTGGGCCTTGGAGAAGGTCCGCAGCACGGCGACGTTGGGATGGCGGCGATAGAGCGCGAGCGCGTCCAGCCGGTCCTCGCCGCGCACATACTCCTGGTAGGCCTCGTCGATGACCACGACGACGTCGCGCGGCACCGCCGCGACGAAGGTGGCGACCTCGCTGTGCGTCAGGGCGGGGCCGGTGGGGTTGTTGGGCGTGCAGAGCATCACCACGCGCGTGCGGTCGGTGATCGCGGCGAGCATCGCCGGCAGGTCGTGGCGGCCGTCGGCGGTGACCGGCACCATCACGTCCCGCGCTCCGGCGGTGCGCACCACGATCGGGTAGGCCTCGAAGGACCGCCAGGCGTAGACGACCTCGTCCGGCTCGCCGTCCTCGCCGATGCCGGCGAAGGCATCGAGGATCTGGGTCAGCGCGCCCAGGCTGCCGGTGCCGGCGACGAGGTCCTCGGCCGGCACCTCCAGGTGCTCGGCGAGCGCGGCGCGCAGCGACTCGGCGGTCGGATTCGGGTACCGGTGCAGGGTGTCGACGTCGGCGACGGCGCGGGCCGCGGCCGGGACGGGGCCGAGCGGGTTCTCGTTGGAGGAGAGCTTATACGGCGTCAGCCCCTCGGCCGGCGTCGGCGGACGGCCCGCCGAATAGGCGGGAAGCCGGGACAGCGCCGGACGCGGCGTCACCGTCTCGGTGATCGGCCGGTCCAGCCGCACGGCCGGGAGCGTCTCCTCGGGACCGCGGGGGTCTGAGCTCATGTCGGGGCTCCTCTCAGGCGGCGGCGAGCGCCGCATGCGACGATGGTCTCGTGAGAATCCTACTGGCGATCCTGCTCAATGCCTGCGCCCTGGGCGCGGCGGCCTTCCTGCTCCCGGGGATCGGCGTCGACGGCGCCGGCCGGGGAGCCGGCGAGCTGCTGCTGTCCTATCTCTTCGTCGGCGCCGTCTTCGGCGTCGTCAACGCGATCATCAAGCCGGTGCTCTCGCTGCTCGCGCTGCCGATCACCTGCCTGACGCTGGGGCTGTTCACCGTGGTGATCAACGCCGCGATGCTGCTGCTCACCGGCTGGCTGACCTCCTTCACCCCGGTGCACTTCGTGGTCGACGACTTCTTCTGGGACGCGGTGCTCGGCGCGATCATCGTCTCGGTGGTCTCTGCGGTGCTGAACTGGTTCGTCGTCTCCCCGGCGACCGACGCGCGCGTCTGACGAGGCGGCGGGGGCCCGCATGGGGCCGCCACGGGACCCGCCCGCCGTCGGCCCCCGTGGCAGAATGAAGCCATGACCGACTCCTCCTCCGCGTCCACTCCCCTGTCCTCCGACCAGTCCCGGGTGCGCCTCGCCGAGGCCGAGCCGCCGATCGCCCTGGGCCCGCTCGACGGCCGGTATCGCTCCGCCGTCGCGCCGCTGGTCGACCATCTCTCCGAGGCCGCGCTGAACCGCAATCGCGTCCACGTGGAGATCGAGTGGTTCATCCATCTCTGCCGCGAGCGCGCGCTGGAGGGGCTTCCGGAGCTCACCGACGAGCAGATCGCCGGGCTGCGCGCGATCGTCACCGGCTTCGGCGCCGAGGAGATCGCCGAGCTGGGCGCCATCGAGGCCGAGACCGTCCATGACGTCAAGGCCGTCGAGTACTTCATCGCCCGCCGCCTGGAGCCGCTGGGCCTGGGCGAGCTGACCCCGCTGGTGCACTTCGCCTGCACCAGCGAGGACATCAACAACCTCAGCTACGCCGTCGGCATCCGCGACGCCGTCGGGCAGGTCTGGTTGCCCGCCGCGCGCACCACGCTCGAGCAGCTCTCGGCCCTGGCCGAGCGGGCCGCCGAGGTGCCGATGCTCTCGCGCACCCACGGCCAGCCGGCGACGCCGACGACGCTGGGCAAGGAGGTCGCCGTCTTCGTCCACCGGCTGTCCCGGCAGGTCCGGCGCATCGAGTCGCAGGAGTACCTGGGCAAGATCAACGGCGCCACCGGCACCTACGCCGCCCACCGCAGCGCCGCACCGGGGGTCGACTGGCCGGGCGTCGCCCGCCGCTTCGTCGAGACGCTGGGGCTGACCTTCAACCCGCTGACCACCCAGATCGAGTCGCACGACTTCCAGGCCGAGCTCTATGCCGACGTCGCGCGGTTCAACCGGATCCTGCACGGACTCTGCGTCGACGTCTGGAGCTACATCTCCATCGGCTTCTTCAAGCAGATCCCCGTCGCCGGGGCGACGGGCTCGTCGACCATGCCGCATAAGGTCAACCCGATCCGCTTCGAGAACGCCGAGGCGAACCTGGAGGTCTCCGACGCGCTGCTCGACGCCTTGGGCTCGACGCTGGTCGAGTCCCGGTGGCAGCGCGACCTGACCGACTCCTCCGGCCAGCGGAACATCGGCACCGGACTGGGCCACTCCGTGCTGGCGCTGAACAACGTGGCCAAGGGGCTGAAGCAGCTCGACGTCGCCGAGGAGACCATCGCCGCCGACCTCGACGCCAACTGGGAGGTCCTGGGCGAGGCGATCCAGACGGTGATGCGCGCCGAGGCGATCGCCGGCACCGAGGGCCTGGACAATCCGTACGAGCAGCTCAAGGAGCTCACCCGCGGCCGCCGCGTGGACGCGGAGAAGCTGCAGGAGTTCGTCGCCTCGCTGGGACTCTCGGACGAGGCCGCCGCGCGGCTGAAGGCGCTCACCCCGGCGGGGTACACCGGCCTGGCGGCCGAGCTGGCCCGGGAGTTCTCCGGGCGCTGAACTCAGCCGCTCCTCCCCCGTTCGCCGCCGGGCGAGAGGCCTCGACCTGACGGGACGCGTGGGAGAAGCATGGACCTGGCTCCCCGTCCCTCCTCTCGGAAGGTTCACCCCATGGCCATCGGTCTCACCCCGTACCTGCAGTTCCCCGGCACCGCGCGCGAGGCGCTGGAGTTCTACCGCGCCGTCCTCGGCGGCGAGCTGTCGACGATGACCTTCGCCGAGGGCATGGGCGCCGAGGACGAGACGCAGGACCTGATCATGCACAGCTCGCTCTACGTCGACCGCGGACTGCACCTCATGGCCTCCGACCACGACCCGGGACAGCAGCCCGGCGGCAGTCCCACGCTGGCGCTGAGCTCCAGCGACGGCGACCCCGAGGAGGACGCGCGGCTCGAGCGGTGCTGGGACGCGCTGACCGAGGGCGCGGAGATCCAGGAGCCGCTGGCGACCGCACCGTGGGGCGACCGGTTCGGGATGCTCACCGACCGTTTCGGGGTGACCTGGATGGTGAACATCAGCGTCGCGAGCGGGGACTGAGCCGCCGCGCCGTCGTCTCCACCAGCCGGTCGAGGCCGGTGAGCAGCAGCGCCAGCACCAGGTAGGCCGCCAGGATGGATCCCACGTAGACCCCGACGCCGGCGTAGCCCCGCCCCGGCACGTCGAGGATCTCGTAGGGGTACCAGTCCAGCAGCGGCCCGCGGACCAGCGTCGCCGCCAGCCAGCCCAGCGGCACGACCATCGACGCCAGCGCCGCCCGCAGGCTCAGCCGCCCGTGCGGGCCGGCCACGAGCCACACCAGCGGCGCGGCGATCGGCAGGATGACGTGCAGGACGGTGTCGTTGACCAGCCGGACGCCGACGAGCGGGTCGTCAGAGCGCAGCAGCAGGTTGAACACCGCCCCGGTGATCACCATGCAGACCACGCCGCCCAGCCGCAGCGCGTGGAAGACGACGCCGGTCCGGCGCGGGCGCACGGCCAGCAGCCCCGAGGTCAGGCACACCAGGAACCCGGAGAGCACGGTGAAGTACGCCGGCTGGTTGAGCGTGTGCTCGACGCCGGCGTCGAAGCCTCCGGCGAAGCCCACGTCCGGCGGCAGGGTGCTGTCGGTGGTCCATCCCAGATGGATCGAGGTCGCCAGCCCGACGGCGGCCAGCAGAGCGATCGCCGCATGCGCCGCCCGGGCGGGCCGGGCGAGCTGCCAGTCGACGTCGTCGACGTCGCCGTTGCGAGGGCCGGTGCCGGCTCCGCCGTGGCCGTGCCGGGGAGGCTTCTGTCGCTGCTCCATGCTCCGAGTCTCGCGCATGGACGCATCGAACGGGGGATCCACTACCGCTGTCCGGCTGATATGGCGCCTCAGCAGCAGTGGATCCCCCGTTCGATGCGGCACGCGTCCCGGACTCGGCTCAGCCGCGACCGGCCCGGCGCGGGAAGACCACCGTGGTCAGCCCGACGGCCGCCACGATGATGCCCACGCACCACAGCACGCCTATCCAGCCAGCGGATCCGGCCGCGTCGCCGGCGAGCAGCTCCCGGGCGGCATCGATGATCGGCGTCATCGGCTGATGGGCGGCGAATCCCTGCAACCAGTCCGGCATCGTCTCCACCGGCGCGAATCCCGAGGAGATGTAGGGCAGGAAGAGCAGGATGAAGCCGTAGCCGCCGGCGGCCTCGGCCGATCCGGCCAGCAGCCCGATGAAGGTGAACACGCAGGTGACCGCGAGGATCCACAGCGCGATGAGCCCCAGGGCGGCCGCCAGCTGCGGCAGGTCGGCCGCGGGGCGGAAGCCCAGGAGCGCCGCGAGGCCGAGGACCACGGCGGTGGCCGTCAGATTCCGTGCCATCGAGGAGACGACGTGTCCCAGCAGCACGGTCACCGCTGGGAAGGGCATGGTGCGCAGCCGGTCCATGAGCCCAGTGGTCAGATCATTGCTGACGACGACGGCAGTGTGGGAGGCCCCGAACCCCGCCGTGGTCAGGGCGATGGCCGGCAGCACATAGGCCAGATACTCCTCGCGCCCGGCGGACTCGCCGACGGCCATTGCCTCTCCCATGACGAAGACGAAGATCAGCATCAGCATCACGGGGAGCAGCACGGCCATGAGCATCGACTCGACGTCGCGCGAGGCGTGTCGCAGGCTCCGTCGGCTGACGATGCCCAGCGCGGAGATCAGCCCTGCTCCTCCGGGACGTCCGGGGGCCGGGCGGACCGCGACGGAGGTCGGTGCGGTGTTCTGCGGCGGACGCGGCCCAGCGCCGTCGGGTGCGTCGGCGGGTGCCGCGGCGGGCTCCGTGCGGGTCATGCCAGCACCTCCTGATTCCGATCCTGATTCCGGTCCTGGTGCCGGTCGTCGCGGGCGGGCCCTCCGGTGAGCGTCAGGAACACCTCGTCGAGGCTCGGGCGCCGGACGAGCACCGATGCCTGCGGGGAGACCTCGGCGACGTCGGCGAGCTGACGGGCTACGTCGTTGGCGTCGCCGCGGGTGGGGATCTCTTCGACGAGCCGGCCGGCCGCGTCATGCAGCTCGATCGTCGAGCCGCCGACACGCTCCTTGAGCTCGGCGGCGGTGCCGCCGGCGACGATCCTGCCGCCGTGCAGCACCACGATCCTGTCGGCGAGCACGTCCGCCTCGTCCAGGTACTGCGTGGTCAGCAGGACCGAGGTTCCGGCCGCGGCCAGCGCTCTGATCTCCTCCCAGAGCGCCTGGCGACTGCGCGTGTCCAGACCCGTCGTCGGCTCGTCGAGGAGGATCAGCCGCGGATCGGCGATCAGACTGGCGGCGAGATCGAGCTTGCGCCGCATCCCGCCGGAATAGGTCGCCGCGCGTCGGCGGGCCGCCGAGCCGAGGTCGAAGCGCTCGATCAGCTCCGCGGCCCGACGTCGCGTGGTCGCGCGCTCGAGCCCGAAGAGCCCTCCGAGCATCTCCAGATTCTCGATGCCGGTGAGCTGGCCGTCGAGCGCGGCGTGCTGTCCGGTCAGCGTGATCATCGACTGCAGTCTCCGGCGATCCCGCACGGGGTCGAGGCCGAGCACCCGGACGCGGCCGGCGTCGGGGCGGAGGAGCGTGGACAGGATGCTCACCAGTGTGGTCTTGCCGGCTCCGTTCGGCCCGAGGAGCGCATGCACCCCGGGCGGCAGGCTCAGGTCCAGGTCCCGCAGGACCGGCTGCGAGGCGAAGCTCTTCGAGAGGCCTGAGATCTCGACGAGCCGCTCATCTGCGTAAGACATACACGGAGTATGACACACACTGTTTATCTAGTACACACACCCATCGAGGAGATGTCGACAGTGGGAGGATGGAAGCATGGCAGAGAGCACAGAGACCGGACTGCCGCGCGCCGTCGCCATCGCCTGGGGCATGCAGGAGGTGCCGCAGCGCGGACCGAGCCGCGGGCTGAGCCACGAGCGCATCGTCGCCGCCGCCGTCGAGATCGCCGACGCCGACGGCCTGCCGGCGGTCACCATGCAGGCGGTGGCGAAGTCTCTGGGCTTCACGACCATGTCCCTCTACCGCTACGTCTCGTCCAAGGATGAACTTCTGCGGCTCATGCAGGACGCCGCGCTCACCGTGCCGGAGACGGTCCGCCTGGACGAGGACTGGCGGGCCGCCCTGCACCAGTGGGCCGGACTGATCCGCGACGCTTACCGGGCCCACCCCTGGGCCCTGTCGATCCCCCGCGACCAGACGTCGGTGCTGATGCCGAACACGATGCGCACCGTCGACGTCGCGCTGGCAGCGATGCGCGACCTGGCGCTCGACGACGCGGAGAAGCTGGGGACCATCATGGTCATCTCTCAGCACGCAGCCGGCATGGTGGAGCTGGAGCTGTCGCTGAACGACGCCGGCACCCTGGCGATCACCGCTGAGGGAGCGGAGATGCTGGGCGAGGTCGTCACCGCCGAACGGCACCCCCACCTGCGGGCTCTGATGGCCCGCGGTCACTACGTCCCGCTCGGAGGTCCCTCCCGCGATGCCGACGGAGGGGCCGACGACGCCGGCGCGGACGGCGCGGTCCCCCCGCCGGCCGAGGACGTCGACGAGGAGTACACCTTCGGACTGGATCTGCTGCTCGACGGGCTCGCGGCCCGTGCCGAGAACCGCTGAGGACGGGACCCTCCGGCCCCGACCGCGATACACTCAGCTCCATGGGTATCCAGCACGCCATTCTGACCATCGCCGTGGCCCGTCCCCGCACGGGCCGTGCGGCGATGCGCAGCTGACCGTCTCCGGTCCCCCGACGCGACCGCTCGGAGGCGCGTCGCCCTTCCTGCGCCCGCCGCATTCCAGCTGACTGTCGAGCTGGGCGGCACCTCGTGCTGCCCGGGCGGTTCCACCCTCCCGGAGGTCTTCCCTTGCACACCTATGCCCATGGCCAGCATGAGCACGGCCAGAACTTCCTCGCCGACCCTCGGACGATCCGTTCAGTGGTCGACCTGGTCTCCCGCACCGACGGCCCGACCCTGGAGATCGGTGCCGGCGACGGCGCCCTCACCCTGCCGATGCAGCGACTCGGCCGGCCGCTCACCGCCGTCGAGATCCACGCACCGACCGCCCGCAGGCTCCGCGCCCGGGCCGGACGCGGCGCCCACGTGGTCGAGGACGACGCGCTGCGCCGGCGCCTGCCGGCCGACCCGCACGTCATCGTCGGCAATCTCCCCTTCCACCTGACCACGGCGATCCTGCGCCGCCTGCTCCACGATGCCGTCTGGAGCGAGGCGGTGCTGATCACCCAGTGGGAGGTCGCGCGCCGTCGCGCCGGCGTCGGCGGGTCCTCGCTGATGACCGCTCAGTGGGCCCCGTTCTACGCCTTCGACCTCGCCGGGCGCGTTCCCGCCGCGGCCTACCGGCCCCGGCCGAGCGTCGACGGCGGGATCCTCACCGTCCGGCGACGCGGCACGCCCCTGGTGGACTGGCGCGAGCGGAAGGCCTACCAGTCCTTCGCGCACGGGGTGTTCACCGGCTCCGGCCGCGGCGTCGGCCAGATCCTGCAGCATCGGCTGGGGCGGTCACGCCGTGCGGTCGGCCCGCTGCTGGGCGCGGCCGGCGTGCGGCGGGACGCGCTGCCGACGCGCCTGACCCCTCAGCAGTGGGCCGACCTCTGGCGCGCGGTGCGCTGAGGATCGCCTGCTCGTCGATCGGGGATTCCCTGGGGGTGCTGCGCCGTCATCGCGCCGCACACCCCGAGGGATTCCCCGATCGGCGACGGTGCGAGCCGCGAGAGGTCTCTCAGCCCCTCCGGAAGGCCGCGATGCGGTCCAGACCCTGCGCCACCGTCTGTGGACCCGGCGCCAGCGAGAGTCGTACCCATTCGTGGCCGCCGACCGGATCGAAGTCGGTGCCGGGCACGACGGCGACGCCGGCCTGCTCGAGCAGCGCGCGGCAGTACGCGGGAGAGTCGCCGAAGGCCTCGAGCTGCTCGCCGAGATGCGCGTAGACGTAGAAGGCGCCGTCGGCCGGGGCGACCCCGCCCCAGCCCAGCTCGTCCGTCCGGTCGAGCACCCGCCGGCGCGCGGCGGCGTACTGTTCGACCTGGGCGGCGGCGAACGCCATCGACTCCGCCCCGAAGGCCTCGACGGCGGCCAGCTGGGATCCGTGCGGCGGGCACAGCGTGACGTTGCCGGCCAGCCGCGAGACGGGGTCGACCAGGTGCTCGGGCAGCACCGTCCAGCCCAGCCGCCAGCCGGGCATGCCCCAGTACTTGGAGAACGAGGAGACCACGACGGCCTCGTCGGTGACCTCCAGGGCGCTGACCGCCTGCTCGCCGAAGCTGATGCCGTGGTAGATCTCGTCGCTGACCAGCTGCACCTCATGCTCCCGGCACCATCCCGCGAGGTCCTCGAGCTCCTCGCGCGGGATCATGGTGCCGGTGGGGTTCGCCGGCGAGGCGAGGATGAGTCCGGCCAGCGGCGCCTCGGCGTGGGCGGCGTCGAGCTGCGCGACGGTCGGCTGGAAGCGCTCCGCCGGCCCGCAGTCCAGGTCCACGACGTCGACGCCGAGGCTGGTGAGGATGTTCCGGTAGGCCGGATAGCCCGGCCGGGCCAGCGCGACCCGGTCGCCGACGTCGAAGGCGGCCAGGAAACTCAGCAGGAAGGCCCCCGAGGAACCGGTGGTCACCGCGACACGCTCGACGTCGACGGCGGCTGCGTACCAGTCGGTGCAGTGCGCGGCGATCGCCTCGCGCAGCGGCCGCACGCCCAGTGCGGCGGAGTAGTTCAGCACCGTCTGCTCAGCATGGACGGCCTCGGCGGCGCGATGGACGGCCGGCGGGGCGCCGGAGCCGGGCTCGCCGGCGGTCAGCGAGACGACGTCGCGGCCGGCGGCTCGCATCTCGTCGATGCGCGCCAGCACGGACATCACCTCGAAGCCGGGCACCTGCGAACGCTGGGAGGGTTCCATGCCCGCCAGCCTATCGGCCGCGCCTCACAAGTCGCGGCGACGTCGGCGGGAGGGGCGTGCGCTCAGTCCTCGGCGGCGGCCAGCTGCCCGCAGGCGCCGTCGATCTCCTTGCCGCGGGTGTCGCGCAGCGTGGTGGGCACGCCCAGCTCCTCGAGCCGGTTCACGAAGGCCCGCATGACCTCCGGCTCCGAGGACGTCCAGATCGATCCCGGCGTGGGGTTCAGCGGGATCGGGTTCACGTGGACCCAGCCGCGGCCGCGGGCATTGAGCTTCTCGGCCAGCAGCTCGGCGCGCCAGAGGTGGTCGTTCATGTCCTTGATGAGCGCGTACTCGATGGACACCCGGCGGCCGGTGGTCTCGTAGTAGTACCGTGCGGCGTCGATGGCCTCGTCGGCCTTCCAGCGCGAGTTCACCGGGATCATGTCGTCGCGCAGCTCGTCGTCGGGGGCGTGCAGGCTCAGCGCGAAGGTGATCGGCAGATTCTCGTCGGCGAGCTTCCGGATCGCCGGGACCAGCCCGACGGTGGAGATCGTGATGCCTCGAGCGCTCATCCCCAGGCCCTCGGGCGCCGGGTCGACCATGCGGTGCACGGCGTTCATCACGCGCTTGTAGTTGGCCAGCGGCTCTCCCATGCCCATGAAGACGATGTTCGAGACCCGCTGCGGGCCGGTCGCCGCCGTCGACCCGTCGGAGGACGCGCCCGCCTGGCCCTGCTTGACCGGGCCGATGTCGGAGTCCCCCGCATCCTCGGACGCCGTCTCGTCGGCGAAGGCGGTCTCCTCGCCGAGCCCGGCATGGTCGGCCTCCTCGGCGACCTCGGCCGCCGTCGGCGCGTCCAGCTCCCCGGCGGCGATCACCCGGTTGGCCTGCACGATCTGGTCGACGATCTCGGCGGCGGACATGTTGCGGGTCAGCCCGTTCTGCCCGGTGGCGCAGAAGGGGCAGTTCATCCCGCAGCCGCACTGCGACGAGATGCACAGCGTGATGCGGTTCCTGTAGCGCATCAGCACCGACTCGACCATCGCGCCGTCGAAGAGCCGCCAGAGGAACTTGATCGTCGCGCCGTCGTCGGTGGTCAGCCGGCGGACCTCGGTGAGCAGCGGCGGCAGGAACTCGCTCACCAGCTGCTCGCGGGTCTCGGCGGGCAGATCGGTCATCTGCTCCGGGTCGGCGGTGTAGTGCCGGAAGTAGTGCACCGAGAGCTGCTTGGCGCGGAAGCCCGGCAGTCCCATCTCCTGGGCCTTGGCCACCCGCTCCTCCATGGTGAGGTCGGCCAGGTGCTGCGGCGGCTGCTTGGCCCGCTTGGACTGGGCGAACTGCAGCTTCGGCCGCCCCTCGGCATCGACGGGCTGTTCCCAGCCCTCCGCCTTCGGGCGGACCTGGGGACGCGACGCGTCGGTGCTCTGGCGGGGGTTCTTCGGTGCAGACATCGGCACCAGTCTCCCATGTCCGCGCGGATCGGGCATCCGCCGTGGAACCGGCGCCGACCCCGAGGTCGGCTCAGGCGCTGGCGCGGCCGCGCTTCCAGTAGCCCATGAAGGAGACCTGCTTGCGGCTCATCCCGATGTCTTTGACCAGGTGACGACGCATCGCGGTGATCACCCCGGCCTCGCCGGCCAGCCAGGCGTACTCGCGGAAGCCGTCGGGCTCGGCGACCTCCCAGAGCACCCCGTCGTCGGCGACGGTCGGCAGCTCGCCCGTCTCCGGTGCGCCGACGGCGTCGCGGGCCGGACGGCAGGCCGCGGCGCGCTCGGCGAAGATCTCGGCCCGGCGCCGGCCCCAGTCCCGCACGGCGGCGGCGAGCAGCTCGCCGGGCTCGGCGCCGTCGCGACCGTGCCAGTGCACCTGCACCCCGCAGCGGGCGGCGACCTCCAGCGCGTCGTCGCTGCCGGGCACCTCCAGGTGGGCCTCGCCGCGGATGCCGGCGGGCAGCTGCTCGAGGATCGCGCAGATGGCGGGCACTGCGGTCTCGTCGCCGGCCAGCAGCACGTCCTGAGCCGTGCCGGGGTTCCATTCGATGCCGCCGCCGGACTCCTCGGAGCGGCCGTCGGGGCCGATGACGATCAGCCGGTCGCCGACGGCGGCCGCGCTCGCCCAGGCCGAGGCCGGGCCCTCGGTGCCGTGGCAGACGAAGTCGACGTCGATCTCGCGGTCGTCGGGGCGGATCGCGCGGACGGTGTAGGTGCGGATGGGGTTGCGCTCGACGTCGTCGAGCTCGCGCCAGCGGGTGTACCACTCCATCATCGACGGCGCCGGCTCGGCGAAGAGCCCGACGTCGGGGAAGCTTCCGTCGGCACGCGGCAGGAAGAGCTTGATGCGCTGGTCGAGCCCGCCGGTGCCGAAATGGACCAGCGACTCGTCGGTCAGCGTGACGCGCACGAAGTGCGGACTGAGCGCCTGCACCACCGAGACCGTGGTGTCGAAGGCGGTGTAGGCCGGACGCGAGGCCGGGCGGGCGGCGTCGGCGCGGGTGCGGCGACCGGTGCGGGTCTCGGGCACCGCCTGCAGCCGCCGCTCGGCGTCGGGACGGGCGGACTCCTCGCGGGTCGTCTCCTCGACTGGCTGTGCGCTCATCGGGCCCCTTCCCCGCACAGTGCGGCCGGCCCGACCTGTGCGGCGTGCTCGCCGGAGGCCGCGACGGCGGATCCGCCGCGGCGAGGCGCCCCCGAATCGCAACACCGACCTCATCCGGTCGGGTCAGGGACGCCTCACCAAAATAGCTCGATTTAAGGCATGGCGCAATCATCTAAATCGGCCTGCTCTGACCGCCGCCGGTCGGAGCGGGCCGACCCGCCGGCTCACTCCTCGACGTTCGAGGCGGCGTCGGCCAGTCGATCCGGCAGCTCGTCGAGGACGACCTGGATGCTCTGCGGGCTGCCGGCGCTGAAGGCCTGCACCAGATCCTCGTCCGGATCCAGCATCACCGCGCGGTCATCCTGGACCACGTCCAGCGAGGAGATCAGCTCGTCGTCCTGCAGGTCCTGGAGCGTGTAGCCGATCGGGAAGAGGACGGCGACGTCGGCCTCGAAGACGTCGACGTTCTCCGCTGAGATGTTGGCGAAGAAGCCTTCATCCGGCTCGGTCTCGGCCGCCGGGCCGTACATCCGGAACCCGAGCGCCTCGATCAGGTCCCAGCGCAGGTCGCCGGAGTAGCTGAGCCCGTAGGCCTCGCCGAACTTCGAGCCGGTGACCGCGGTCAGCTCCGCGAACTCCGGGTGCTCCTCGGCGACCGCGGCGATGTCGTCCTCGGTGTCGGAGACGACCTGCTCGCCCTCCTCGGATCTGCCCAGCGCATCGGCGATCAGCTGGACCTGGTTCTGCCAGCCGGGGTTGAAGTTCTCCGCGTCCTCCGGCCCGGAGACCGTCGGGGCGATCTCGGAGAGCCGGTCGTACTCGGCCTCGTCGTAGGAGGAGTTCACGTTCAGGATCAGGTCCGGATCCATCGCCTGGATCTGCTCGTAGTCCAGCTCGTCGTCGGAGCGCGGGATCACGGTGGGCTCGGCGTCGCCGAACTCCTCGGCCGCCCAGGGGCCGACGCCGTGGTTCTCCTCGCCGAAGCTCAGCCAGTCGTGGACCGCGATCGGCTTCACCCCCAGCGACAGGGCGACCTCGGCGTCGGACCAGCCGAGCGCGACGACGTCGAGCTCTCCGTCCTCGGGCTCCGGAACCTCGGTGGTGCCGAACTTGTGCTCGACGCTCGCCAGCGTGCCGCCGGCCGAGCCGCCGTCGGATCCGTCAGGTTCCTCCGCGGAGCCTCCGCAGGCGGTCAGCGCCAGCGAGGCGGCGGCCAGCACGGAGACGACGGCGGACGAGCCGGACAGGTGTCGGGGGATATGCATGGGATTCTCCTCATCGTGGGGTGGCAGGACGGTGCGGTCCCGGGTGCGAGTCATGGATGCCGGTGAGCGCCGGTCAGGGGGCCCGCGGGATGACCAGCGGGCGTCCGGTCTCGGGATCCTCGATCACCCGGGAGGCGAGGCCGAAGACCTCCTCGACCAGCTCGGCGGTGCCGACGGCCTCGGGCGCGCCCTGGGCGACGATCCGCCCCTCGCGCATGGCCACCACGTGGGTGGCGTGGCGCAGCGCCTGATTGAGGTCGTGCAGCACTGCGACCAGGGTCCGGCCCTGGCGCTGCAGCGCGGCGCAGAGCTCGAGGACCTCGATCTGATGCGCGATGTCCAGGTAGGTGGTGGGCTCGTCGAGCAGCAGCAGCGGAGTCTGCTGGGCCAGGGCCATGGCGATCCAGGCGCGCTGCCGCTGACCGCCGGAGAGCTCGTCGACCGGACGGTCGGCCAGCTCGACCATGCCGGTGGCCTCCAGCGCGGCGAGCACGGCCTCCTCGTCGGCGCGGCTCCAGCGGCGCATCAGCCCCTGGTGGGGGTGCCGGCCGCGGGAGACCAGGTCGGCGACGCTGATGCCGTCGGGCGCCGTGGGGCTCTGCGGCAGCAGCCCGATCGTCCGCGCCAGCGCCTTGGCCGGCACCGAGGCGATCGAGGAGCCGTCGAGCAGGACCTCGCCGGACTCGGGACGCAGCAGCCGCGCCAGACTGCGCAGCAGGGTGGACTTCCCGCAGGCGTTGGGGCCGATGATCACGGTGAACGAGCCTTCGGGGACCTGCAGGTCCAGCTCCTCGAGCACGCGGCGCTCGTCATAGCCGGCCGAGAGTCCGGCGGCGACCAGCCGGTGGTCGACGTCGGCGGCGGCCTGCGGCGGGACGGCGCCCTGGCCCTCCGCGATCTCGGTCTGCCGGTCGGTCATCAGCGACTCCTCCCTCGGCCGCCGGATCGGCCCGCGCCGACCAGCAGCCACACCAGATAGACCCCGCCGACGCACAGGGTGATCACGCCCACCGGAAGCTGCACCGGCAGCAGCGCCGAACGCGCGAGCAGGTCGGCGCCGACCAGCAGAGCTGCGCCCATCAGAGCCGCCGGGATCAGCTGCACCGCGGCCGCGCGGGTGAGGCGCAGCGCCAGCTGCGGGGCCACCAGCGCGACGAAGGCGATCGGGCCGGCACCGGCGGTCACCACCGACACCAGCACGATCCCGCAGAGGAACTGGATCAGCCGGACCCGCTCCAGCCGCACGCCGAGGCCCTGGGCGGCGTCGTCGCCCATCTCCATCAGCGTCATGTCGGTGCCGTGGACCAGCATCGTCGGCAGCAGCAGCGCCAGAGCCGCCAGCAGCGGGGCCACGTGCGCCCAGGTGATGTCGTTGACCGAGCCGGTGCCCCATGTCGCCGCCGAGAGCGCGTCCTCGCGGCTCATCAGCGTCAGCAGCCAGGAGTTCACCGAGCCCAGGAAGATGCTCGCACCGATGCCGACCAGGATGATCCGCAGCCCGCTGGCCCCGCGGCGCCAGGCCAGCAGATAGACGGCGACGCCGGTCCCCAGCCCGCCGACGACGGCGCCGGCCGGGGTGCTCCAGGTGCTGCCGACGCCGAGCAGCGAGACCACCAGCGCCCCGGTGTAGGCGCCGGTCGAGAAGCCGATGATGTCCGGGCTGCCCAGCGGGTTGCGGGTCTGCGACTGGAAGACCGCCCCGGCGACGGCGAGCGCGGCGCCGCCCAGCAGGGTGAACACCACCCGCGGCGCCCGCCAGTCGAGGATCACCCGTGCGGTGCCGTCGTCGGCGACGCCGAGCAGCGCGTCGACGGCGTCGGCGGCGGTGAACGCCGAGGAGCCGCTGATCAGGTTCCACCAGCCCAGCGACAGCGCGACGGCGGCCAGCAGCAGCGTGACCACGATCGCTCGGACGTCGAGGCGCAGGCCGAAGCGGCCCAGGCGCAGGGTGCGATCGGGGAGGCGACGCTCAGATCGGGCGGGGGCGCCGGAGCCGCGGGAGCCGTCGTGGCCGCGGGGGCCTCCTGCGCGGCGCGGGGCGGTCTCGAGCATCGTCACAGGCTCCTCACCGTGCGTCGCCGAGTGAGCGCGATGAGCACCGGGGCTCCGAGGGCGGCGGTGACCACGCCGGTGGGCAGCTCGGAGGCGGTGGCGACCCGGCCCAGCAGGTCGGCGCCGAGCATGAGGATCGGGGCGGCGAGCACGCTCATCCGCAGCAGCCAGCGATGGTCGGGCCCGATGAGCATCCGCAGCGCGTGCGGGACGATCAGCCCGATGAAGGACATCGGACCGGCCACCGCGGTCGCCGCGCCGCAGAGCAGCGTGATCGCCAGCAGTCCGACCAGTCGCACCGTGCCCGGCCGCGAGCCCAGGGCGACCGCGGCGTCGTCGCCGAGGGCGAGGGCGTTCAGCGCCCGGGGCAGCGACAGCGCGACCAGCAGGCCGACCAGGATGAAGGGGGCCACTGCGGAGAGGTCGTCGAAGGTCCGGCCCTGCAGCGAGCCGGAGGACCAGAAGCGCACCCGATCGAAGACCTCGGGCATCACCAGGGTGACGCCGTGGCTGACGCCGGAGAGCACCGCGCCGACGGCGACGCCGGTGAGCACGAGACGAGCCGGCCCTCCCCCGCCGCGGCCGGCGGTGCCGGAGCTGCCGACCACGTGGACGAGCACCGCGGTGACCAGCGCCCCGCCCATGGCCAGCCAGACGTGGGCGCCGCCGATGGTCAGCCCCAGCGTCGCCGAGCCGAAGACCACCGCGGTGTAGGCGCCGGCGTTGACCCCGAGCAGGCCAGGGTCGGCCAGCGGGTTGCGGGTCAGCGCCTGCATCAGCGCCCCCGAGATCCCCAGGGCGGCGCCGACGACGACGGCCAGCAGCGTGCGCGGCAGCCGACGCTCCACCAGGATGACCTCGGTGGTGGTCCTGTCCTGGGCGTCGGCGCCGAGCAGCTGCGGGGCCCGGGCCAGCACGTCCACCGTCCGGGCCGCGGAGATGTCGCCGGAGCCCACGAACAGCCCGGCGACGAGCAGGCCCAGCAGGATCAGCACCCCCGCGACCAGCACCACGGCCCGGCGGGCGCCGAGGGCGCGCCGCAGCGGGGCGGTCCGCGCGGGCGCGGCGGGGAGGGGTGCGGTCACGAGGTTCCTCGACGGGTGGGGACGATCTCCCCGGCCATTACGCAAGGGAGCGCTCATCGAATGATGACGACCTCACTAAGGTAAACCTGCCTCACGCAGGCCGCAAACGTCGGCGTCGCCCCGTGACGCCGACGGCCGGGCCGCCTCAGCCCGAGCGGGCCCGGAAGCGGCGCAGCCGCAGGCTGTTGGCCACCACCGACAGCGAGGAGAGCACCATCGCCGCGCCGGCGAGCATCGGATTGAGGAGTCCGAGCGCGGCCAGCGGGATCGCCACCGTGTTGTAGAGGAAGGCCCAGAACAGGTTGGAGCGGATGGTGCTCAGCGTCTGCCGCGACAGCCGCACTGCGTCGGCGACGCTGCGCAGGTCTCCGCGCATCAGGGTGATGTCGGCGGCGTCGATGGCGACGTCGGTGCCGGTGCCCATCGCCATCCCCAGATCGGCCTGGGCCAGGGCGGCGGCGTCGTTGACCCCGTCGCCGACCATCGCCACCGTCCGACCCTGCCGCTGCAGCGCGGCGACGGCGGCGACTTTGTCCTCGGGCAGCGCCTCGGCGACGACGTCGTCGACGCCGACCTCCTCGGCGACCCGCCGGGCCGTGCTGGCGTTGTCCCCTGTGAGCAGCGTCGGGGCGAGCCCGAGCTCGCGCAGCTCGGCGACGGCGGCCGCCGAGCTGTCCTTCACCGCGTCGGCGAGGATCAGCACTCCGGCGAGTGCGCCGTCGACGGCGACCAGCACTGCAGTGCGGCCGCGCGACTCGACGTCGTCGAGCATGGCCTCGACGCCCGTGTCGACGGCGACGCCCCGCTCGGAGAGGAAGGCCCGGCGGCCGACGGCGACCTCCCGGTCCTCGACGATGCCGCTCACCCCGCGCCCCTCATGGTTGCGGAAGTCCCCGGCCCCCGGGAGCGCGCCGATCCGGGTGCCCAGCGTGTCGGCGGCCGCCGCGGTGACCGCCCGGGCGATGGGGTGCTCGGATCCGGACTCCAGCGCCCCGGCCAGACGGAGCAGCTCCCGCTCGCCGAGCTCGGCGTGGGCGGAGTGGACGGCGGTCAGGCCCATCGTGCCGGCGGTGACCGTGCCCGTCTTGTCCAGCACGACGGCGTCGATGCCGCGAGAAGCCTCCAGCACCTCCGGCCCGCGGATGAGGATGCCCAGCTGGGCGCCGCGGCCGGTGCCCACCAGCAGCGCGGTGGGGGTGGCCAGGCCCAGCGCGCAGGGGCAGGCGATGATCAGCACCGCGACGGCGGCGGTGAAGGCCTCCTCCGGAGCCGCGCCGATCAGCAGCCAGGCGCCCAGGGTCAGCACGGCCACGACGAGCACCACCGGCACGAAGACCCCGGCGATGCGGTCGGCGAGTCGCTGCACGTCGGCCTTGCCGGACTGGGCCTGCTCGACGAGCCGGGCCATCTGCGCCAGCTGGGTGTCGGCGCCGACGCGCGTGGCTCGGACGACCAGGCGGCCGGAGGTGTTGACCGTCGCCCCGGAGACCAGGCTGCCGGGCGAGACGTCCACCGGCAGCGACTCACCGGTGAGCATGGACATGTCCACGCCGGAGACCCCCGCGACGACGACGCCGTCGACGGCGATCTTCTCCCCCGGGCGCACGACGAAGCGGTCGCCGACGGCCAGCTGGCCGACGGGGATCCGGACCTCCTCGTCGTCACGCAGCACGGCGACGTCCTTCGCGCCCATCTGCAGCAGGTCGCGCAGCGCCGAGCCGGCGCGGCGCTTGGAGCGCTTCTCGAACCAGCGGCCGAGCAGCAGGAAGGTGGTCACCGCGGAGGCGACCTCGAAGTAGACCGCCGAAGTGGCTTCCGACTCAGCGGGGAAGAACGTGAAGGCGTGCCGCATGGAGGCCTCGCCGGCCGTGCCGAAGACCAGCGCGTAGAGCGACCAGCCGAAGGCCGCCAGCGTGCCCAGCGAGATGAGCGTGTCCATCGTGGCCGCACCGTGCCGGGCGTTGACCGCCGCAGCCCGGTGGAACGGCCAGCCGGCCCAGCCGACGACCGGCAGGCTGAGCACCAGGGAGGCCCAGCCCCAGTGGTCGAACTGCAGCGCCGGCAGCATCGCCCAGGCGACGACCGGCACGGTCAGCACCGCGGCGACGACGAGCCGGCGGCGCAGCACGCGCAGCTCGCGGTCTGTCCGCTGCTCGGCGTCGTCGCCGGCATCGGCCTCCGGCGGGGCCGACGGCTCGGCCTGGTAGCCGGTCTTCTCCACAGTGGCGACGAGGCGCTCGACGAGCGCGTCCCGGCCGTCGACGGCCTCCGCCTCGACGCGGGCCTTCTCCGTGGCGTAGTTGACCGAGGCGGTGACGCCGTCGAGGCGGTTGAGCTTCTTCTCGATGCGGCTCGCGCAGGAGGCGCAGGTCATCCCGCCGATCTCGAGCTCGACGGACTCGACGTCGGCGGGATCACGGGGTCGCGCTCCGCTGACCGAGTCCCCTCAGGATGCGTCGTCATGCCGCGCGGGCCGCCTGGTATCCGGCCTCGTCCACAGCGGCGACGACGGTCTCGTCGGAGACTGCGGCGCCGTCGTCGACGGTGATCCGCAGCGCGCCCTCGGCCGCGCTGACCGACTCGACGGTGACGCCCTCGAGCGCGCCGACCTCCTGACGGACGGCGGACTCGCAGTGGCCGCAGGACATGCCGGTGACGGTGTAGCTCTGGACGGCGGACATGGGAACCTCCTGGTCTCGGGATCGGCGGCGACGGCCGGTTTCAGCAGTCCGCCGCCTCGTCTCGCCGCCAATATACCCCTCAGGGGTACACATGTATACCCCTGTCGGGTATCGTGGACCGCAGACGAGACGAGGGCCGAGACGAGGAGACCCCATGACGACCCCGGAGACCGACCTGGTGCATCCCGCAGACCAGGTCGCCGCACACACCGGACAGCCTGACCAGCAGCACGACGAGCACCCCGGCGAGGGGCACGCCGAGGAGCACGCCGGGCACGGCTACATGTCCGAGAAGGAGAAGTACCTCTCGCGCGTGCGCCGCATCGAGGGGCAGGCGCGCGGCATCCACCGGATGATCGAGGACGACACCTACTGCATCGACATCCTCACCCAGATCAGCGCGATGACCTCCGCACTGGAGAACGTGGGGCTCGCGCTGCTCGACGACCATCTGAAGCACTGCGTGGCCCATGCGGTGCAGAACGGCGGCGACGAGGCCGAGGAGAAGCTGCAGGAGGCCCAGGCGGCGATCCGTCGACTCGTGAAGTCCTGACTCATGCACTCCTGACCCATGAAGTTCTGAGACGGACTGCGCGGCCCGGCCCGCCGAGCGGTCGGCCGCCGCAGACACCCTCCGCCCCCGCGACGGGTCTGGCCGCTCATAGACTGGTGACATGGTCACTCCCCTGCGCGGCACACTGCTGCTCGTCGGCGGCACCGCCGCCCTCGGCGGCACCTCGCTGCTGATCTCCTCGATCGCCGCCGACCCGATCGTGATCGCCGCGCTGCGCTGCCTGTTGGCGGTGCCGATGCTGCTGCCGATGATCATCTGGGAGCTGCGCCGCGTCGACCGCACCGCCTCCCTGCCCCGCCGGACCGTCGTCGGCGCGCTGCTGGCCGGGTTGGCACTGGGCGTGGACTACAGCTTCTGGAACACGTCGATCGGCGCCGTCGGACCGGGCATCGCCACAGTGCTGCTGAACATCCAGCTGGTGATGCTGCCGCTGATCGCCTGGCTCTCCGAGGGCACCCGACCGATGCGCCAGCTGGCGCTGATCATCCCGCTGATGCTGGCCGGCGTCGCGCTGACCGCCGGCGTGGTCGACGTCGATCTCGCGCAGCTGCGCCTCGGCGGGGTGTTCGCCGGGCTGGCCGCCGGCACCGCCTACGCGGTCTATCTGGCCGTGATCCGCCGCACCGCCCCGGCGACGACACGACCGGCCCCGTTCACCGTCCTGGGGCTGGTCTGCCTGGCCGCAGGGCTCGCGGCGACGGCGGCGAGCCTGGTCACCGGCGGCTTCGAGGTCCCCGCCGAGCCGCTGGTCTGGGGCCAGCTGCTCGCCCTCGCGCTGCTCGGCCAGGTGGTGGTCTTCTGGTGCCTCAACGTCGGCATGACCGGGGTGTCGGAGACGACGACGAGCACGCTGCTGCTCCTGCCCGGCGTCTTCGCGCTGCTGCTCAGCGCCGTGGTGCTGCGCGAGACGCCGACGCCGGCCCAGCTGCTCGGGTGTGCGGCGATCATCGGCGGCGCGTGGTGGGCGGCGCAGGCCTCGCACCGGCATGCGCGACGTCGGACGACCTCCTCCGAGCCGAGTGTCACGTCCTCACCGGGTCGTCACGCCCGCACAGAGACGTGACATCCCGGTGAGGACGTGACACATCGCGGCGAGGACCCGACGCCCGCGGCACGCTGCGCACAATGGGCGCCTCGAGCCGTCGGGACGGACATGAGGGCGGCCCAACCCCGAGGGCTCGCCCCGGA
>NZ_AFRW01000132.1 GCF_000220985.1 Nesterenkonia sp. F
TCGCCCGAGGGAGCCTCCGGGGCATCGCCCTCGGCGTCCTCGACGTCCTCGGCCTGCTCAGCGTCCCCCGTGCGAGGCGAGGCCGCCGAGGAGGCGGAACCGGCCGTCGAGGTCGAGCGGAACGGCAGCGGCGGCCCGGAGGCGGCCAGCCAGCCGACGTCGCTGAGCTTGGGCACCGACGTCGGCTCGGGCGGCAGATGCCTCGTCGACCGACCGAGGAACGGCTGATCCGCGGCCTCCGGGGACGGTGCGTCGGCGCCGGACTCCCCCGCGGCGGGCCCGGTCGCCGGGCGCGCCCGGGAGTCGAGCTCGACGAAGCCGTCACGGTCCAGGTCGGGCAGCTCGGAGCCGGTGAAGTCGCCGGCGGGCTCGGGCACGTCCTCGGCCGCGGCGTGCGTGCGCAGATGCGCCGGCCAGCTGACCTCCACCGCGTCGGCGGGCTTCTCCGCGGCGGCCGGAGCGTCCGCCGGACCGGAGGCCGTCGTCGTCGCGAGCGACTGCGGGCGCAGCGGCGCGTCCACAGGCTTGCCGCCGGGATGGGCCAGTGCGGCCGCCGACGTCGCGGCCGGAGAGCTCGCCGATGCTCCCCCGTCGCTCCCCGTGGCATCCGCAGCGTCGGCCTCTGCGGCGGAGGACGTCTCCGGCGCGGAGGCCCGCGGGTCGATGGGGCGCAGCGTGCCGGTGGTCTCGACATCGCGCAGGAGCTGCCAGGCCTCGGTCCCGGGGCGCGGGTCGTAGGTGCCGCGCTGTTCGTCGCGGATGAGCCGCCCCTCGTGCAGCTGGACCACGCGACGTCCCGCGCGATCGACGATCGCGCGGTCGTGGGTGGCCATGATGACGGTGGTGCCGGCGGTGTGGATCCGGCGCAGCACGCGCACGACCTCGTCGGAGGCGTGCGGATCGAGGTTGCCGGTCGGCTCGTCGGCCAGCAGCACCGCCGGCTCGTTGACCATCGCCCGGGCGATGGCGGCGCGCTGCTGCTCGCCGCCGGAGATCTCATGGGGCAGCCGACGGGACAGCTCGGACAGGCCGACCTTCTCCAGCACCTCCGGCACCCGCTGGCGGATCCGTGCGCGGGGCGCTCCGGTGACGCGCATCGCGAAAGCCACGTTGTCGTAGACGGTCTTGTCCGGCAGCAGACGGAAGTCCTGGAAGACCATGCCGACGCTGCGCCGATAGGCGGGCACGCGGTGCTCGAGCATCAGCCCGAGGTTCTGGCCGGCGACGGTGATCTTGCCCTGCTGGGGCAGCCCTTCGCGCACGATCATGCGCAGGAGCGTGGACTTGCCCGAGCCGGAGGCGCCGATCAGGAAGACGAACTCCCCGCGCAGGAACTCCACGGAGACGTCGTCGAGCGCCGGGCGCCCGGCGGGCTCATAGCGCCGGGTGACGTGTTCGAAGCGGATCATCTCTCACCAGCTGTCCCGCAGTCGGCCGGCCCTGCGGGACACGGGTCGGGGACGACAGACCGGCACGCTGAAACTCTAATCCCGCCGCGGCGTCCGACGGGCGAGCCTGCCCGGCGCGCCGGGCGACGGCTCGGATCAGTTCTTCTCGGCTGCCTCGCCCTGGACGCGCCAGCGAATGCCGGCGTCGATGAAACCGTCGAGGTCGCCGTCGAAGATCGCGCTGGTGTTGCCGACCTCGTGCCCGGTCCGCAGGTCCTTGACCATCTGGTACGGATGCAGCACGTAGGAGCGGATCTGGTCGCCCCAGGAGGCCTTGATGTCGCCGGCCAGCTCCTTCTTCTCGGCGGCCTCCTCCTGCTGCTTGAGCAGCAGCAGGCGGGACTGCAGCACGCGCATCGCCGCCGCGCGGTTCTGGATCTGCGACTTCTCGTTCTGCATCGCGACCACGGTGCCGGTGGGCAGATGGGTGATGCGCACTGCCGAATCGGTGGTGTTCACCGACTGACCGCCCGGACCCGAGGACCGGTAGACGTCGATCTTCAGCTCGTTCTCGTCGATCTCGACGTGGTCGGTGCCCTCGATCAGCGGGATGACCTCGACGGCGGCGAAGGAGGTCTGCCGACGCCCCTGGTTGTCGAAGGGGCTGATGCGCACCAGCCGGTGGGTGCCGGCCTCGACCGACATCGTCCCGAAGGCGTAGGGCGCCTTGACCTCGAAGGTGGCCGACTTCAGACCGGCCTCCTCCGCGTAGGAGGTGTCCAGGATCTTGACGTCCCAGTTCCGATGGTCGGCCCAGCGGGTGTACATCCGCAGCAGCATCTCGGCGAAGTCCGCGGCGTCGATGCCGCCGGCGCCGGCGCGGATGGTGACCACCGCGTCACGCTCGTCGTATTCGCCGGAGAGCAGCGTGACGATCTCCAGGGACTCGAGATCCTTGGAGATCGCGCTGATCTCGTCGCGGGCCTCCTGGAGGGTCGCCGCGTCGCCCTCCTCCTGGCCCATCTCCACCATCGTCTCGACGTCGTCGATGCGCGACTCCAGCTTCGTCAGCCGGTTCAGCTCGGCCTGCTTGTGGCTGAGCTGGGAGGTGACCTTCTGCGCGTGCTCCTGGTCGTTCCAGAGATCCGGGGCCGCCGCCTGCTCGGAGAGCTCGGCGACGTCGGCGCGCAGCCGGTCGACGTCGGTCACTTCAGTGATGCGGCGCAGCGTGCCGCGCAGCTGCTGAAGCTCGGTGGGGAAATCAGTCTCTGCCATAGCTCTCCTACACTACCGGGTCCGGAGCAGGGTTGGCCCATCGGTGGACCGCCGGGCGGCCGCCGCAGGCCGGGCGAGACTCCGGCGTCGGAGCCTCGAGCGACCGCGGGCGCGCCGGCTCAACGCTCGGTGGTGACGCGGGAGTGGGAGTCCACGGTGACCGTGACGGCGTCGGGCACGACCATGCTGACCAGCGGCATGTCGGCGGTGCTGCTCAGTTCCACGTGCGCCGAGGCGCCCCCGTCGCTGGTCCAGACCCGCCGGACCTGCAGGCCGTCGAAACGCCCGTAGGCTCCTGAAGTCTCCAGGAACTCGCGCGCCCGGGCGCCGACCTCCGCGGAGCTCATGCTCTGCCGGCCCGCCATCTCGGCGCCGTTGGAGGCCGCCGAGGCCGCACCGTCGGCGGCGCTCAGGAGACGCCGCGACTCCAGATGCACCGCGGTGGCGCCGACGACGACGCTGACCATCACCAGCAGGATGACCAGCATGCCCAGCACCAGCACCGACATCTGCCCCGACTCTTCGCGGTGCAGCCGCGCGGTCGGCCGTCCGCGTTCCGGGCTCCGCCGCATCACGCTCATCCCTCCTGCACCTGCGCCGAGGTGCTCGACACCGAGGCCAGCGTCGCCTCCCAGCTGCCGAGACGGGAGAACAGCGGCACCGGCACCCGGATCTCCACGTCATAGGTGACGACATCACCGGCGGCGTCGCAGCCGCCGGTCGGGCAGCTGCGCGACACCGACGCCCGCGACGCTTCGATCCCATAGCCCTGCAGCACCGACCGAGCCGCGACCTCTGCACGGCGGGCACGCTCTCCCGAGGAGGTCTCACCGCCGGAGGCGTAGATCTTCGCCGCCTGGTCCGCCGCCCCGACGCCGGCGTAGGTGGCCGCCTGGACCGTCGAGACGCCGATGAGGAAGTAGACGACGGGGATCATCAGCAGCACGGCGAGCATGATGAACTCGATGATCGACGAGCCCGACTCATCGTGGACGCCGCGCAGCCGTGCGGCCAGACGTCTCCGCAGGCGCTGCGGGGTCGCCCAGGTCGCAGCTCCGGGGCGGTCGGGGCGGTCGAGGCGGATCGACCCGTCGTCACTCGAACTCGACGGCACTGCCGCTCACCTCCAGATGGCCGACGCCCGGCCCCATGCCGAACAGCGGGACGTCCGCCTCGACGACGATCGTCAGCTCGCGGCCGGCATCGATCGACCGCCACCGGTGCTCGACATGCTCTGCATGGTCGACGCCGATCGCACCGGAGATCAGCTACTCGGTGCGTGCGACGCCGTCCTCGGCCGAGCGGTCGTCCAGCGCGCCGAAGCGCGCGCCCGTGGAGGCGGCGTCGATCAGCGTGTTGCGCACATGCACCAGGACAGCCAGCTGCAGCGTGAGCACGAAGAGCAACGCCAGCAGAGCCGCGACCATGGTGAACTCGGCCGTGGCCGCACCGCGCTCCTCATCGACCGACGACGCGGCCGGCCGCCGGAATCCGTCCGGCTCGACGGAACATAGACGCCGCGAGGGCGGGGGCCACGGAGCCACGTTCACTGAACCTTGCTGATCGCGTCCTCGAAGAGGCCGGTCAGGACCGGCCTGGCGACGGCGAGCAGGGCAGCCACCAGCACCGCCGACATCAGAGTGATCATGACCCAGCCGGGCACGTCGCCGCGCTCCTCGTGGTGCAGAACCTCGGGCAGGGTCCTCCCCCGCCGGCGTCTCGGGCAGCTCGTCGTGCGGCGTGACGCCGCGGGTTTCGTTCGTCATCAGTGTTCCTTCCCGATCCCGCCTGCGGACGCGGTGCGCCCACGGCGGGATCCTCATCTCGTTCCGAGTCGTGCTCGGTGATCCACAGGGCTCCCGGAGGAGCCCCTCGTTTGTGCGGTTCTCTCGATCCCCGGAAGACCCGCTCGCGCTCGGTCCTCCGCAGCCATGGTCCGGCCTCGGCTCACGACCGACCGGCGGTCCTCCGAGGCCCGGTATTCAGTTGTACGTTTGTCACCGACGGACTCGCGCGTCCGCCGGATCTCGACTGTCTCGCTCGCTACACGGCGATGGACAGCAGCTCGAAGCCCGGATAGACGGCGAAGACCACCGTCAGCGGCAGCACGCCGAAGACCAGCGGCACCATCATGGAGATCTCCTTCTTCCCGGCGGTCTCCATCAGCTCGCGCTTGGACAGGTCCCGAACGTCCTGGGCCTGGGCGTGCATCACGTCGGCCAACGGAGTGCCGCGCTCCATCGCGACGATCACGCCCTCCAGGAAGCGCGAGATCGGGGCCGACTCCACGCGGGTCGCCATGGCCTTCAGAGCCTGCGAGAAGCCGAGCCCGGACTGGACGTCGTGCAGCACCTTGGTGAGCTCGACATGCAGCTCACCGCGGGTCACCCGGGAGATCCGTTCGAAGGCCCCGGGCGCCGACTCACCGGCGCTGACGGCCAGCGCCATCATCTCCGCGACAGTGGGGAACTCGGTGAGCATCCGCGAGCGCCGCCGCTTGATCTGCCCGGAGAGCATGTTGTCACGCAGGGCGAAGCCCAGCACGCCCAGGACCAGCACGCTGAGCACCGCCAGGAAGGCGTTGAACGTGCCGGAGACGAAGGCCAGCAGGTTCACCGTTGCTCCGAGGAGGGCGCCGGCGGTGGCCATGGCGACCTGCTGCAGCCGGTACTCCGCCGGGGTGACCGAGGAATCGGCCTGATCCAGGCGGCGGCGCAGCTGATCAGTGTCCATGCTGAAGCGGTCCAGCCGGCCGACCAGCGCGTGCAGCAGCGGGGCGAAGAGTCGACCGGCCGCGCCGAAGGGCACCACCGGCGCGGAATGCCGGGCGAAGAGCTGGGTGTCGGCGCCCGTGGAACGCAGATAGGGCGCCACCCGATCGGCGAAGCTCGGCTGGTTCGCCGCAGGCATGCGGAGCAGCACGATCAGCAGGCCCAGCCCGAGGCCGGCGCCGGCGACCACGGCCCAGGCGGTCGCGGGGCTCACAGCAGCACCCTCCCTTCCTTCGGCAGCGCGCCGATGCGCAGCATCAGCTGATAGCAGACCACCGAGACCACCAGGCCGCCGGCCAGGACCGCCATACCCTCCAGACCGCGATACGCGTCGGCGGCCTCTGCCTGGGTGGAGAGCAGCAGCACCACGATCCACGGAGCGGCGACGGCGAGCTTGGCGGCGTTGACCGTCCACGACTGCCGCGCCTCGAGCTCGCTGCGGGTCCGCGCGTCCTCGCGGAGGAACTCGCCGAGCGTGCTCAGCAGACGTCCGAGATCGGAGCCGCCCACCTCGCGGGTGATGGTCAGCGCGATGACGATGCGGTCGCCGACCGGATCGGCCAGCCGATCCTTCAACCCGACCAGGGCGGTGCCCAGGTTCTGTCCGGAGCGATAGTCGCGGGCGAACTCGGCGAAAGGCTCGCGCAGCGGAACCGGCCCCGAGGTGCTCAGCTGGATCAGCGCCTCGGGCAGGGACATGCCCGCCCGCACCGCCGAGCGCAGGTGGTCGACGGCGTCGGGCCAGATCTCACGCAGCACCGCCTGGCGCTTGCGTGCCTGCCAGCGCAGCACCACGATCGGCACGGCGGAGGCGAAGAGCGCGAAGCACAGCGCCACCGGCACGGCTCGGGTGATGACCAGGACGATCAGGAATACGATCACCGCGGAGCTGACCATGGCGGTCACCGCTCCGGAGACGCCCACCCGCTGGTGACCGGCCTCGGCCAGCAGCTGGTCGAGACGGCCGAGACGCTGACGCCGCGCCGCCTCCGGGCGCCGCCGCGGCCAGCAGGACCACCAGATGAGCAGCAGCCCCGCGCCGAGGGCGAGCCCGAGCAGCAGACTCATCGCTCCGCTCCCAGTCGCGGCAGACGCGCCCGGGCCTCGGAGGTGAGCTTGGGGTGGTCGAAGACCGCCGAGGCGGTCGGACGGAGCTCGCCGTCCTGGTAGCTGAAGACCGTCGAGGTCTCGATGGTCTCGCCCTCGACACGACCGCCGATGCTCATGATCTCCTGCACATGGCGGCTGCCGTCCTCCTCCCGGGTGCAGTGGACGACCAGGTCGATGCAGGAGGCCACCGTCGGGACGATGAACTGGCGGCTGATGTTCTCCCCGGCCAGCAGCGGCAGGGTGCAGATCTTTTGTTCAGCGCGTCCTGGGCCCGTACGCGGAGATCACCGCCACCGGGATCAGCATGTTCGTGCTGACCCTGGTCAGCTTGTGCTTCCGCTCGGGGATCCTGAAGCTGCCCGAGACCCGGGGCGAGGACGATCTCGAGTTCACCAAGTCGACGATCCGCCGTATCTACGACGAGATCCAGCAGGCCATCGCGAACAGCTCGGTGCTGCGCCTGGTCATCTTCGCAGCGATCTACACCGCCGGGTTCCTGCTGATGCGCGGGGTCGTAGGCTTCGGCCTGGACCTGATGAACAGCATGTGGATGGCCATCGGGGTGGGCCTGCTGGCCGGGGCCGCCGTCGTCGCCCAGGACAAGATCCTGGCAGCCATCCGCAGGATGCAGGCGACGAAGGGCGGTGCGCAGAGATGAGGACGTCGAGGACACTTCCTGCCGCAGGCCTGGTGGCGGCCGGGCTGACGATAACCGGCTGCATCGCGATCGACGACACGCCTCTGGCGGACCCATCGACCGCCGCGTCGCCGCACAGCTCGGCTCCGTCCGAGCAGGAGGCGGAGGCCGACCACTCGGACGGCGGAGACCAGAGCTCCGGCGCAGGCGGATCGTCCGGCCACACGGGCGAGGGCCCGGGTGTCGAGCTGGTGCCGGATGATGAGTCCACCAGGGTCCTGATCAGCGCGCAGCAAGGTTTCAGTCCCTACATCGAGCGCTGGACGATCCATGACGGTGAGGCCGACGAGGACAGCCTTCACGGCGTCGAGCTGGAGTACGCCGAGTTCAACTGCGCCGGGGCGACAGTCCGTGAGAGCCGGTGGAGCCTCGACTCCGAGCGGTACGAGGACGATGAGCACCGGTACGGGGCCGAGAAGATCTCCGGCGACGCGATGCGGGGCGGAGGCGGCAACGGCGGCTACCTCTACAACATCATGCTCGACGACAGCGGCATCCGCTACGGACTCGCTGACGACGAGCCGGCGACTGCGGACCACGAGGCCGCCGTCGCCGAGTTCGGCGAGATGTGCGGGGACGTCGCCGAGTTCATCCTGCCCTGAGGAAGGAGAAGACCTGCATGCTCTTCGGATACACCCGCACCTCGACCAGGGACAAGCAGACTGACGACCTGCAGCGCCGGGCGCTGGCCGACGCCGGCGTGGCCGAGACCGCGATCTACGCCGACCAGGTCTCCGGCTCCAAGCAGACCTCGAGCCGTCCGGGATGGGCCGAGCTCCAGGCGAGGCTGCGGAGCGGCGATGAGCTGGTGATCTGGCGGCTGGACCGACTCGGCCGCTCGATGATCGACGTCATCACCACCGTCGACGACCTGCTCGAACGCGGCGTCGCCGTCCGCTCGCTCTCCGACGGCATCGCCCCCTCGACTCGCGAGGGCCGGCTGATGCTGAACCTGATGGCCACCTTCGCCGAGTACGAGCGTGAGCTCATCCAGGAGCGGGTCCAGGCCGGGGTCGACTCCGCCCGGGCCCGCGGCGTGCGCTTCGGCCGGCCTCCGGCCGACCCGGTGAAGGTCCAGCGGAACCTGCGCACCGTCGACCATCTTGTCGAGACCGAGGGCCTCTCCGTCGTCGAGGCGGCGAAGACGGTCGGATGGTCGAAGTCCACCTATTACCGAAACCGAGGAAAGGACGTCTCATGACTCAGCACACCGACGAACTCAATGCCGAGATCGACCGGATCAACCGGCTCCACGCATCGGCCGATGCTCAGGACTTTGCCGGGAAGGTCCTCATCGAGCCGGTCGAGTTCAGTCACGCTCGCACGTTCGACGTCGATCTGGTGGAGGATCCCGAGGTCTCGATGGAGACGGAGCCCTGGATGAGGGTCACCGCCTCTCTCGGACTGGAAGGAGAGATCGACTCTGTCGTGATCTTCCGGCTGAGGCATGGCCGGGAGGCCGAGTCGGTCTCGGTCGAGCCGGACAGCGGCCTCTGGAAGGCGATGGAAGTCTGGTGGCAGGACTTCCGCACCACGTGGTCGGGGGACTGACTGTCTCACCAAGTCCCAGATGAGACCAGCACTTCTGAGACCCAGTTGTTGAGACCCAGATGCCCGCGTCGCCGCCCGGTGACGCGGGCGTCTCATCTACCTGATGTTTGTAGGGCGCGGGGCGTCGCGTCCCGGCCAGCGATGATCGGACCAGTAGGCTCGCGATATGGCAAGACCCCCGCGATGGCAGGCGACGCTCGACGCGAGCATTGACGAGGCATGCCTCGCTGTGCGCCTCTACAACGACTCGGCGGAGTCGCGAGCCTTCGAAGGCTTCATCCTCCACATGCACCTAGCGTGGCTATACCTGCTCCACGCGGAGTTCGTCCGCGACGATGTGGACTTCCGGTACTGGAACCCGGACTATAAGAACCGCCTGATGAGAGTCGACGGCGAGCCGAAGCGATGGGAGCTTGAGCGCTCGATGAAGCAGCGCTGGCCAGCGGACTCCGATCCAATTCGCGCGAACCTGTCGCTCTTCATCAAGCTCAGGAATCGCCTGGAGCATCGCCATGCGCATGCGGACGAGGCGCTGATGCTGAATCTAGCCGGCCATGCGCACGCCCTGCTCGTGAACTACGAGTCTGAGCTAACTGAGCAGTTCGGCAATCAGCGGTCCCTCGCGCTGCGTCTGCGGCTACCAATCTTCGTCGGTACGTTCACGCCTCAGGGCGAGCAGGCACTCCGCACCTTTCGGAGGACGCTGCCAGCCGACCTGCGTGGATTCGTGACCGACTACGAGTCCGGGTTGGACGACTCAGTAATCCACGACTCACGCTACGAGTTCCGCCTACGCGCGATGGTCGAACTGGCACCAAAGGACCCCGAAGCTGTCGCGATGCAGTTCACGCGATATGAGGACATGACCGAGGAAGAACGAGAGTTCGCTGAGGAGATGGGCCGCCGCGGCCAGGTGATCGTGCGTGAACAGAAGCGACCGGTCTCCGGGTTGGGACGACTCATGCCGACGGCCGCCGCGGCCGAGGTTGAGGCGGGTATCCCGTTCGTCTTCAACGTGCGCCACTTCACTGCTGCCTGGAAGCGGAAGAATGTCCGCCCGCCGAGCGGAGACCCGAACCCTGATCGCACCAACTCCGACTTCTGCGAGTACGATGAGCCCACCAAGACCTACCGGTATACGAAAGCCTACGTAGGCCATCTAATCAAGAAATGTGGGACGGAGAAGGGCTTCGAGGACATCACGGGGATGGTCCCACGGTCCAAGTCGTCCGATGACGACGACGCCAACGTTGACACGACGGTCTGAATACAGACCTGTCGTGGCCCGTCAGTGACGGATTGCGCGGCTGCGCACATCATGTACTGAACCGTCCAGAGCTTCGTCCTGCCAACGTGACGCGGCATGCCGACCATGATGTCGACAATCTCCAATTTCCGTTCAGAGGAATCCGCGCAATCGGGCGGCGTGCTCCACGTCGTCTCGGAATTGGTCCAAAGTCGTCAGCGTGTACATCCCGTCGATCTGCTGCGACGTCCAGAGAGCATGAATCTTGCGCAGGTCGGACTGACGTGATTTCCAGCCGATGCCGTCAATGACTGCGATCACGAACTGCCGGGGCAGGCGCACCTCTGCCATCTCTTCGATCTCGCGTACAGCGTCGGTGAGTTTGCTACCTGTCGAGTCGAACCCCTTGGCCGCCACCACGATCTCTGCGCCCTCACCGTCCGGAATGACGAGATCGCATGGCGCGGTGCGGCCGTTTCTACCGACGAAGCGCGTCCTGGCCTTATACGAGATGCGAAGATCGGCGGCGATGGCTTCGATGTCATCTTCGACTCTACGGCCGGACTTGCCAGCTTGCGTTGCTGTCACACGCGTACCAGCACGCGCAACCAGGACATCACCCAATTCGTACGCGCGCTGCTGCTGGACGGTCAGCAACCGTACCAGGTCATAGTCGGTGTCGAGCCAGATGATGAGATCGCGTGGTTGCACCCGTGCCAGTGTCACCCAGCCGCTGGTGTTGAACCGGTCTTTGAGCGCATTCTTGAGCTTCTCCCGGCCGAGACCTACCACCAGGCCGAGAACTGGAACTCCCTGCGGATTGCCTTCGATCCACGTAGTCAAGGAGGCGACGTCGATCGAGTTGAGGTTCTCAAGCTCATGTGTCGCCTCTTTGATCGCTTCAGCCTCAGGAGTGGACGCCGTCGGGTCGACATGCCCTGTCAGGCGTCCGAGCGTGGACAGGTATTCGTCAAACGTCGTCGGCGTGCTCAATTATGCATTCCGTCCGATGAAGAGATGTTCACTGGCTTCCCGCCGAGTCGCTGCAGAGTGTGTGCCGAAGTGGTACTTGTGCTCGATCGATCTGATGTCGACCGATGACTTGACGGTGCGCAGAAGGTCGAGGATCCGTGGAGCATCGGGTATGGCGTTCGATGAGTACGACAAGACGATGGAGTCAGCATCCTTGAAGTGCTCGAACGTTCGCACCAGAGCATCCTCGATAGTCTTCTTGTAGGCGAACGGAGTGAAGCGCTTCTCCAGTTTCTTGGTCTTGGTGTCCTCCATGATCGTCACGCCGCGCCAGTAGACGCTGAGACCTTCGAGGAAGTGGTAGCGCTTGATGTAGTCGTTGTCATCACGCGGCGGTGCATACGGCGGGTCCAGATAGACGATGTCCGGCGAGGTGTCCGGCACATCGAAGACGTCGCCGCGTCGAGCTGTGTTCTGCAGACCGTTGTCGAACACCGTCGAGTTGTACGCCGCGGCCCGTTCGCGGAAGTGCTCGCGCAGGGGCAGCTGGAGATCGCGTCGTCCGTCCGCATAGCGCGTGGAGTCTGTGAAGGTGAACACTCCGCGAGGCTGCTTGCGGGCAGCAGACAGCACGAGAGCCGCAATGGCCAGGTCCTGCTTGTAGCCGCTGAGTCGGTCGATGTGAGACCAGGCCGAGTCGAGGAACTGGCGGTCTTCGTGTGTGAAATAGAGGCCGTCGAAAGTCGATTGGATGAAATCACGATCGTCTGCCGGCGGCCCGCAAATCTGGTCGATCGTTTCGGGATCGAGCATCTCCACCGAGTTCGCAACCGACGCGCGGGCGATCACTGTGGGGAAGTTGAGGAAATCGTTGGTCGTGACCTGGAACCCCTGTGCCTTCAGGAGGTAGGAAACGACACCGGACCCGGAGAAGGCATCAACTGCCGTCGTGCCGCCGAGGTCGTCGAACACCTGTTCAAGGTGTGGAAGTAGACGGTACTTCGACCCCATGTACCGGATGCGCGGAAAGCCTCGTGCGCGCGCCAGCGCACCGGGCGATGTCGGGGGCGTTCCAACACTCAGGGTCATGCAGGCATCCTAACTGCTTGCTCTGTCATGGGGCGTCTCGGTCCGGGTCGACGAGAAGTGAAGCGCCCCGGGTCTGGTGAAGACCTTGATCCCACGGGAGGCTAGGTGTAGGAGGGCAGGACGTTGGTGACGCGCCCCGGGACGAGACTCGCAGGAGCTTGACCACCTGCAGCTGAGTGGGGTCGGTGATGATTGTAGTGCTGAACCCAGACCTTCATCGCTTCTTCCCTGGCCCGCTCGGAGTCATAGGTCCTCGCGTAGAGGCATTCATCGGCCAGGATCCGCTGATATCGCTCGACCTTGCCGTTATGCCGCGGCGTGTAGGGCCTGATCCGCTGATGGACCCCACCGAGGTTGTTCACCGCCTGGGTGAAGTCTCCGGCGGCGAAGTTCACCCCGTTATCGGTGACCACCCTGCCCAGCCGGGTGATCCCCTCAGCGGCGAAGAACGCTCTGGCCTTGTTCACGAACTCCACCGCAGTGGCGGCCTTCTCGTCCGGCATCACCTCGGTGTAGGCGATACGGGTGTATCCATCGACTGCCGAATACAGGTAGGTGTAGCCGCCGATGTTGTGGCCCTGCTTCTTCGCGGCGCTCTTCTCCCGATCGGCGGCTCGAGCGGCCTCGGAGTCGCGGCCGTGGGCGAACCAGCCGCCGCCGTCGGGGATCCGGCCGGCCTTCTTCACATCCAGGTGCACCATCGCCCCAGGGGCGGTGGCGGTGATCGTGCCGGGCCGCCGGGCCGACTCGCCACCCGGATCGAGGTGGCGGCGCCTGTTGATCCCCAGGCGCTTGAACCAGCGGCCCACAGTGCGCGGGTGGATGCCGAAGCCGTGCTCGCTCTGAAGCTCGACGGCGATGCGGGAGGCCGCCCACTTATACTCCCGGCGCCAGGTCTCGATCAGCTCCACCACCCAGTCCGGAGTGGTGTCCGGCGATGCCTGCGGCCGTGATGAGCGATCGTGGAGGCCGTCTTCGCCGTGGTGCTGGTAGCGCTGGTGCCATTTCGACAGACAGGCTCTCGAGACTCCGGCTTCAGCAGCGACGTGGGCCAGCGATCGTCCGTTCTGGATGCGGCCGATGAGGCGGAGTCGTCCTTCTGGAGTCAGTGGCGCGTTATCGTGGGACATCGAGGAGCAGGCTCGCTTTCGCTCATGACGGTTCTTTCGCGATTACCCATCATGCAGCGCAGAGGGCCTGCTCCTCTTCTTCGCTCATCCCGTCGGTGCCGTAAACAACGTCAGGCCCCGCAACAACTAGTTTGATCTCCTCGACCTGCTGTTCGTACGTCAGGCCTTCATCCCAGTCGACCACGAGCTCTTCTCCGCGCTCGGTCGTCACCGAGACATCGTCGGGCCCCTCAGCTTGGTCCGCACAGGCGGTGACGGTGCTCAGCGTCAGGGCCAGGGACAGCACCGCCGTCACAGCTCTGTGCATCGCGACTCGGCGCGCGCCCTGACCTCGATGTTCGTTCTGGTTCCCCACCCGGTGCACCTTCCCTCTCCGACATCCCCGGTGTCAGCCGACAGTCTATGCCTGAGATCGGCGTCGCCTCCGGGCCGATCGCGGCGGCTGCGCGTCATGCGAGGGGCACCTGCTCGCATGCACTGATAAACGCCATTATCAGAGACCCACTGCGCTGGGAGGACTACCCTCTACCGGACGCGGGGCGAGCCTGGGGGTCGGTGAACACCGCCGAAGAGCTCGATCCGATCGTCGCCGACCAGCCTGACGGCGTCAGCACGCCGCGGCTGGCCGCGCTCAAGCCGCCGCACTCAGTCTGGGCGTCGGCACGTCCTCGTGCTTCACACAACAATGCGCCGAAGACGACCGTCACCCCTCCTCACCATAGCGAGACTCTTCGCCCCGATCCTTGCGGCTGTTGAACTGCCGGAGAACAAGGAGCAGCACAGCCAGGATCGCCGCACCGATCCCCGCGCTACTGATTCCCATAGCGAAGACGACGAAACCGACATATTGGCCACTGGTGATCGAGACGGCATAGATCACTGTCGAGATGAGCAGGACCAGTACGAATCCGGACACAGCCCACCCCACCAGAGTCACCATCTTCCACCGCGACTCTGATGCCGAACCTGCCCCCTGAGCAGAGATGGACACCACTATGGAAGCGACGACGAGCAAGACAAGTGCCCCGAAGCCGAACACGAGCGGCGGTCCTGCACGATCCGTCTCCCCGGCCAGTCCCAGATGGACGATGAACTGAGCCATGAAAGCTGAGAACATGCCCACGACGAGACCAACCGGACGCGACGCCTTTACCGCGTCAGACACCGAAGACACTTGATCTTCCCCTCCTCGACCGCCATCTTCCGCACGCCATCAGACGAGTCATGCAACCGTCTCCCAATGGGCTCAACGGTCTCGCCGCCCTGGCCAAGCATCTGCACAGAGCGATATCGAGACGAGTCGCTCTCGCCGGGAATTTCGGTGAACTACAGCTCATCTTCCATCTGGCGGGGATTATCCGGGCCGAACTTCTCCTCGCGCTTCTTCCGGTTCTTCTCAACGATCCTGTCGTAGGCCTCCTGCAGACTCGGATCGTCTGAGTGCCGAGTCTGGTAGACGGCCCGGAAGTTCTCAGCTGACCCACCAGCCATGGTGAAAGTACGGTCTTCGGCCTCGCCCGCGCCGTAGAAGATCTCGCCGTATTCGGTGATGCCATGACTGTTCCCCCGATTCTCAGTCAATCCCAGCTGTTCGGCGATCTCCTCAGCAGTCCCATAGGCCTCGTTCAGATCCTCAGGGGCGACGTCGAAACTGACCCGGTGGCGGTACACCCCATCCCCTTCGGGACGCGGAGCAACTTCCGAACTATAGAGTTCCGCACTCCAGGGCTCCCCATCAATGGTCGCTACGCCCTTGCCGAAATGCTCACGCATCACCTCGACCACCGTCTCCAGCTCGGCCAGCTGCTCGTCCTGGGTATAACCGCCCTCGACATCGATCACACCGCCAGAGGCTCCGTCGCCGTCCTCACTTGACTCACTCTCTGCAGCCATCGTCTCCTCATTGCCTTGACCTTGACCGGCGTGGTCACTCTCAGAGCTGCCGGGGGACCCGCCACAGCCGGCCAACATCACAGCCCCCACCACCAACGCGACCGCCACCACGCTACGCCGGCCATGCAGCCGCCCGGGATGCTCCTGTTGAGAATGCATATGTGCTCCAACCTCGTGCATCAGGACCCTCCAGAGGCGGGCAGTCCGTGCTCGTTGTAGTACTCCTTGATCAGTTCGAGCGCCTCATCACGCGTCTGCACGCGATGACTCTCATCGCCCAGCTCGACTTCCAGCTCCGTCTGTGGAACGAGTGAGAAATCACCACCGTCATCGTCGACCGTGCGAGGGGTGACCAGTTCGTCGTACAGAGACTCCAAATACTGGTCAAAAGCTTCGGTCTTCGCATCGTCTTGGTTGGCCCGGTTGAAGTCCCGCTCAGCCTCATGGTCGTTCACGAGCTCCATCGCCTCGTACCGAGTCTCGACGCGCTGAGTCTCTCCACCGACGGTCACCTCGTAGTCGATGTCAACCGAGTACGTGCTTCCTGGCTCCTGGACGTAGTCCTTCTCCACGTGTTGATCAAAGAGGTTCTCATAATAATCAACGGTGGTATCAGTTACTTCATCGACCTCATCCCCACGCCCAGCGTTGATTCGCCACAAGGATTCAAGAGCCTGGCTGTTGTCGTCACGGTAGCCATACTCACCGTCGGACCCGATGTGCTGGTAATGATCGTTCACCGGATTACCAGGTGGATTTCCAGTTGCGTCCGAAGAGAATGTATATGCACCGAACTCAGCACTTGTAGGGTCAGCCCGCCCCGAAGTAAACCGCCCGATGTCAGCGATCCCATCGAGCTTGGCATCGGTCGCATAGACTGCAGGGCGACCCTCATCGGTACGTGCGACGTTCAGGTCAGAGGCATGCTTAGCAGCATCTTCGGAGATTCCGGCAGAGCCGTACATCGTGAAAGTGTCGACATCATGGCTGGTCCGAGTCAACGCATAGGCCGCGGTGGTGGTTCCGTATGAATGAGCATTGACATTGACTGTAGTCTCATCTTCTGGTCGTTGAGCATCCATTGTCTGCCGGTAGCCATCCAACGCATAGGCCAACGCCCAAGAGCCATCATCGGCCTTGCCATCGAACGATACGTCGCTCAGGCCTGGTGATTCATACCCGATCCAGGTGACAACCGCATAGTCTTGCGAGGAGTTTCCAGGCAGACTGTCATGGAGCCTCTGCGCGTTGTTCACTTCGCTCGGCATGTTGTGGGTTCCGCTATTCATGCCGGAGACGTCGAAACTAGTGGTGTCCGCCGTATCGGGGTTCCCCACGGAGACAGCCGCCAATGGATCCGCAGGGGGAGGATCTATCGCAGGACCGGGGGTAGTCGGGTCCTGCCCCATGTTCAGCGACAACAGCATGCGGCCACTTTCGTCACCGCCGTCGTCGCTTTCATCGTTGCCATCGCTGTCATCCAGAGAGTTTGCAATCGCGTCAAGGCGGTCGCGCTGGTTCTGGGCAAGGTCATCAGAAGCTTGCAACCGTTCCAACGCGTTAAGGTTTGCCCTATTACGCGCGTCATAGCTGACGCCTTCGGTGTTGCCCGTCAGCAGCGGCAAGTGAGCCAGCATGGCGTTCTGGGTCCCGTTCTCCCCCATGCTCTTCCACCAGTCGGCACCGTCTTCACCGGTCGGCCAGGAGTCGAGCTGCTCCTGGTTGGCGGGCAACGGCATCGAATACTGATTGATCTTGGGGTTCTCCTCGGCGAACTCTTCGATCTGGTCGGCGTCCAGGTTCTCGAGCTGCTCGTAGAAGGCCTTGACATCATCTCCGGTGACGTCATCACTTGTGACCTTCTCGTACAGCTCAGTCGCCTCCTCGACCGCGTCCTCCGATTCGGCACCGCTGCGGACCATTTGGATCAACGCGGCCGAGAACGCACCATCCCCAGAACCGCCGCCGCTGCCGGAAGATCCTGCAGCAGTCACCGAGTACACCCCGCCCTCGGCGGTGACCTCCGGGACGTCCTCCTCCAGGCCTCCGCCGCCGGCGATCGACTCCAACGTCTCGGCGGTCTCCTGCACCAGCTGCTCCCACCGCGAGTTCAGCGCCAGCACATCATCGTTATGCCGCACGATCTGACGCTGCAGCAGCTCATCCTCAGCAGTCAGGTCCCCGGCGAGACCGGAGACCAGTCCCGAGACCCACAACCAGGCCTGCAGCCGCGCCGCCTCAGCATGCAGATCCGAGGCCCGCGACTCCAGCGAGGCGGCCTCCGTGGCGAAACCCTGCAGGGCATCAGCGGCCTTGGCCACCACATCGGACCAAGCGCGCGTGACCTCGGGCACCTGGTCGAACGCCGCACGCACGACCTCCTGGGTGGCGGGCTCCTCGTAGGAGGACACCAGCCCGGTCCAGGAAGAGGAGGCCGCCTCCATGTCTGAGGCCGTCGCCGAAGCGTCGAAGGCCAGAGAATCGACGGTTTCCCCCAGCTGGGTCCACTGCCCGGAGATCTCCACCGGCACCAGCACTGTCATGCCGGTGACCTCACCTGCGTAGAACACGGTCACTGCCCCTGTCTGCCGAACGGCACCGCCGAGCTCGCTCGAGCGCCGGCCATCGATGCGGTCGACTGCATCTGCTCATCCCCCTCGGAGATCGCCGCGCAGGCCTGTGCCACTGCGGCCGCACAGCCCGAGGCGTAGTTGCCGCTGCGCACCCCGGTCTGGGACCGCTGTGCCCACAGGCGCGCGAACGCATCGGCGACGGCCGTGGCCGTCCCACACAGACCAGCGACCTCCTGGCCCTGGGTCGAGACTCGACTACCGCGAGTCTGCGCCGAATCGGCGGATGCTTCCACCTGGCTCAGCGTCCCCTGAACCGCTGAGGGGATGATGTCGTACATCACGCTCACCGAATCCAGCTCCTCCTTCGGCTTTCAGCAGCGACCTGGCCCCATGGCACAGGTCGCCGGTCCATCGACAAACCGCCTATCAGCCGATGTTGGCGATGGCAGAACGCGTCCGTGCCTGCGTCGAAGTCGCCGTCTGGTCGTTCTCGGACAGGGTCTGCCGGATCAGCTGGATGATGGCCTTCACCTCATGCGAGGCGTTGTTCCACCGCGTCTCCACCTGCTGGTACTCGGCGTCCGCGCCGTCCATCTGAAAGTCCGACAGTGCAGTGGCCACCTGCTGGTCACGCTCGGAGATCAGAGACTCCAACCGCGAGGCGATCGACTCCACGTCAGACTGCACCTGCGACGAGATGCCCGTGTCGAACGAGATCCGGTCCATTGACATTGCTGCTCAGCCCCTCACGTTGCACAAAACTGGGTCGAAGATTGATTGGACGAGACGATGCCGTCGTCTCAGCGGCTCGAGGAGAATCGAGCGGCGTCGAAGTTGGCCGCGCCCTGGCTGCGGTTCGCGTTGTCCGCCGATTCCTGGTCGCCGGTCTGCGTAGCCGTGTTCATCTCGGACTGGCCGGTGGCGATCATCGACAGCGACTGGTTCAGGTCGTTGGCGATCTCATCGGCGCGGGCCTTGAACGAGTCGAAGGCCTGTCGCCCCGCACCGTTGAACTTCCCCTGCAGCGGAGCGGCGGCGTCCACCAGCTGGCGCACCAGCGAGCCCAGCTCGTCGTTCGATCCCGACGTCTGCTGGTTCAGCGTCGAGAGCGTCGACGCACCCATGTCGAACTTCATGCTTCCCTCCCAATAGCCTGTGTCAGCCGTTCCAGATCCCCCGACTGGCCGGATTCAGCGCATACGGAGGCTCGAATATCAGACGATATCGGCTCCCCGGCCATGAATAAAGTACGTTCGACCTCTGAGACAGGACTAGGTCATGGCTGCAGAGTCTCAGGGGTGAGCATGTAGCCTCTCTGTCGGTTCTGCAGTTAAGGGCAGAGGGGGCTCATTGACCATCGACTACGACCATCAGATCCTCGAGTCCGTCGCCGTGAGACGGACCCGTCTGACGAACGCTCTGCTCTTCGGCTCGGAGCGCACCCGCAGAAGCTTCGACGATGGACTGAAGTTCCTGCTGATCAGCGCCATCCTGGCAACGATCATCTGTGCCGGCTGTGTCGGCTACTCGTTCATCGTCGATCTGATGGAGCAGTCCGACCGCAGTCTCCAGGGGCCTCTCAGCATGGTGATGATTCCATGAGCACCACGTATGTCCGTGTGACGGTCACCGGCGAGCATCGCAACGGGGAGATGCTGTTGCCGACCGATCGTCAGGTGGCAGAACTCATGCCGGAGATTCTGCAGATCTGCGGTTCAGCCGCGCATGGCCGAACACCGCAGGCCTTGACGTTGACGCCGCTGGGATCCGCGACGCTGCGTCCGCACCAGACTCTGGAAGACGCCGGTGTCGGCAACGGCTCCGTCCTCTCCCTCGATCGCCGCGATGAAGCCGTGCCTCGCCCGGTCGTCTTCGATCTCGCCGAAGAGACCGAGCAGCTCAGCTCCCCGCAGACCTCCTCTCTGTCCCTCGACCTGACCCGGCTGATCAGCACCTCGGTGTTCGTCCTCTTCAGTCTGCTGACACTGAGCATGGCGACTTCGATCTTCGAGGTGCCGGACCGGTCGGGTTGGAGCCTGACGCTCTCGGGGGCCGCGCTCGTCGCATTGGCCCTGCTCCCCCGGCGGGTCCTCGTCTGGGATGTCGAGCTGCTCGTTCTCAGCGGTGCCGCGCTGGGACTGGCCGTCTATTGGGGACCGCCGGTGTTCCCCGGAGCGGAGTGGACGGTCCCGATATGGCTGCTGGCCGCGCTGTCAGCGTGGTCGGCCTCTCGCCGTCTCTGGTTGAGCGTGCTGGCCACCCTGGTCACTGCAGCCGTGCTGACGCTGCTCTGGTGGGGCTCTGGCCAGGTGTTCCAGCGCGAACAGGAGGTCGTGGCAGTGGCCGGCGTCGGCTCGGCCGTGCTGCTGGGCCTCAGCCCGCGCACAGCCCTGACCGCCTCGGGTATGAACCGGCTCGACGACGGCATCGCCCATGGGGACAGGCCGTCAGTGCCGGCGGCACACTCGGCTTTCATCAGCGCCCATACCAGCCTAACTGCCGCAGTGCTGCTGTGCGCGATGTCGCTGTCCCTGGCCGTCCACGGTCTCGTCTCCGATGGCGTTCACGCGTGGACGCTGCCGTTGGCCATCCTGCTCACCGCGCTGACCGCGCTAAGAGCACGCACCATGCCGATGGCCCTCGAGCGCGCCGCACTGATCACCTCAGCTGCGGCCAGCACGATCTTCATCGTGCAGGCCACCGCGATGCATCTGCCCCCTTGGCTCCTGATCCTGCTGCCGATCGTCCTCACTCTGGTGCCGGTCGTGCTGCGGCTGCGCACTGTGAGCGCGCACCACCATGCGCGTCTGCGCATCATCGCCAGACGCCTGGAGGGCCTTGCCACTCTGGCGTTGCTTCCGCTGCTCATCGGACTCTTCGGCCTCTACTCCCGACTGATCGACACCTTCTAGGACTCATCGGCCATGCCCGAGAACTCGACCTCTGCTTCCAACACTGCCCCGCGCGGGCTTCCCGGCGCGCAGAAACTCGCCGATGCTGAGCGCTCCCGACCGGCCTCCCCAACGGCTCCCGGCGAGCAGCCGCGGGAGCTCCTCGGCGGCGTTTCCAGGCTTCGCGCCTATGCGGGCGACAGCCCCATCGACGAGCCAGATGCGCCGAAAGGGCTCCCCCACGGGGACAGCTGGCTCGCCCGCACCGGCCGCGCCGCGGCCCGTCTGATCCACACCGACGCTTTCCCCGTCGCGTTCACCGAGGCTGTCGACGCTTGCCAGGCACCGGTGACGACGGGACGACGCATCGGCGTGCTCAGTCCCACAGGTGGTGCCGGCGCGTCGACGATCACCGCCGGCATGGCGTCGTTCTTCTCCCTGGTCCGGACTGATCTGATCACCGGTCTCGATCTCACCTCCCCTCCGAGCGGACTCGTCAGCCGCCTGCCCGCGAGCGACGACGATGGAGGGCTTCCGGCAGGTCTGGGGCAGGTGCCGAAGAACCCGGAGGCCGAGGCCGGCCTCGATCTGGCCGAATTCGGCCCCTGCCCCCGCCAGAGGCTTCTGCGGCTCACCTATGCCCCTGGCGACCAGCCCCTGGCGTCCGAGCCGGTCGCCGGGGTCCAGCGCGAGCTCAGCAGAAGTCGCTCCATCGCTGTCAGCGAGGTTCCTCACCCAGGGTCAGCCCCGCAGGTCGACCTCTCCGACTTCCACTGCCTCGTGGTCGTGATGTCGCCGACCTCCGGTGCCCTTGATGCCAACGCCGAGACGCTCCGGGCGGTACACCGACAGGTGCCCCACGTCCCGCTCGTCCCCGTGCTTGTCGACGGTCGGCGCATCCCCCGGAGGCAGATGGCCTATGCCGAAGCTCGCATGCGTCGAGCCCTGACCGCTCTCGAGCTTGACGACGCAGTACTGCGTGTCAGCTATGACCGGCATCTGGCCACCGGGGCCGAACTGCGCATCAGCCGGATCGGCGAGCTGCGCCGCCTGCAGTTGGCTCGCCTGTGCGCCTCGACCCTCGAGACCGCGATGGGGAACGTGTGATGAGCCAGCTCCCTCAGACCCGTCCCCGTCAGGGCGTCGAACTCGTCCACCGCCCCGCGCGGACCTCGACGCCGGCACGATTCGGCGATGTGCTCGACCTTGAGCGGCCTCCCCAGGTCGATGAGAGCGGCCAGGGCGGCATGGGCTTCCTCGGGTTGATCCCCCTCCTCGGCGCAGCGGGATCGATGACCGTGATGATGCTCTTCCGCGGCTCCCCTTTCGCAGCAGTCGGCGCTCTGATGATGATCGTCACCGTCACCGGTGCGGTGGTCATGATGTTCTCCCAGCGGGGCAAGGCCGGACGCCGTCGGCGGACCCTGCGGGACCAGTACCTGGAATACCTGGAACGACGTCGCTATGAGCACCTCGCCGAGGAGCAGCAGATCCGCAGCCGTGCTCGCAGCTGCGACCCGGAGCCGGAGGCCCTGCTGGACATCGCGGCAGATCCGCACAGGCTGTGGGAACGGCGACGCAGCCATGAGGACTTCATGCGCCTGCGCCTGGGCACCGGCTCGGTGCCCGCGCGAGACATCCGGCTGCAGGGCGAGTCAGAATCGGGCCAACGCCCTGACCCGCATATGCAGCAAGAGATGCAGAACATCATCGACAGGTTCAGCACGGCACCCGATATGCCGGTCCTGATCGACCTGCGCCACCATGGTTCCGTCTCGATCGTCGGAGACCGGGCCTTCGGCCATCAGGTGCTGCGGAATCTGCTGCTTCCCGCGCTGGTCTTCCACAGCCCCGAGGACCTGCATCTGGCCGCGGCCGTGCCTCAGCGCCACACCCAGGATCCGCACGAGGACTCCGCCGAGGGGCCCGACGATGAGTGGGGATGGCTGGCCCTGGTGCCCCATATCCTCGACCAGTCCCGCCCCACCGAGTTCGGGCCGCTGAATCGGCTCGCACCGGATCTGTCAGCGCTGCGCGACCTGCTCGACGAGGACATCCGCAGGCGCTACCAGAAACATTCGGAAGTCCGGAAGAACTTCCTCGTCAGCGGCTCTTCCCTCGCTCTTCCTCGCCTGCTGGTCATCGACATGACTCACGAGGGTCCTGCCCATGACATCGAGCTGCCAGACACCGGGCTCGATCCGCAGGAACTGGCGATCACCTCGCTGCACATGGTCCAGCGGCAGCAGGACGAACCGGAGAACACCACTCTGCGGATCACCCAGACCGGGGACGGGTTCGCCGTCGAGGACTATCGTCACGATCCCCTCGAGCCTCGACGGACCGAGGGGTATCTGCAGCAGACCGATCCCTCAGTGGCTCGCGGATTGGCGCGCACGCTCTCGCCGCTGCGGCTGTCGCCTGACTCGCTGGAGCACAGCGAGGAGATCGACTCGCAGCGGTTCACCTCATACCTGGGAATCCGTGATTTCTCCTCCACCGACGTCGAGCGCCTCTGGCGGCCTCGGGAGCTGCCAGATTTCCTGAAGGTGCCGATCGGCGTGGACGACCGGGGAAGACCGGTGAAGCTGGACCTGAAGGAATCGGCCCAGCACGGCATGGGCCCTCATGGACTCTGCGTCGGAGCCACCGGCTCCGGCAAGTCGGAGCTGCTGCGCACTATGGTGCTCGGCCTGGCCGTCACCCACCCGCCGGACCTGCTGAACATGGTGCTGGTCGATTACAAGGGCGGTGCGACCTTCGCACCGTTCGAGGGAGTCCCCCATGTCTCGGGGATCGTCACGAACCTCTCCGACGACTCGAGCTTGGTCGACCGGATCTATGCCAGCCTCGAAGGTGAGGTCCAACGTCGCCAGCAGGTGCTCAAGGATGCCGGCAACGTCGCCAACATCACCGAGTATCAGGCTCGCCGCCGGGAGAAGGCGGACGAGGGCGAAGACCTTCCCCCGCTGCCGCATCTGTTCGTGGTCATCGACGAGTTCGGCGAGCTGCTCACTGCTCAGCCCGACTTCATCGACCTGTTCATGTCCATCGGCCGGATCGGCCGCTCGATCGGCGTCCACCTGCTGCTCTCGTCCCAGCGGATCGAAGCCGGGAAACTCCGAGGACTGGACACGCATCTGTCCTACCGGCTGGGTCTGCGCACACTCTCCGAGGGTGAGTCCCGTACTGTCCTGGAGACGCCGGATGCGTTCCATCTGCCGCCGCTGCCCGGCTACGGGTATCTCAAGGTCGACACCACCACCTACGCCCGGTTCAAGGCCGGGTATGTCTCCGGACCGCTGAGCACCGAGACCCAGGACGACGACGAACAGGACGAGGACCGGGAACCTGCACCTGCAGTCCCGGCTCCCTTCTACGCTGAACAGCTGACCCGGCATCTGGACTCGGGCCAGGACGAAGACGAGGCTGAGGCCGGGAGCAGTTCCCTCAGCGCCTCGACCAGCGCCCCGACGGTGATGTCTTCCCTGGTGGAGGTCATGCGGGGATTCGAGCGTGCGACCCCGCCCATCTGGCTGCCGCCGCTTCCGGGCCGCATCACACTGGACCAGGTCGCCGATCGAGGGAGCACAGGCTCTGCCCGCCTGACCTCGCGCACACGTCAGCTCACCGTCCCCGTCGGGATCCTCGACGATCCCGGCACGCAATGGCAGGGGGCATGGGAGCTCGACCTGACCCGCTCCGGAGGGAACCTGATCTTCCTCGGCGGCCCTTCGTCGGGCAAGACCACGGCCCTGCGCACCACGGCCCTGTCGTTGGCGCACACCCATTCCGTCCGCGAGGTCGCCCTGTTCGGGATCGATCTGCGCGGCTCTGCCCTGCAGCCCTTGGCGGAGCTTCCGCACAGCGCCGGGATGGCCAGCCGCAACTCCCGCGAAGCTCTGCGCAGGACTGTCGAAGAGGTCAGCGACCTGCTCGAAGAGCGCGAGCAGCTGTTCGAACGCCGCGGCATCGACACTCTGGCCACGATGCGAGAGATGCACGCCGCCGACGAGCTCGAAGAGCTCGAAGTCGCCGATGTGATCTTGCTGATCGACGGGTGGGGCGCGCTCACCGGCGAGTTCGAAGACCTCCAGGAGCAGGTGTACGGAATTCTCGCGCGTGGAGGCAATTATGGCGTGCACGTTGTCGCGACCGGCTCGCGCTGGAACGAGGTGCGCATCGCCCAGCAGACCTTCTTCGGCAATCGCATCGAGCTGCGCTTGTCGGAGCCGGCTGAGTCAGCGCATGGCCGCAAGGTCGCAGAGAGGATCCCGGCGAATCGCCCCGGAGAGGGCTGAACCATGATGAACTCATCGGCCAGCTCGCCCTGCCCCGGACCGACGGGGCGTCCGAGACCGAGGACCTCAACCGAGGGCTGGCCGCGGCAGTCGACAACGTCAGCACGCTCGAACCGGAGAAGACACCCCGGCGGGTACGGATGCTGCCGACGCTGGTTCACTCTGACGAGCTTCCGCAGCCGGAGCGGCGAGGAGTCGTTCCCTTCGGCATTGACGAACGCACGATGAGCCCGGTGATGCTCGATCTCGACAGCTCCGATCGGCACATGCTGTTGCTCGGCGACGAACAGAGCGGAAAGAGCTCTCTGCTCGCCCACATCATGACCACCTTGGCGGGTCAGTACACCTCTGAGGAGATGGTCTTCGCCGTCTACGATCCCCGCCGGTCCTTGAAGGGGCTCGTCCACGAGGACCAGCTGGGCGGATATGCCACCTCCTCCTCGCTGGCGCAGCGTCTCACCGATGCAGTCACCAGAGAACTGCAGTCGCGCGTGCCCGACGACCCTCTCACTGCCGCCCAGACGACGGGGTTCGACGGACCTCGCGTGGTGCTGATCGTCGATGACTACGATGTCCTGACGGCAGGAGGCAATGCTCCACTGCGCGGGTTCTCCGAATACCTGGCCATGGGGGCGGAGATCGGCCTCCACGCGTTCATCGCGCGCAAGGCCCGCGGAGCAAGCCGGTCGATGTTCGAACCGTTCACCAGCTCCGTCCGTGACGCCGGAGGCGATACATTCCTGATGGACGGCGACCGCTCAGAAGGCCCGCTCATCAACAACATCCGTGCCCGACGCCAGCCACCCGGCCGAGGACTGTTCATACGGGGCGCGCAAGCGCCCTCGACGGTCCAGACGATCTTCAGGGAAGGACACCATGACGCAGCATCCTGACACCCCCGCAGGCGGGGCTCCGACGATGACAGTGGAGATCATCTCTCCGCAGAAGGTCAAGATCGACGGCACCGTCGCAGAACTCGCTGACGGAGAGGACCCCTACACCAGGATCGTCGAGGAAGCGCACGAGTCCGCCGCCGCCCGCGGCAGGTCCGTGACAGTCCACGGGGTCGACCTCGTCCGCGGGGAGAAGAGCACCTTCTCCGTCACGCCCGACGGCGACACCCAGACCCAGACGGATTCGACGACGGAGCGCTCCGCTCCCGCAGAGACCGGATCCCGCGCCGGCCGATCCGCCGAGGCCTCCGTCGATGCCGCACCGCCTTCGGAAGATCTCACACGGATCGAACGGCGACAGCTGGCCGAGGCCGGTCACCCGTCCTTCGTCGCGCCTGCACCGGCCAAGCCATCAGGCGGGGTGCGCAAGCTGCTGTATTCAGTCTCAGGCGGCACCATCAATATGGGCCCCTCGGAGAAGGAGAAGAAGCACCAGGCTCTCGTCGATCGCATCGCCCGGCCGCTGTCCGGCAGCAGAAACACTGCAGTGCTCTCTCTGAAGGGCGGCATCGGCAAGACCTCGACGACTGTCGGGGTCGGGATGACCCTGGCGAAGATCCGCGGCGACATGCCCTGCGCCATCGATGCGAACCCCGACTCCGGAGACCTGGCAGAACGCGCTCTGGGCGAGCGGCAGTTCCAAGCCAGCCAGCAGCCGACGATCTCGGATCTGCTGGCCGACCTGGACGAGGTCGATTCCCTGACCAAGCTCCAGAACTACCTCCACCAGGCCGAGCGACTGCACGTGCTGGCCGGAGATCAGGACCCGGCCCTCTCCGACAGCCTCACAGCCGAGGAATGGCTCCGGATCCAGACCGAGTTCGCCCGCTACTACCCGGTGATCCTCACCGATTGCGGAACCGGTGTGACGCACAATGCCATGGAAGGCATCCTCCATACCGCCGACAATCTCGTGATCGCCGCCGGGTTCGCAGTCTCCGGCGCGCAGCGAGCCCGACAGACCCTCACCTGGCTGGCGAATCACGGATACGAAGATCTCGCTCGCAACTCGATCGTCGTCATCACCGACAAGGAGCATGTCTCAGAACGGGTGGAGAAGTCACTGATCAGAAGCAGTCTGCGGGGAATGTGCCGCCGCCTGGTCGTCGTGCCGTTCGACCGTGCCGTGGTCGACGGGGACAAGATGAACCTCGAGATCCTGAACTCCAGCACGCGCCAGGCGTACATGGAGATCGCTGCAGCAATCGTGGACGGGTACGAGTGAGCCACGACGCGGAATACGTGCACCTGTACCGACAGATGCGGTCGAAGATCGGGACTGGCCAGTGGGTGGTTGGCCAACAAGTTCCCTCGCTCGCTGAGCTGAAGCGCGAGTTCGGTGGCCCCAGTGCGACCACGATCCGGAATGCCCAGCAGATGCTCGTCGACGAGGGCATGCTCAGGATCGAACGCGGACGCGGAGCATTCGTCACCGCTCGCGAACCTTCCGGCGCGATCGACATAGCCGCCGTCCTCGAACAAGCCAGAGCCCACCTGGAACTGGCCCAGTACGGCCTCGAGGCTCAGCAAAGCCAGCAGGTGCTCATCGACCTCGACGATCCGACACGGCCGCTGACGCGTCGGGTGCTGACCGAGGCGCTGACAGCCTGGGCCACAGACCGCCGACAAACAGCCGAGGCATTCGAAGACCAGGCTGAGGCACAGGAGGCACTCGCCCAGGCCCACGAAGCCGATCAGTTGACAGCCGATATAGAGGCCGCCGTGCGAGGCTGAACCCTCCTCTGGACGCCTACAGGCGGCTGAAGGCCTGTTCATGCCACGGCCCAGCGGTGCTGATCGTATCGCTCCGCCGGCACTGGGCCTGGAGTGAGGTGTCGACCCCGGTCTGAAGCAGTCGACGGACCCGTAGAGCGGGTCTCTTTCCTTCCCCGGCAGGCCCAGGAGTCGGCGGTGGACTGCGTTCAGTCGAGGTGGGCGGAGAACCTCTCCGGGTCCAGCCCCATCCGTTGCATGGCCAGTCGCACTCGCTCCTCGCGAAAACCCAGTTGCCTGCCTACCTCGACCTTCGTCATCCCAGGAAGTCGGCCGCCGAGCCCGAGAACGGCCAGTTCCACGGCCCGCACGTTCCGGCGCTTCGACAACAGGATGCCGCCCTCGTCAGCCAGCCACCGCAGAAGCGTCACATCTCCTTGGCGCACTCTGGTGCGCACCGCATTCACCGACTCCGGAGTACGCCCCAATCGTTGACCGATCTGGCGCATGGTCAGGTCCAATCGCAGCGCCAGAAGGATCTCCTGGCCGGTCCACCGGTCCGGCAGTCGCGCCTGCTGGGCGCGGCTGCTGTCATGGACGAGGCCCAGCCGGATCATCGTATTGCGCACAGTATTCGGGTGCACGCCCAGCATCTCAGCGATCTGCTGCTTCGACATCTCATGGACCCGCTCGCCGAGGGCGAGGATCTGATCCTCAGTCGCCCGGGCCGCTTGGTGTTGACTGCGCCTCATCAGACTTCCCGGCTCCATCCGAACTTGGTGGTGCGGCGACTTTCCGGTGCGCGCTCGACGAGTGCGCCCGTTGTCCACCGGTGCCAG
>NZ_AFRW01000131.1 GCF_000220985.1 Nesterenkonia sp. F
CCCAGATCCATGGGCCGCAGTCGGTGGGCGAGCAGCACCAGCGCCGGCAGCAGCACCGCCAGCGCGACGCCGATCAGCACGGCATGCTCCATGCTGCGGGTGCCCAGCGAGCCCATCGTGTAGGCGGCGAGATCGTGGGCGGCATCGTGCAGGGCGACGGCGACCACGTAGTGGGTCAGCGCAGTGGCCATCGAGGCGACGCCGATGCCGGTGACGATCACCCGCGCCGGCGAGACGAAGCCCACTCCGCTGGCCCACCAGACGATCAGGATCGCGATCCCGGCGCCGGCCACCGCGCCGATCGGAGCCGGGACCGTGCCGCTGCCGAGCAGCGTGGTCATCGCCACACCCGCCCCGGCCCCGGCGCCGAGGCCGAGCACGTCCGGGCTGCCCAGCGGGTTGCGGGTGACGGTCTGGAACAGCGACCCGGACAGTCCCAGGGCCAGCCCGACGCCGACGGCGACCAGCAGTCGCGGGCCGCGCAGCCGCTCGAGGACGAACTGCACCTTCGCGTCGGCCTCGCCGGCGAGCGCGGCGGCCGCCTCCGCGGGCGTCACGCCGAGGCTCCCGGCGGAGAGGGTGACCAGCCCGCCGATCAGGATCAGCGCGCCCAGCACCGCGGCGACGGTCAGGCTCCGCGGCGAGACCGGCAGCGCGACGCGGTCGCCGAGGCGCAGCATCCGCGGGGCGGCGCCGTCGGAGCCGGGGCTGACCGCGACCGATGCCGGCGTCGCCGTCCGTGTCGTCGTCCGTGTCGTCGTCCGTGCTGTCGTCCCCCGCGGCGCTGCGCGGTCCGGCGGGACGACGGATGCCCCCGGCGTCTGCTCCCCCGCGCGCTGCGTCGTCGTGCTCATGCCGCGACCCTCCCGCGACGGACGGCGACCAGCAGGAACGGCGCGCCGACGAAGGCGGTGACGGTGCCGACCATCACCTCCTGCGGCCAGGCCACGAGCCGGGCGACGACGTCGGCGGCCACCAGCAGCGCCGCGCCGAACAGCACGGCGACGGGAATCTGCACCCGGTGGTCGGCACCGACCAGCGCCCGGACGATATGCGGCACCGCCAGCCCGACGAAGGCGATCGGGCCGACGGCGGCGGTGGCCGCGGCGGCCAGCAGCGTGGCCGCGGCGATGGCACCGAGCCGCACGCGCGCCACCGGAGCTCCCAGCGAGACGGCGACCTCCTCGCCCAGAGCCAGCGAGTTCAGCCCCGAGGCGCAGGCCAGCGCCAGCAGCAGCCCCAGCACGATCGTCGGCAGCACGGTGACCAGCGTCTCGGGCGACGCCGCGACGAGCGAGCCGACCACCCAATGCCGGTAGGAGTCGAAGACCTCGGGCCGCAGCAGCGTCATCGACTGCACGTAGGCGCCGAGCACCGCGGAGACCACCGCGCCGGCGAGCACCAGCGGCACCACGGAGGAGCCGCCGGCACGGCGGCCCAGCAGGTAGGAGATCAGCACGGCGACCACGGCTCCGGGCAGCGCGGCGAGCACGAGCATCTGACCGGTGGCCGCCCCGAGCAGCGCGGTGACGGTGACGACCGATGCCGAGGCTCCCATCGTCACGCCCAGCAGCCCGGGCTCGCCCAGCGGATTGCGCGTCACGCCCTGGATGAGCACTCCGGAGACCGCCAGGGCGGCTCCGACCACGGCGCCGGTGAGCAGCCGCGGCACCCGGCCGGCGAGGACCATCTCCATGAACGGGTCGCCGTCACCGGTCAGTACGCGCCAGACCGGACCGACGTCGACCGATCCGCCTCCGACGACGAGGCTAGCCGCCGAGGCGACCAGCAGCACTCCGGCCGCGAGCAGCAGCGCCGACGCCGCCGGGACGCGACGACGGCCCGCCGCCGGGGGTGCGGGCGACGGGTCGACGTCGGAGGCAGGTCGTCCGGACGCCGCGGCCGTCGGCAAGGTCGCGGCGGACGCCGGGCAGGTCTCCGGCTCAGTCCTGGTCGAGCTCAGCGACGGCCTCCTCGATCATCGGGATGTAGCGCTCCAGGACCCACGGCACCGTCAACGGGTTGATCATCGACGAGGCGGTGACCAGCGACGGGTCCTCCGGGGCGACGACCGACCCGCGCTCGACGGCGGGGATGGACTGGTAGAGGTCCTGCGACTCGATCTCCTTCCGCGTCTCGGCGTCCGAGTAGAAGGTGAAGATCAGGTCCGAGTCGGAGAGCATGTCGGCGTTCTCCAGTCCGATCATCGCCGAGTCGGTGCCTTCGACGTCATACTCCTTCAGCTGCTCGCTCTCGGTGACGGGATCCGGAGTGAGCCCGAGCTTGTCGACCATCGCCGCCCGCTGCTCGCTCGGGTAGAAGACGCCGAGGGTGCCCGGGCCGTCGTTGTAGATGTAGGAGTAGGTGATGTCCTCCCACTCCGGACGGCTGGCTTCCTCGAACTGGGCCTCGATCTCCTCGATGAGGTCCTCGGCCTGATCCTCCTTGCCCAGCGCCTCGGCCACCGTCTCGATCTGCCCGTCCCAGGTGACGGTCCAGGGCTCCTCCTCGTAGGCGACGGTCGGCGCGATGTCGGAGAGCACGTCGTACTGCTCCTGGTCGATGCCGGTCCAGGGGGCCAGGATGACGTCGGGCTCGAGGTCGACGATGGCCTCGACGTCCATCTCCTCGCCGCCGGTGAACAGCTCCGGCAGCTCGTCGCCGTTCGCCTGGACCGCCTCGTGGATCCACGGCAGATATCCGGAGTCGTCGGCGCCCCAGGGGTACTCCTGCTTGCCCACCGGAGTCACGCCGAGGGCGATGGCGGTCTCGGCGGAGCCCTGACCGAGGGCCACCACGCGCTCGGGGTCCCCCTCGATCTGCGCAGTGCCGAGGGCGTGCTCGATGGTGATCTCTCCGGAGCTCTCGTCGGCGGCGGAGCTGTTCCCGCCGCAGGCGGAGAGCGTCAGAGCGGCCAGGGACGCGACGGCGACGGCCGGCGTCGCCCGCCGCAGAGTCGGGTGAGGAGTCGGGCGTGTACTCGTGGGCATCGGGAAGGACCTCCGGTGTCGGTGCTCGTGACGGCGGCCCGGACGGGCCGCGAAGGATCCACCGAGATGATTAGATCATCGATGGATGACTCAATGCGAGTAAGCCTACCCTAACTGACACGCCGCCGTGAGCGCGGAGCGCAGGATGGCGCGTTCGACGCTCTGACGGACTGCTGCAGACCGACTTCCCGCCGCACCGCGTGGCGTCTCGCACACCAGGCGGCCCGAATTTGTCGACCCCGATCGGTGGATGTATAGTCGTACAAGTCGTGATCGCGGGAAGCGGTCACGGAGACAAGTGAAGATGCGCCTATAGCTCAGCTGGATAGAGCGTCGGTCTACGGAACCGAAGGTCTGGGGTTCGAATCCCTATGGGCGCACGGATAAAGAAAGCCCCCGCATCCCAGTCAGCATCGGGATGCGGGGGCTTCTTCGTGTCGCCGCAGGGACGACGTGCGAGGTGCTTGGTGCAGCCAAGAGTGTAGCCGTCCCGCCGATTCACGCAGGGGAGATCCGGCCACGCTCATAGGCCTTCTGCACGCCACGCCGGTCGCGCCACATGCCCCGCGAACCTTCCAGGGTCATAGCGTCCAGCAGGTTCCCAGCAGCTACCCGGCCCGCAGTCATGACTCGTGTGTAGCGTGGCAACCGCCTCATCAAGGTGCGAGTGATCCGACCCCCGGATCGGCCGTCTGTGCGCCCCCTCAGCGCTGGTCGATCCGGGGGTCTTCCCTGTCCGGCATTCATGGCGCGATCCCAGCCGGCTCTCGGGACCCCCTCAGGATGCGACTCTATGATGTTCTCCACCTCGCACCCGGGGAAGCGAGGCGCATCCTGTGTGTCGGATGCACGGCCTCCGAGCGGCCCTTCTGTGACGTGGATACGCGGGTCATCTCGGAGGTCTCCCCGGCCAAAGCTCTCCGCACGTGAGTCACCCCCGTCAGCTTCCAAGAGTGTTGCTTCTCCGGCAGGATGAGCAGTGTTGGCCGGTGCCGACCGACCCCTTCCCCACCGACCTGGCGTCTGGCCCCGGCGACGAGCACTCGGCACCGCAGCCCTGCCGCGAGTCCTCGATCGAGTGGCGGCTCACCGCAGCATCTCCCCTCCCGACACCGCGTGTCGCCGGGCAGTTGCCTCCGGGAGTCGCCACTCGACCTCCGGTAGGAAGCGCCCCTCCCCTGCTCCTCCCCGCACGGGCGCTCCGTCCTCTAGGATGCGAGCATGACCTACCTGCTGCGCCGCATCGCTCGGATCATCGTCAGTCAGCTCCGCCGCCGCGGCGGCCGGAGCCGCTGACGCCGCTGGCCGGGCCGCACCCAGTACCCTGGCAGGGCGACCAGTCCGATCGGTCGCCGTCGAGCTGACCAGGAGGGGGATTGCCCGATGCCCAGGCTGTGGCGTCGTCTGCCGGCCGCCGCGGCCAGCGCGGCGCTGATGCTCGGGATGGTGCTGGGCCTGGCCGGCTGCAGCCCGGATCCCGAAGACGACGTCGTGCGCAGCCTCGACATCGCGATCGAGATCGACAGGCACGGTACTCTGCACGTCACCGAGACCTACTCCTGGGATTTCGGCACGCGCGAGGGGCTGGGATTCCGGCGTGATCTGATCCGCCGCGAACCCGCCGAGTCGGGCGAGGAACAGCTGCGCGTCTACACGTACGACGACTTCGAGGCCTCCAGCTCCAGCGACGCTCCGGCCGACGTCTGGACCGAGGAGGATGGCGACGTCCTCAGCGTCGGCGTCGGCTCCACCGAGGAGCGCGGCGAGACACGGACAGGAGTCCAGGGCTACGAGCTGAGCTACACCGTCGACGGCGCGATGACCACCACGACGCCCGCCGACGCCGACGCCGACGGCTCACCCTCCCCTGCCTCGCCCGACCTCCCCGAGGGGTCCGCCAATCCGGGCCGTCCGTCCTCGGCCCCCGCCACGCGGCAGATGCTGCACTGGAACGTCACCGGCCAGCAGTGGCAGGTGCCGATCGAGCATGTCGACACCACGATCACCGCCCCCGCGACCCCGCTGCGGACCAGCTGTCAGGCCGGCGACGTCGAGACCATCCGCACCTGCCGGGTGGTCGAGGGCGAGGAGAACGTCACCGTCTCCGCCGCGGAGCTCGAGCCCGGCCAGGGGCTGACCGTCCAGGCGACCTACCCACCGGGGACCGTCGACGACGCCGCACCGCAGCTCATCACGCCCGACTGGAGCAGCCCGCACCGCTACTGGCCCGCGATCGCGACGGTCACCGGTCCGGTCTGGACAGTGGTCGAGGCCTCGGCCGCCCCGCTGCTCGCCGTCGTCGCGGTGGTCGCCGGGATCTGGATGATGCGCCGCATCCGGCGCGACCGGGACGACTCCTTCGTCGGGCTGACACCTGGGGCCCTGCCCGCTCCGGACGCCGTGGACACCACACCGACGACGCCGGCGCACCGCCGCGCGAAGCCCCCGGCCCGTCCTGCTCCGCCGGAGCGACTCGCGCCGGCCGAGGCCGCCCTGGTGGTCGAACGCCGCCTGCCGCCGCGGGCTGTCGGGGCGACGCTGCTGGATCTGGCCGCCCGCGGCCATGTGGAGCTCGTCCCGGTCGATCACTCCGACGAGGACGCGGACGACGACGTCGACACGTCACCGACCGTCCCGGCTGAGCCGAACACCTGGCTGGCGCGCCGCACCGCGCCGCGGCGACCCGACGCCCTCGCCGACTTCGAGGCCACGCTGCTCGAGGGCCTCTTCGGCGACGGCGAGGCCGCGGACGGCGACCAACGCGAGGACGACGCCCCGCAGGCCGACACGCCCGCGGAGTCCCACGCCGTGCAGCTCGACGATCCGCCGGACGGGCTGAGCGACGCCGTCGCCCGCATGGACGAGCAGCTGCACCGCCGGATCGCCGAGCGACACCTCTTCCGCGAGACGATCGACCCGCGCCGGAGTCGCCCCCGCTGGGGTCCGATGCGCACCACCGCCGCGATCGTCGGCTCCGTCGTCGGCGCCCTCGCCGCCATCGTGGCCGCGAACGGCTTCACCGACAACGCCCCGCTCATCCCGGACTCGGCGGCCGGGCTCGCCGCCGTCCTCGCCGGGCTCATCGCGCTCTGGCTCGTCCTGGAGCTCGCCGGACGGAAGCTCGGTGTGGGGCGCACCGGCCTGGGACGCGCCCACGCCGAGCAGGTCTGCGGCTTCCGCCGCCACCTGGCCGAGACGACGCCGGAGCAGCTGCACGACGCCCCCGATGCCCGACGCATCTCCCGCCACCTGGCGTATGCCGTCGCCCTGGGCGTCGCCGAGCAGTGGGCCGCCGCCCTCGATCAGCTCGGCGATGGCATCTCCGCCGAGACGGCGCGCGCCCTGGGCCTGGCAGACGTCCCGTCCAGCATGACGACCATGCAGCCGGGGATGATGCTCGCACTCGCCGGCTCGACGGAGTCCTTCGGCCACCAGGCGGTCGTGCCCTCCAGCCCCGGCGCCGCCGGAGGCGTCGTCGGCGGAGGAGCCGGCACGGGCATGCCCGGCGGCGGCCTCGGCGGCGGAGGCGGCGCGGGCCGCTGAGCCGCGGCCGCGGACGAGTCCTCGGTCAGGGCCGCGGCGAACTCCTGCACCCTGCGCTGCCGCACCCCTGCCCTGCCGCGCGTCATCGCACCCCAGGCTGCCCGGGTCACTCTTCACCCCGCCCATCTGATCCCACCCACCTCCACACAAACCCACTGATATGTGTTGCAAACACAGATGAACACAGATACAGTCGGTCATCATCGGCTCATACGTGCCGCGCATCACATTCACCGCGCCGCCCCTGCGGCGGCTCCGAGCCCGGAGGGATCACACTCATGGCTCTGCTCGCCCCGGAACGTCACGACCGCATCCTCGCGCGTCTGCGCACCCGGACGACGGCGACGGTCCAGGAGATCTCCGACGAGCTGGAGGTCACCAAGGAGACCGTCCGCCGGGACCTGGACGCGCTGGAGCGCGCCGGCTCCCTGGAACGCATCCACGGCGGTGCGGTGCTGGCCGGCTCCGGCGCCCGCGCCGAGACCCCCTGGCGCGAGCGCCAGTCCCGCCGGGCCGAGCAGAAGCGCGCCATCGCGACCGCTGCGCTGGACTTCCTGCCGCCCAGCAGCGGCTCGGCCGTCCTCGACGCCGGCACGACCACTGAGGCGCTGGCCGATCTGCTCGCCGACGGCGCCGCGGCTCCGCCCGCCGCCGAGGGAGGGACGCGAGCGATCATCACCGATGCAGTGCCGATCGCCCAGACGCTGGCCGACCGCCCGCACCTGGATCTGGAGGTGCTCGGCGGCCAGGTCCGCGGGATCACCGGCGCCGTGGTCGGCGACCAGGCGCTGGCCGCGCTGGCCGCCCGCCGGGTCGACGTCGCCTTCCTGGGCACCAACGGCCTCGACGCAGCCTTCGGCCTCTCCACCCCGGACGCCGCCGAAGCGGCGGTGAAGGCGGCGATGATCCGCTCAGCCCGCCGCAGCGTGCTGCTGGCCGACGCCACCAAGCACGAGGTCTCCTCCCTGGTGCGCTTCGCCGAACTCTCCGCACTCGACGCGGTGATCACCGACGCCGAACCGCCCACAGCGCTGCGCGCCGCCCTGGACGAGGCCGAGGTCGAGGTGGTGATCGCGCGATGATCGTCACCGTGACCCCGAATCCGAGCCTCGACCGCACCGTCGAGCTGGATGCCCCGCTGACCCCGGGCGCAGTGCAGCGCGCAGTGCGTGCCACCTCCGAGCCCGGCGGCAAGGGCGTGAACATCTCACGGGCGCTGGTCGCGGCCGGCCGCGAGACCCTCGCGGTCCTGCCCGGCGACGAGGCCGATCCGATGATCGCCGCGCTGGCCGCCGTCGACGTCCCCCGTGCGAATCTGCCGACGGGCGCCCCGGTGCGCACCAACGTCACCGTCACGGACCCGCAGGGCGTGACCACCAAGATCAACGAGCCCGGCGCGGCCCTGGACGACGCGCAGGTCGCCGCGCTGCTGGATCTCGCCGTCGCCCGCTCCCGCGGCGCGCAGTGGGTCGCCTCCGCCGGATCGCTGCCGCCGGGCGCTCCGACGGATCTGCATGCCCGGCTGGTCGACGCCCTGCGCGACCAGCTCGGCGACGACGCTCCGCAGGTCGCGGTCGACTCCTCCGGACCGGCGCTGGCCGCGGCCGTCGCCGTCGGACCGGAGCTGATCAAGCCCAACGCCGAGGAGCTGCTCGAGCTGGCCGCGCTGCTGACCGAGGACCGCGACGGCGACGGCGCTCCGGCCGACTGCCCCCAGGCTCGGCTCACCGAGGAGCAGCTGGAGGCCGACCCGTCCGCCGCCGTGGCCCTGGTGCGCCGCCTGCAGTCCCACGGCGTGCGCGACACGCTGGTGACCCTCGGCGCCCGCGGGGCGCTGCTGGTGCCCGCCGATCCGCAGGCGACGGTGCTGCACGCCGACGGTCCGTCGCTGACCGCCCGGTCCACCGTCGGCGCCGGCGACGCCTCACTGGCGGGTCTGCTGCTCGGAC
>NZ_AFRW01000130.1 GCF_000220985.1 Nesterenkonia sp. F
CCTTGGCCAGCGCCTGGCCGATGCTGCGGCCCGGCCCGTAGATCAGGCTGAAGGTGCCGGCGGGCAGGCCGCAGGAGGCGACGGCGTCGGCGACGGCCCGGCCGACCAGCTCGCCGGTGCCCGGGTGGGCGTTGTGCGCCTTGAAGACCACCGGGCAGCCGGCGGCCAGCGCGCTGGCGGTGTCGCCGCCGGCGGTGGAGAAGGCCAGCGGGAAGTTCGAGGCCCCGAAGACCGCCACCGGTCCCAGCGGGATGCGCCGCTGGCGGATGTCGGCCCGCGGCATCGGCTGCCGGTCGGGCTGAGCCGGATCGACGCGCACGCCCCGATGGTCGCCCTGGCGGACGACGGCGGCGAAGAGCCGCAGCTGGTTCACCGTCCGGCCGCGTTCGCCGACGAGCCGGGCCTCCGGCAGGCCGGTCTCGGCCATCGCCCGCGCGGTGATCTCGTCGCCGACGGCGTCGATGTTCGCCGCGACCGTCTCCAGGAACGTCGCGTGGGTCTCCGGGTCCAGCCGGGAGAAGGTCTCGAAGGCCTCGGCGGCGGCCGCGGTGGCCTCGGCGAGCTGCTGCTCGTCGATCAGCGAGTAGGCCGGCTCCAGCGTCTCGTCGGTGGCCGGGTCGACGCCGGCGACTGTGCGGCCGGAGCCGGCGACCGAGCGCCCGGCGATGATGGACTGCCCGGTCAGGGCGGTTTCAGCGGTCTGTGCAGTCATGCTCAGCTCCTCGAAGCGACGGGTGCGGGGGTCGCGGGGGCCGCGGGCCTCTCCGGGCGGACGCCCGCCCGGTCGATCAGCGCGGTCAGGTCGGCCAGGTCGGCCTCGGTCAGGTCCTGCAGCGGCGGACGCACGCCGCCGGCGTCGCGGCCGACGACCGTCAGGCCGGCTTTGACGATGGAGACGCCGTAGCCCTTCGCGCGGTCGCGGATGTCCAGATAGGGCAGCACGAAGCGGGTGAGCTTCTCGGTGATCGCCGCGCGATCCTGGCTGCGCACGTCGGCGTAGAACTCCAGGGCGAACTCCGGGACGAAGTTGTACATCGCCGAGGAGTAGGTGCTGAATCCCAGCTGCAGCATCGGCAGCGCGAAAGTCTCGGCGGTGGGCAGTCCGCCCAGATAGAACAGTCGGTCCCCGTTGGCCGCGACCACCTTGGTCACCGCCTCGATGTCACCGGTCGCGTCCTTGAAGCCGATGAAGTTCTCATGCCGGGCCGCCAGCCGGGCGACGGTCTCGGCGGAGTAGACGGCGTTGGCGCGGTTGTAGACGATCACCGCCGCAGAGGTCGCCGAGCAGACGGCGTCGACGTGTGCCTCGAGACCCTGCTGGTCGCAGTCGGTGAGGTACGGCGGCAGCAGCAGCACGCCCTCGGCCCCGGCCTCCTCGGCGGCGGCGGCGTTGGCGACCGCCTGCCGGGTGGAGCCGCCGGCGGAGCCGAGCACCGGGATGATCCCGGCGGCCTCCTCGACGGCCATGCGCACCACGTGGGCGTTCTCCTCGGGAGTGAGGCTGAAGCCTTCGCCGGTGCCTCCGGCGGCGAAGAGCCCGGCGGCGCCGGCGCGGGACTGCCAGTTCAGGTGGGCGCGGTAGGCGTCGTCGTCGACCGCTCCCTCTGCGCTGAAGGGGGTGACGGGGAAGGAGAGCAGGCCGTCCTTGAGACGATCGGCCAGCTCTCGCGGGGTGTGTGTCGGCACGGGGACCTTCCTGGAGTCGGGGCCAGGGGATGGGGGCGCGCCCGCGACGGCGCAGGCCCTTCGGTCCTCCTCACTCTAGGAGCCGGTCACAGGGGCGTCTAAGCCCGGTTCTGTATCGATTCATAGCTTGCGTGCATCACTCGGTGTTCAGTGATGCTCCGGCCGTCCCCGCCCCGCGCGAACTCGTTCCTTCCTCAGCGTCGGCGCGCTCCTCCTCGAGCACGGCGAGCAGCCGCTGCAGCGCCGGGCTGCGTCGGCCGCGGCGCCAGACGGCGTGCAGCTCGACCGCGTCGTCGGGCTGGTCGGCCAGCGGCAGGTGGACCACGCCGTCGACGCCGAGCCGCTCGGCGGACTCGGGCACGATCGCCACGCCGTGGCCGGCGCCGACCAGCGAGACCATCGTCAGGATCTGGCTGACGGTGTGGACGACGTTGCCGTGCTGGATCGGCACCGAGCGGATGGCGAGGTCATAGAAGTAGCGCGCGCGCACCGGCGAGTACATGATCAGCGGGGCGGAGGCGAGGTCGGCGGCGGTGGCCGCGCGGCCCAGGGCGGCGAGCTCGTGGTCGGCCGGCACCGCCAGGCGCAGCCCCTCGGAGAGCAGCAGCTGGGAGTCGAAGAGCTCGTGATCGATGGGCGGCCGGGCCAGGCCCAGGTCGATCTCGCCGTCGGTCAGCGCGGCCATCTGTTCGCGGGTGACCTGCTCGTGGAGGTCGACGTCGACGTCGGGCAGCTGCTCGGCCAGCGTGGTCAGCACGCTGCCCAGCACGCTGAACCCGGAGGCGGCGGTGAATCCGATGCGCAGCACGCCGGCCTGGCCGCGGGCGATGCGCCGGGCGGTGACCGGGGCCTGGTCGGCGGCGACGAGAAGTCGGCGCGCCTCGGTGAGGAAGGCCGCGCCCGCGGTGGTCAGCGAGACGGTGCGGTTGTCGCGGGCGATGAGCGGGACGCCGACCGTCTTCTCCAGCTTCTGGATCTGCCGACTGAGCGGAGGCTGGGTCATGTTCAGCCGTTCGGCGGCATGGCCGAAATGCAGCTCCTCGGCGACGGCGACGAAGCTGCGGATCTGGTCCAGGGTGAACATCAATACTCTCCGTGCATCATCATGCGCAACGTGCGGCTTGGCTGTGCATCATCATGTCACGCAGGTCACAGCGCGGCAATATCTGTTCCGACATCCTGCTCGCCCAGCAGGCGACGGCGGGATGCGGTCAGGTGGGCTCGCATCGCCGCCGCGGCGGCCTGCGGATCCTGCTCGACGACGGCCTCGAGCACGGTCCGGTGCTCGGCGACCACCTGCCGATGCCGCGCGGCCGTCGCCTCCGCAGTCGTCGAGGCTCCCGACCCTCCGTGCGCCAGCCGCGGCGCGGGCATGGCGATCATCGCCGGACCGAGCGCGTCGACCGCTCGGAGCAGATGCGGGTTCTGCGCGGAGGCGGCCAGCTCGCGGTGGAAGGTGAAGTCGTGCTCGACCGCGTCGGCCGGATGGTCGCCCGCGGCGGCGAGGCCGGACAGCGCCTCGGCGAGCAGGCGCAGCCGGGGCGCGTCTCGCCGTCGGGCGGCCAGCCCGGCGGCCTCGGTCTCCAGCGCGATCCGATACTCGAGCAGCGCCCGCCGCTCGCCGGGGGTGCGGGCGACGGCCTCGCCGCCGACCGCCGCCGAGCCCGCCGTCGTCGTCGACCGTGTCGGCGGAGTCAGTGCATAGGAGCCCGATCCGCGGCGGGTGCGGATCAGCCCGTCGGCCTGCAGGCGGCTCAGCGCCTCGCGGACCACGCTGCGGCTGACTGCGTGCTCGGCGATGAGCGCGGCCTCGCTCGGCAGCTTCTCGCCGACGCCGATGGTGCCGTCGACGATCTGCGCGCGCAGCTGCTCGGCCAGCGCGGCGGTGCGACCGGCGCTCATCGCCGCCCGAACTCCGCCGAGGCGGTGGTCCAGGCGCGGGCCTGCTCGCTCAGCGTGATGCCCAGGCCCGGCCGGTCGGGGACCAGCATGCGGCCGTCGGCGATCTCCAGCCGCTCCTCGAAGAGCGGGTCGAGCCAGTCGAAGTGCTCGACCCAGGTCTCGGTCGGGTAGGCCGCGGCCAGGTGCAGGTGGATCTCCATGGCGAAGTGCGGCGCCAGGGCGAGTCCGGCGTCGTCGGCCAGCGCGGCCAGCCGCAGGAACTCGGTGATGCCGCCGACGCGGGGAGCGTCGGGCTGGATGACGTCGCAGGCCCGGGCCTCGATCAGCCGCCGGTGCTCCCCGACCGAGGCGAGCATCTCGCCGGTGGCGATGGGAGTGTCCAGCGCGGCCGCCAGCCGCGCGTGGCCCTCGGCGTCGTGCGCGTCGACGGGCTCCTCGATCCAGGTCAGGTCGAACTGCTCGAGGCGCCGGCCCATGCGCAGCGCCGTCGCCCGGTCCCACTGCTGGTTCGCGTCGACCATCAGATCCACCTCCGGTCCCAGGTGCTCGCGGACAGCATCCACCCGGTGCAGGTCCTCGCGAGCGTCGGGCAGGCCGACCTTGACCTTGATCCCTCCGATGCCGGCGTCCAGCGACTCGTCGGCGCGTGCGGTGATCTCCTCGATCGAGGCGTGCAGGAAACCGCCGGAGGTGTCGTAGGTGCGCACCGCATCGCGGTGGGCGCCGAGCAGCTTTGCCAGCGGCAGCTGCGCGCGCTTGGCCTTCAGGTCCCAGAGGGCGACGTCGATCGCGGCCAGCGCCTGCGACGCCGCACCCGAGCGGCCCACTGACGCGCCGGCCCAGAGCAGCGTCTCGCGGATCCTGCCGATGTCATTGGGGTCGGCGCCGAGCGCCGTCTCGGCGACTTCGGCCGCGTGGGCGTACTGCGCCGGACCGCCGGCGCGCTTGGAGTAGGAGAAGCCCAGGCCCTCGAGGCCCTGCTCGGTGGTGATCTCGGCGACCAGGAAGACCACTTCGGTCATCGGCTTCTGCCGGCCGGTGAAGACCTTGGCGTCGGAGATCGCGGTGGACAGCGGCAGGGTGATCGAGGAGAGGCGGATGTGCCGGATGGCGTCAGCGGAGGTCATGGAACTGATCGTACAAATCCTGAACCTGTCCGATAAGTCCTCCGACGGTGCCGATCCGGCATCGGACGATGTCCGCAGGTCTCGACGCCCCTCCCGATGAGTCCGTGGAACGCACGGGAATACGACGTCTTTCCCGCGCTTTCCACGGACTCATCCCGAGGAGGGGCGGGCTGTCGGCGTCCGGTCAGCCGCCGAGCGTGGATTCGCGGGCCACCAGCGTGGGAGTGAACCGCGGGTGCTCCGGCGGGGCGTCGGGGTCGTCGACGGCGGCGACCAGCAGGGCGGCGGCACGCTCGCCCATCTCGAGGGCGGGCTGGCGCACCGAGCTGATCGGCACTGTCGCCGAAGCGGCGAACTCGATGTCGTCGTAGCCGATCAGCGCGACGTCCTCGGGGACCCGCACGCCGGCGCGGACGAGCTCCTGCAGCGCGCCCAGGGCGACGAGGTCGTTGGCTGCGAAGATCGCGTCGGGCCGTGCCGCGGCGTCCTCGGCGAGCAGCCGGCGCGCGCCGGTCCGGCCGGACTCGACGTCCATGGCGCCGGTGTCGATCGTCGTCAGCGTCGCCCCCGCGACGGCGTCGACGGCGGCCTGGGCTCCGGCGCGTCGCTGGGCCACCTGGCGGATGCTCGTCGGTCCGCCGATCATCGTCAGGCGCCGGCGCCCCTGGTCGAGCAGATGCTCTGCGGCCATCCGGCCGCCCAGCTCGTCGTCGACCGCCACCGAGGGGAAGTCGTCGTCGCCGTGATGGCGGTCGACCAGCACCACCGGGGTGCCGCGGCCGCTGATCTCGCGCAGCCGGTCCAGCACGTCGCCGACCGGAGAGATGAGCAGGCCGGAGACGCGCTGCTCCTCGAAGAGCCGCAGATGGGCGAGCTCCCGCTCGGCGTCCTGGCCGGAGTTGCCCACCAGCACCGGGCGGCGGTGCACGCCGAGGCTGTCCTCGGCGCCGCGGACGACGTCGGCGAAGAAGGGGTTGGCCACGTCGAGGACGATCATCCCCACGGCGGTGTTGTGCCGCTGGCGCAGCTGGCGGGCGGCGTCGTTGCGGACGTAGCCGAGCTCGTCGATCGCCGCCTGCACGCGGCGGCGCGTGGTCTCCGAGACCTTCTCGGGGTGGTTGAGGGCGTTGGAGACCGTCGCCGGCGAGACGCCGGCATGGGTCGCCACGTCGCGGACCTGCGCCAATGCCATGGGGTCAGGATACACATCGACGACGCTCCGCTCGCTCGCCCGAGGGCGGGCGGTCTCAGCATGCGGCGGAGAGCGGCCGGGAACAGGGTTCCGCGGTGCGACGTTGGTGCTGGACGGGCCCCGACCGGGGCCGGACACGTCCGGGGAAGGAGAGGACCATGAGCGACACCACTGCTGAGGCTCCGTCGATCGAGGGCCGCACCGTCGCGCTGCTGGTGACCGACGGCGTCGAGCTGCCCGAGCTGACCGAGCCGCTGGCCGCCGTCCGCGAGGCCGGCGGGACGGCGAAGATCGTCTCGCCCAAGAAGGACTCGCTGCAGGCGATGACGGGCGACTGGGAGCACGCCGACCACTTCGGCGTCGACCACCAGCTGGGCACGGTCGGCGCCGAGGACTTCGACGCGCTGGTGCTGCCCGGCGGCACGCTGAACGCCGATGCGCTGCGCGTCGACGAGCAGGCCCGGGAGTTCGTCGCCGGCTTCTTCGAGGACGGCAAGCCCGTCGCCGCGATCTGCCACGGCCCCTGGATCCTCACCGAGGTCGGCCAGGTCTCCGGCCGTCGGATGACCAGCGTGGGCGCGCTGCGCACCGACCTCATCAACGCCGGCGCCGACTGGGTGGACGAAGAGGTCGTCGTCGACCGCGGGCTGGTCACCTCGCGGACTCCGGCCGATCTGGAGGCCTTCGACGCCGCCTTCCTGAAGCTGGTGGCCGAGCAGGGCTGAGGCCCCGACCCCGACGGTCGCCGGCGGGTCGGTCACGGATCCGGGAAGGACCCGTCGCCGAAGAGGATCCGCCGGGCGGCCGCACGCCCGGGGCGCTGCGCAGTCCGAGGAACGCGGCCTCGGCCGCGGCCGGCCCGCGCAGCGACTCCAGTCCCTGCCGCAGCGCCAGGCGGCCGCGGAACCGTCTCCGCAGGGCGGCGCCGTCGTAGCCGCGCAGCACGCGACGGTCGCCGGTGCTCAGCGCCTCGTCGAGCAGCTCGACGGCGTGGTCGGAGAGTCGCAGGCACGGGTCCAGCCCGCCGGCCGTCAGCGGGGAGACTGCGCCGGCGGCGTCGCCGACCAGCAGGCCGCCGGGAGCGCCGATCCGTCGCAGCAGTCCGCCGACGGGGATCGGCCCGGCGCGATGCTCGAGCGTCTCGGCCGCCGGCCGTCCGTGAGGTCCCGGCGCCTCGGCGGCGAAGCGCTCCAGCGCCGCCCGGACCCCGCCGGTGAAGCGGTCCGAGCGGCCCGCGGTGCCCACATGGGAGTGCACGCCGTCGTCGACCGCCCAGGCCAGATATCCCGGGGCGATCCGCGGATCGACCACGCATCGGAATGCCGGCATCTGCCCGACGTCGGCGACGGCGCCGACGGTCTCGGCGCCGATGAGCAGGTGCCGGTTGCGGTCCAGGCCGAGGTCCCGGGCCACCTGCGAGCGGGCGCCGTCGGCACCGACCAGGAAGCGCGCGTCGAGGCGGAGCTCGGCGGGGAGCTCCTCGCCGTCGCCGCCGGAGGTCGACCCGCCGGACCCGTCTCCTGCCGAGACGCGGCGCAGCACCTGCCGGCCGGCGGCGTCGAGGCCCGCGCGGCGCATCCCCAGCAGCACGCGCGCACCGGCGTCGAGCGCCTGCTGGTGCAGGCGCGCGTAGAGCCGCGGCATGTCGCCGACGCGGAACTCGTCGCGGGTGCTGACCAGATCCACCGGATCGCGGTGCGAGGGTGGGTGCAGCACCATGCGGCGGATCGGCGGACCCAGGCAGTCCTCGGGCAGGTCGTAGTCCTCCAGCGTGCGGCGGACGAAGATCCCGGTGGTGCGGATCGCCTCGGTGAGCCGGCGCCGCCGGTCGACCAGCACGACGTCGTGGCCGCGCCGGGCCAGCTGCGCGGCGGTGTGCAGGCCGGCCAGCCCCGCGCCGACGACCAGCACGTCGGTGCTCCCGCGCGGCATGGTCAGTCGTCCTCGGCCGGGCCGGCGGCATCGGCGTCGTCGGCCTCCTCGTCGACCCATTCGAGCAGGTCGCCCGGCTGGCAGTCGAGCACGCGGCACATCGCCTCCAGCGTGCTGAAGCGCACCGCCTTTGCGCGGCCGTTCTTCAGCACGGCGACGTTCGCCGGGCTGAGCCCCACCTTTTCGGCGAACTCGCCGACGCTCAACTTGCGGCGGGCCAGCTCGACGTCGAGACGCACGACGATGGGCATCAGATGACCCCTTCCATCTCGTCGTGCAACGTGGTCGCCTGCCGCAGCAGGGTGCGCATGACCAGCAGCACCAGCCCGAGCGTGGTCACCGCGACCGAGGTGGAGATCAGCAGCAGCGGCATCCCGGGGTCGTCGGCGCCGGCGAGCACCCATCCGGTGAGTCCGATCAGCACCGCCCAGGCGGCCCCCGCCGCGCCGAGGATCGCGTCCACCCAGGGCAGCGAGTCGGTGCGGAAGATGCGTCCGCGGGCGACGCGGGTGAGCAGCCGCCAGGTGCAGACGACGATGACCTCGGCGCAGAGCACCCAGAAGCCGGCGATCAGCGTGGCCGGCCAACGGTACGGCGCGAAGTCGGCGGACTCCGCGGCCATATGGGCGAACTGCCCGGGCAGCGAGACGGTCTGCAGCATGACGAGCAGGCCGAGCAGCAGGACCAGGAAGACCCGGAGGGCGGCGACGATTCTCCAGTCGGCGATCATGGATCGAGTCTCGCCTGGTATCTATCGAAAGTCAATCGAATCTCGGAAAAGAGCGCGTCGTCGACTCCGCGGAGGTGGAGATCCCGACGGCGAGATGAAACGATTCATCGCGTGATGCCCGACACGCCCTTCCGAGGAGGATCAGCATGCGCCGCGTCTGCTTCCAGCTGCAGGTCAAGCCCGAGAGGATCGACGAGTACCGCCGTCGCCACGCCGCGGTCTGGCCGGAGATGCTCCGCGCCCTGAAGCGTTCCGGCTGGCACGACTACTCGCTCTTCCTCCGCCCCGACGGTCTGTTGATCGGCTACTTCCTGTGCGAGTCGCTCGAGGCCGCGCAGGCGGCGATGGAGGACGAGGAGGTCAACGCCCGCTGGCAGGCCGAGATGGGCGAGTTCTTCGTCGCCCTCGACGGCGCCCGGCCGGACACCGGCTTCGTCGAGCTCGAGGAGGTCTTCCACCTGGAGGACCAGCTCGACGCGCTGGAGTGAGGCTCACGCCGGCAGCGGCGTGATCCCCTCGTGGCGCACGACGAAGCCGTCGGGGAATCCCGGGGCGTCGGCGGAGCCGTCCCAGCCGGCGGCCATCAGCGCCACGGCGATCAGCAGTCCGCCGTTGGCCGGGAGATAGGCCGGCAGCCCCTCGGTCTGCCAGGCGTGGCCGGAGGCGACCATGGTGTTCTTCTCCGTCTCCATCAGCAGCGCCTCGACGGCGAGGTCCGGACGGCCGCTGCGCGTCGCAGCCATCGCCATCATCGGGAAGTCCCAGCCCCAGGTGGTCTCCCAGCGCCAGTCGGCGAGCACGTCCTCGAGCGTGCGGGCCATCGTGGTCGGATCGATCAGCGGGGTCGACGGCGTCACGCCGAGCGCACCGAGCACCGAGGGGTGGTCCTCGCGACGGTCGAGCACCGGGTGCCGCACCGCCGCGTAGACGCCGTCGCGCTCCGCGGGGGCCGGAAGGCGCTCGCGGGCCCGGCGCAGCTCCTCGCTCGGGGGCGCCCCGCGCCGCTCGCGCCAGTCCTCGGCGATGCGCAGCCCCCACCACCAGGTGGCCAGTTCGAAGGTCGGGTCGGTGAGCTCGGTCTTCACGTCGCCGTAGCACTCCTGCGCCGGGATCAGCGGCGGGGAGAGCGCGTGGTCGGAGCCCTCCGGCGCCAGATGGTCGACCATGAACTCCGCAGTGGCCTCGACGATCTCGCCCAGCTCCTCGACGACCCCGGGGTGGCCGGCGCGGCGCAGCAGCTCGGCCAGATGGATGGGATGCGGCTGCTGCCAGATCAGGAAGGGGCCGATGTCCGAAGGGCTCTCGCGCCCCTCCGGACCGACCTGTTTGGGCCAGCGCGCCCCGCGGGCCCGCTGGACCGCCGCCGTCGCCCGAGCCTGCGGCAGGATGTCGCGGTACCAGTCCATGCTCCGCGCCAGCAGCTCCGGCCGTCCCCAGACGGGAAAGTGGGCGGCATGCCACCAGTGCATCTCCAGGTGGAACTTGCCGCGCCAGGAGTTGACCATCAGGCCGGTCTCCTGCGGCGGCGTCGAGCCGGCGCAGTTGATCGCCGTCAGCTGCTGGGAGAGCACGACGCGCCGCTCGAGCTCCGCGGCGCGCGGATCGGTGCTCTCCGAGAGGTCGACGGCGCCGCCCGTCGACCAGAAGTCCTCCCAGCCGCGGGCCGAGGCGGCGAAGACCTCCGCGGGGTCCGGTGCCGGCGACGCCGAGATCGACCGATCGGAGCGATCGTCTCCGGCGTCGAACGTCAGAGCGAGCCGCCAGGTGTCGCCGGGGGCATGCGCCGCGGGGCGCAGCAGCACGCGGTGGGCCGCCGGCTGCTCGGCGACCAGCGCGCCCTCGGACTGCGGCGCGACCGTGTACTGCGCGGCGTCCAGCCGCCGCCGGATGCGGAGGTCGTCATCCCGCCGCTCCAGGTGCGTGGTGTGGCCCTCCTCGACCCAGCGGGCTGCGTTGCCCCAGGCCTCGCTGCCGTGCGGGAAGCGCAGCGCGAGCGTCGGTGGCTCGGCGCCGCCGGAGGTGATCTCCACCGCGACCGCGTCCTGCTGCGGATGCACCGCCGTGCGGATGCTCAGCCGCACTCCGGACAGAGTGACCTCCGAGGAGATGATCCCGGTCCACAGGTCATGGACCTGCTCGTGGACCTGCAGCTCCTCCGGCCCCCACTCCGGGCGTCCGGCCGTGCGCGGGTCGAGCCCGATCCAGCCGAGCATGAGTCGGTGGGGATTGCCGCGCAGCCAGAGCTCCTCGGCGGTGCCGCCGTCGGGGCCGGTGGTGCTGGTGCGGCCGCTCAGGTCCACGTACGGCAGGTCGCCGCGCGGCGTGGTGTAGGTCCGCACAGCCGCTTCGACGGAGGGCTCGGGGTCGCGCGGCGTGCTGTGCCAGCCCCACTGCGACTGGGTGCCCAGCAGACTTCCCGGGCGGGCCGGATCCCGTCCGGGGGCCGGGTGGGACTCCGGGAAGGTCTGCAGCCCGGTGGCGTCGACGGTCAGTGCGAACTCCCCGTTGCCGATCTGCAGGGGAGCGCGGGGGTCGACGGCGTCGCGGCGGATGCGATGGCGGTCCACCAGGGCGCGGCGGTCGATCGGTCGGTCGCTCGGCATGGGGTCTCCTGTCGGGGCGATCGTGATGGCGTGCTGGCGGGGCCGGTCGGCTCCGTCACTGCTCGACGGCGGCTCGGGCCTCCTCCAGCCACGTCGTCGCGGCCTCGCCCGGGTCGATCCGACCGTGCAGCAGCTCGGCGGTCACGCGCGAGGTGATGGAGTCGACGTCCGTGGAGCCGGTGGGACCGATGGGGCGCGGAGCCGTGTCGCGCGAGGCGACCTGGTCGATGTATTCGACCTCCTCCTGGCTGTCCGCGTCGGGCTCGCCCTCCAGGCCCGCGCGGCGCTCGGGGTTGTCCGGCACACCGCGGTCCAGGCCGAGGACGTCGACGGCCTCCTGCGAGTTCACCAGGAAGTCCAGCAGCTCGGCGGCCTGCTCCGGCTGCTCGGTGTCGGCGGAGACGGAGAAGAACTGCGAGGACTGCTGCCAGACGCCGGCGGTCTCGGACTCGCCGGGCAGCGGCCACAGCTCCAGGTCCGAGCCGGAGGCGTTCGACAGGGTGGACAGGCTGTTGCTCCAGGTGAGCATCGTCGCCGCGCGCCCGGTGCCCATCAAGGTCTGTTCGACCGAGGCGTCCTCGAGCTCGGTGAGCAGGGCCGCGCCGGGGGCGGCTCCCGTCTCGGTGAGCTCCTGGGCCCGACCGAAGAACGCGGCGAGCGACTCCTCCGAGACGCCGATCTCGCCGTCCTCGGTGTAGAGCTGCTCGCCCTGCTGGCGGGCGAATGCCTCGATGGAGTCGTGGGTGAGCGTGGTGGCGGTGCCATAGGTGTCGTCGTCGGTGTTCGCCGAGATCTCCTCGGTGATCTCGGCGAAGTCGTCCCACGTCCAGGTCTCCGGGTCGGGCCGTTCGACGCCGGCCGCGTCGAAGATGTCCGGGTTGACGATCATCGCCAGCGCGTTGGAGCCGGTGGAGAGTCCGTACTGGGCGCCGTCGACCTGTCCGTTCTCCAGGGCGGTCTGGTCCAGCGCGTCGAGGTCGATGTGCTCGTCGACGGTGGTGAGGTCCAGCAGGGCACCGCGCTGGGCGTACTCGGCCGGATAGGCGCCCCCGAGGGTGAAGACGTCCGGAGCGTCGCCGCCGGCGAACTGGGTGGCCAGCCGGTCGAAGTAGCCGCCGAAGTCCACGGACTGGCCCTCGACGGCGGTGCCGGACTCCTCCTCATGGAGGGAGATGGCCTCCTGGGTGATCTCGGTGCGTTCCGGCGAGCCCCACCAGACGAAGGTCAGCGGCTCGTCCGATCCGCCGTCTCCTCCGCCGTCGCCGCCCGAGCATGCGGCGACGGCGAGCAGCGAGGCGGTCAGCACGGTCGCAGCGGCGCCGCGGCGGAGGCGACGGGGCGGGGGTCTGCGGCGGAGGTGCGGGTGGGGAGGGTCATCGTGGCTCCTCGGGGTCGGACGTCGTCGTCCATGGGGCGGGACGGGGCCGGACAGGGCCGGACGGTCGTCGAGGGTCTCCGGGCGGGAACGGCGCTCGGTGATGTGCGGCGCGTCACATTATGTTGCGTGGTCAGTCACATTAGAACGGTTCAGTGATGCGGACAAGGTCTCCTGCAACTCTCGGCGAGACCTGTTCGGCATGATGCGATGCCGATGCGCAGGCCGCTGCCCGTCGGCGGCGCCTCGGCCCGGATGGAGCGGCGAGGAGCGCCTGGAGAGTGATCCACGCCATTGGTAAAGTGTGATGCGCCAAACATTGAAACGATTCACTCCGGGTGCCCGAGGGGCCCGGGGCAGCAGACTTCGGGAGTGTCCGTCATGACAGAGGCTTCAGCGACGACGGCGCGTCGGCAGCGCCGTCCCATGGGCCGCTGGAAGGCCACCATCGCCGTGGCGATGTCCAACTACATCGAGGCCGGCTCGATCATCGCGATCGCGACCAGCATGAGCCTCTGGGAGGAGGCCTTCGGCCTCGACAGCCTCGCCGTGGGGCTGCTCAGCGCGCTGAGCGCCAATGCGTTCGGCGCGGCGATCGGTGCGGCCGTCGGGGGCCCGCTCTGCGACCGCCACGGCCGGAAGTTCATCTACACCTACGATCTGATCCTCTATATGATCGGCACGCTCTTCGCCGTCTTCGCCGCGAACTTCACGATGCTGCTGATCGGCTTCCTGGCCACCGGCATCGCCGTGGGCGCCGGCGTCACCGCCGCCTGGACCTACATCGCCGAGGAGGCCCCGAACGAGCGTCGCGCCGGACATGTCGGCGTCGCGCAGCTGGCCTGGTCGATCGGTCCGGCCGTGGGCTTCCTGCTGGCGATCATCGTCTCGCCGCTGGGTCTCCTCGGGGCACGATTGGTCTTCGCGCACCTCTTCGTCGTCGCCGCGATCACCTGGTGGGTGCGTCGCGGGCTCGACGAGTCGCAGCGCTGGAAGGACCAGCAGGCGAATCCGAACCGGGTGGGCACCTACCGCGGCTTCCTCCAGCTGTTCACCGACCGGCGCAACGTCGTGGCGCTGCTCTTCCTGATCGGCGTCTACGGCCTCTGGAACACCGTCGCCGGACAGGCCGGCATCTTCCAGCCGCGCGTCTACGAGGCCGCCGGGCTGGACAGCGCCAACGCGCAGAATGCGCTGCAGGTGCTGGTCTGGACTTTGACCTCGCTGGCCACATACTTCGGCTTCATGAAGTACGGCGACGCCGTCTCCCGCCGGCTGCTCTACTTCATCGGCGCCGCGCTCGGCGTCGTCGCCTGGTCGGTGCTCATCTGGGGGCCGCCCGGCTGGACCTCGCTGCTGATCTTCGCGATCGGCTGGGGCCTCTCCGCCGGGATCGGTGCCCAGGCCTTCTACGGGCTGTGGGCCGCCGAGCTCTTCGCCACCCGCTACCGCGCCTCCGCGCAGGGCGTGATGTTCATGCTGGTGCGCGTGATGGTCGGCGTGCTCAGCCTCTGGTTCCCGCTGATGCTCGAGGAGGTCGGCCTGCACGGTGTCGGCGCGCTGATCATGGGGCTGCTGGTGGCCGCGCTGGTCATCGGCACCGTCTGGGCGCCGCGGACGCGGGGCAAGAGCCTCGAGGAGATCGAGGTGGAGCGCTATGGACGGCTGCTCGACGGTGGGACGTCGGGCGGGGCTGCCGCAGATGCGGTCGGAGCGGCCGACGTCGGCGCGCCGTCCCGCCGATGAGCGGCACGCGGCATCGTGGGCCTCGGTTGACTCTCCTGTGATCGAGGTCATAAAGTCTACGTAGGTATTGAAACGATTTATATCAGGCGGCGGCCGGTCTGCAGGACGACCGGCGGCCGGCGGAACTGAGGAATGATGACGACTTTCGCAGAGATCGCTCCGCAGCTGGAGCACCAGGCCATCGAGGTCCCCTCCTGGGCCTACGGCAACTCCGGCACGCGCTTCAAGGTCTTCGGCAGCCCCGGTACGCCGCGATCGGTGGAGGAGAAGATCGCCGACGCCGCGGCGGTGCACCGCTTCACCGGTCTGGCCCCGCGGGTGGCGCTGCACATCCCGTGGGACCTGGTCGACGACTTCGGCGCGCTGCGCTCGCACGCCGAGGGGCTCGGCGTCGAGCTGGGCACGATCAACTCGAACACCTTCCAGGACGACGACTACAAGTTCGGCGGTCTGACCCACCACGACCGGCGGATCCGGCAGAAGGCCATCGACCATCATCTGCAGTGCATCGAGATCATGGGCGAGACCGGCTCCCGCGACCTGAAGATCTGGCTCGCCGACGGATCCAACTATCCGGGGCAGGCTGACATCCTGTCGCGCCAGGAACGGCTGGCCGACTCGCTGGCGGCGATCCACGCCCAGCTCGGCGACGAGCAGCGGCTGATCCTGGAGTACAAGTTCTTCGAGCCGGCCTTCTACCACACCGACGTCCCGGACTGGGGCACGGCTTTGACCCACGTGCAGGCCCTCGGCGAGAATGCGAAGGTCTGCCTGGACACCGGCCATCACGCCCCGGGCACCAACATCGAGTTCATCGTCGCCCAGCTGCTGCGCGCCGGGAAGCTCGGCTCCTTCGACTTCAATTCGCGCTTCTACGCCGACGACGACCTCATCGTCGGCGCGGCCGACCCCTTCCAGCTCTTCCGGATCCTCTTCGAGGTCATCCGCGGCGGCGGCTATGCCCCGGAGTCCGACGTGGCCTTCATGCTCGACCAGTGCCACAACGTGGAGAAGAAGATCCCGGGCCAGATCCGCAGCGTGCTCAACGTCCAGGAGATGACCGCACGGGTGCTGCTGGTCGACCGCGCCGCGCTCTCCGACGCCCAGGAGGCCGGCGACGTGCTCACCGCCCACGAGATCTTCATGGACGCCTTCTACACCGATGTGCGTCCCGACCTGGCGGCCTGGCGCGAGTCCCGCGGTCTGCCGGCCGACCCGATGCGCGCCTACGAGGCGTCCGGCCACCAGGAGCAGATCGAGACCGAGCGCGTCGGCGGGGCGCAGGTGGGCTGGGGCGCCTGATGAGCACGCCAGGTCCCCGCACGCCGTCGGCGGCGCTCGAGGCCGTCGAGGCGGTCGATCGCATCCTCGACGGGCCGCATGGTCAGCTCCCGGTGCGCACCTATCGGGCGGCCGCGGCGGCCGGGCCGGGGGAGCCGGCGCAGGTGCCGACGGCGTCGCAGCCGGCCACGACGTCGGCGCCGCGCCCGCTGCTGGTCTGGGCCCACGGCGGCGGCTTCGCCTACGGAAGCCTGGACATGGCCGAAGGCGACTGGGTCGCCCGGGCGCTGGCCGTCCGCGGCGTCGCCGTGATCTCGGTCGACTACGGTCTCGCCCCGCCGGTCGAGGCGCTCGAGGCCGGAGAGCTGCGCCAGGTCGCCGCCGACGCCGGAGTCCACCACCCGGTGCCCGGCGAGGAGCTGGCCTTCGCCCTGGACTGGGCGCGCGAGCAGGCACCGGGCCTCGGCGCCGACCCGGCGGCGGTGAGCCTCGGCGGGGCGAGCGCCGGCGGGAACCTCGCCGCCGGCGTCGCCGTCTCCCGGCTGGGCGACGGCGGCACGCCGCCGCGGCACCTGGTGCTCGCCTATCCCACGCTGCACGCCGTCCAGCCGCCGACGCCGGAGGGCCTGCGGGCGCTGCTCGACGCCGATCCCGAGGCCGACCGCTTCGGCCCCGACCCGGTGCGTCGGATGTACGAGAACCACCTGGGCGGCCCGATCGAGGAGGCCCCGCTGGCGGCGGTGCCCGGAACGGCGACGCCCGAGCAGCTGGCCGGGCACCCGCCGACGACGATCGTCACCAGCGAGGTCGACGAGCTGCGCGTCTCCGGCGAGGCCCATGCGGAGACGCTGCGCGCCGCCGGCGTCGACGTCGAGCTCGCCATGGAGCCCGGGGTGCGGCACGGCCATCTGAACCGTCCTGACGAGGGGCAGGCGGCCGTGAGCACGATCGAGCGCGTCGCCGCACGCCTGCTGGGCTGAGGGACCGGACGCCGAAGCGCCGGCGGGGCGACGGGCAGTTCCTGCCGCGGCGCGTCGTCCGGCATGCTGAGCCGGTGACCGTGCGCCCCTGGCACGGATCCGGAGAGGAGCCCCATGAGGATCACCATCACCAGCGTCTATGTGGACGACCAGGAGAAGGCCCATGCCTTCTACACCGAGACGCTCGGCTTCCGCACCCAGGTGGACGTCCCCGCCGGCGAGTTCCGCTGGCTGACCGTCGTCTCGCCGGAGGATCCCGACGGCACCGAGCTGCTGCTCGAGCCTGACGCGCATCCGGCGGCGAAGCCCTTCAAGGAGGCGCTGGTCGCCGACGGCATCCCGCTGACCCAGTTCAGCGTCGACGACGTCGCCGCCGAGCACGAGCGGCTGGCCGGCCTCGGCGTGCGCTTCACCCAGGAGCCGGTGGACATCGGGCCCGCCGTGCTGGCGGTCTTCGACGACACCTGCGGCAACCTCATCCAGATCATCCGGATGAAGGACGACGCCGACCAGGGCTGATCTCCGGAGCGGTCCGGGCGGTCCGGCCGGGCGGGGCCTGAGCGTGCGGGCGCCGGTCCGGTAGCATCCCTGCCCATGGCCACCTCCTCCTCCCTCGACGGCGAGTCCCGCCGCGCCCGCCTGCTGGAGATCCTCGAGTCGGAAGGGCGGATCACCAGCAGCGAGGTCGCCGAGACCCTCGACGTCTCGGCGATGACACTCCGCCGGGATCTGGCCGATCTCGAGGCCGCCGGTCGGCTGCGCCGAGTGCGCGGGGGAGCGGTCGCCCCTTCCCAACCGCGCAGCTTCGCCGAGCGCAGCGGCCGGCGAGCGGCGGCCAAGCGGACGATCGCTTCCAAAGCCCGGCAGCTGGTGCCCCAGCGCGGGACCTGCTCCTTCGACGCCTCGTCCACTGCGGGGGTGCTGCTGGCCGGGCTCACCGGCGCCGGCGAGCTGACGGTGGTGACCAACTCCGGGGAGAACTTCGAGGCCGCCGCCGGGCGCCCCGGCATCGAGCCGGTGCTGCTGGGCGGCACTCGGCAGGAGACCACCCGCAGCTTCGTCGGTCCGCTGGCCGAGCTGATGGCCTCCTCGCTGCAGTGCGCGCGCTTCTTCACCTCCGCCGCCGCCCTCGACGCCGTCTGGGGAAGCTCCGAGGCGACGCCGGAGGAGGCGGCGCTGAAGCGGGTGCTGGCCGACCACGCCGACACCACGGTGATGCTGGCCGACTCATCGAAGCTCGGCGCCCGCGCCGTCGCCCGCGGCGTCGGGCTGGACGCCGTCGACGTGCTGATCACCGAGCTGGACCCCGACGACGCACGCCTGAATCCCTTCCGCGAGCTGGTCGAGGTGCGCTGACTCGGCCGTGACCCCGGCGGGAGGTGTTGATCCACGCCACACTCGGTGATACTTTGTGTGCGATCGCTCAGGAACGCACACCAGGAGTCGTCATGTCCGAGTCGCAGAACCCCGCCGTCGAGGCGCTGATCACCCGCTCCCATCGCCTGGGCGCGGATCCGAAGAACACCAACTACGCCGGCGGCAACACCTCCGCCAAGGGCACCGCCGTCGACCCGGTCACCGGCGAGGACGTCGAGCTGCTCTGGGTCAAGGGTTCCGGCGGCGACCTCGGCACGCTGAAGCCCGAGGGGCTGGCCACGCTGCGCCTGGACCGCATGCGGAAGATGGTCGACACCTACCCGGGCGTCGACCGCGAGGACGAGATGGTCGCGGCCTTCGACTACTGCCTGCACGGCAAGGGCGGCGCGGCGCCGTCGATCGACACCGCCATGCACGGCCTGGTCGACGCCGGCCATGTCGACCACCTGCACCCCGACTCGGGCATCGCCATCGCCACCGCCGCCGACGGCGAGCAGCTCACCGCCACCATCTTCGGCGAGCAGGTCGTCTGGGTCCCGTGGCGCCGCCCCGGATTCCAGCTCGGCCTGGACATCGCCGCGATCAAGGAGAAGAACCCGCAGGCGATCGGCTGCATCCTCGGCGGCCACGGCATCACCGCCTGGGGCGACACCTCCGAGGAGGCCGAGGCCAACTCGCTGTGGATCATCGACACCGCCGCCGCCTACATCCGCGAGCACTCGAAGGCCGAGCCCTTCGGCCCCGCGCTGGACGGGCGCGCCCCGCTCCCGAAGGCCGAGCGCCGCGCCAAGGCCGCCGCGCTGATGCCGACGGTCCGCTCGATCGCCAGCGAGGACAAGCCGCAGGTCGGCCACTTCAGCGACGATGACGTGGTGCTGGAGTTCCTTGCCCACGCCGAGCACCCGCGGCTGGCCGAGCTGGGCACCAGCTGCCCGGACCACTTCCTGCGCACCAAGGTGAAGCCGCTGGTGCTCGACCTGCCCGCCGACGCCTCCGTCGAGGACGCGACGGCCCGGCTGCGCGAGCTGCACGCCGCCTACCGCGAGGACTACCAGGCCTACTACGACCGCCATGCCGACGCCGACAGCCCGGCCATCCGCGGCGCCGACCCGGCGATCGTGCTGGTCCCGGGGGTGGGCATGTTCTCCTTCGGCAAGGACAAGCAGACCGCCCGCGTCGCCGGCGAGTTCTACCTCAACGCCATCCACGTCATGCGCGGCGCCGAGGGGCTGTCGACCTACGCGCCGATCGACGAGTCGGAGAAGTTCCGCATCGAGTACTGGGCGCTGGAGGAGGCCAAGCTGCAGCGCATGCCGAAGCCCAGGCCGCTGGCCACGCGCATCGCGCTGGTCACCGGCGCGGCCTCGGGCATCGGCAAGGCCATCGCCCAGCGGCTGGCCGCCGAGGGTGCGGTCGTCGCGATCGCCGACCTGGACCTGGAGAAGGCCCGGGCCGCCGCCGCGGAGATCGGCGGGACCGACCGGGCGATCGGCGTCGCCGTCGACGTCTCGAACGAGGACGCCGTCAAGCAGGCCGTCGACGAGACGCTGCTGGCCTTCGGCGGGCTGGACATCGTGGTGAACAACGCTGGGCTGAGCCTGTCGAAGTCGCTGCTGGAGACCACGGAGAAGGACTGGGACCTGCAGCACGACGTGATGGCCAAGGGCTCCTTCCTGGTCTCCAAGTCCGCCGCGCCGGCGCTGATCGAACAGGGCCTCGGCGGCGACGTCGTCTACATCTCCTCGAAGAACTCGGTCTTCGCCGGGCCGAACAACATCGCCTACTCGGCCACCAAGGCCGACCAGGCCCACCAGGTGCGGCTGCTGGCCGCCGAGCTGGGCGAGCACCAGGTCCGCGTCAACGGAGTGAACCCCGACGGCGTCGTCCAGGGCTCGGGCATCTTCGCCTCCGGCTGGGGCGCGAACCGTGCGAAGACCTACGGCATCGAGGAGAAGGACCTGGGCAAGTTCTACGCCCAGCGCACCATCCTCAAGCGCGAGGTGCTGCCCTCGACGGTGGCCAACGCGGTCTTCGCGCTGGTCGGCGGCGAGCTCACCCACACCACCGGCCTGCACGTCCCGGTCGACGCCGGCGTCGCCGCGGCCTTCCTGCGCTGACCGGAGGGGATGAGCATGGTGACGGCATCGACGACGGGTCGGACGAGCGGGCCGACGACGACGCATGCGGCCGTGGACCTCGGCGCCTCCAGCGGGCGCGTGGTCCTGGGCCGGATCGGACCCGACACCCTGGAGCTGACCGAGGCGGCGCGCTTCGGCAACGGCCCGGTGCACCTGCCCGACGGGCTGCACTGGAACCTGGTCGGCCTCTATGAGCAGGCCTTGGCCGGGCTCGGTGAGGCCGTGCGCGCCACCGCGGACGACGGCGGCATCGCCTCCGTCGGCATCGACTCCTGGGCCGTCGACTACGGGCTGCTGACCGGCGGCGCCTCCGCCGTCGGCGCCGGCGCGCCGTCGCTGCTGGGCACGCCCTTCCACTACCGCGACGCGCGCACCGCCGCAGGGGTGGACGCGGTGCACGCCCAGGTGCCCTTCGCCTCGCTCTACGCCCGCAACGGCCTGCAGTTCCTCCCGTTCAACACGCTCTATCAGCTGGCCGCCGAGCCCCTGCTGACCGGGCCCGCGTCCGCCGCCGTCGAGCAGCTGCTGCTGGTGCCGGATCTGCTCGGCCACTGGCTCACCGGCCGCTCCGCGGCCGAGGCGACCAACGCCTCGACCACCGGACTGGTCCACGTGGCCACCGGCGACTGGGACGACGAGCTCCTCGAGCAGCTCGGTCTGCCGCGGGCGATCTTCCCGGAGATCGCCGCCCCGGGGACCGCGCTGGGCGAGACCCGTGAGGAGCTCGCGCCCTTCCTGTCCGGCGCGCGCCTGCCGGTGACCCTGGTCGGCTCGCACGACACCGCCTCCGCCGTCGTCGGCACCCCGCTCTCGTCGCAGAAGGCCGCCTACATCTCCTGCGGCACCTGGGGGCTGGTCGGCCTGGAGCTCGACGAAGCGGTGGTCAGCCACGAGAGCCGCGCGGCGAACTTCACCAACGAGGGCGGCGTCGACGGCACCTTCCGCTTCCTGACCAATGTCATGGGCACCTGGCTGCTCTCCGAGACGCTGCGCACCTGGGAGCGCGAGACCGCCGATGCGCAGGATCTGCCGCAGCTGCTGGCCGCCGCGGCGGAGGTCGACGACGGCCAGGTGGTCGTCTTCGACGTCCAGGACGAGCGCTTCGTCGCCCCCGGGGACATGCCCGCGCGGATCGGGTCCTGGTGCACCGAGCACGACCTCCCGGTCCCGGCCTCGAAGCCGGCGCTGGTGCGCAGCATCGTCGAGTCGATCGCCGCACGATTCGCCTCCGCGCTCGACGACGCCGCGCGGCTGGCCGGCCGCGAGGTCGAGGTGGTGCACATGGTCGGCGGCGGCTCGCTGAACACGCTGCTCTGCCAGGCCACCGCCGACCGCTCCGGCCGCGACGTCGTCGCCGGCCCGGTGGAGGCCACCGCCATCGGCAACCTGCTCATCCAGGCGCGCACCGCCGGCACGCTGACCGGCTCGCTGGCCGAGCTGCGCGAGCTCGTCCGCCGGACGCATCAGCCGGCGCGGTATCGTCCTCGCAGCTGAGTCGTCCGATGCCATTCCCGGCCGGCGCGCGCCCCCGTGCGTCGGCTCCCAGCCCTCGCCGACCGGAACGGCCCGGCCGGCGCCGTCGAAGGAGAACACCATGGTGGAACGTCGACTGCCGGATCCCCGCGAGCTCGCGGAGCTGATGCAGTTCAAGAAGCTGGACCTCAATGCGAAGCGGCGCCGGCTGAACTCGGCGCTGACCATCGAGGATCTGCGCACCGTCGCCAAGCGCCGCACTCCGCGGGCGGCCTTCGACTACACCGACGGCGCCGCCGAGGGCGAGCTGTCCATCCACCGGGCGCGGCAGGCCTTCCAGGACGTCGAGTTCCACCCCGCGATCCTGCGCGACGTCTCCGAGGTCGACACCTCGGTGGAGATCTTCGGCGGGCCCTCCACCCAGCCCTTCGGCATCGCCCCGACCGGCTTCACGCGGCTGATGCAGACCGAGGGCGAGACCGCCGGCGCCTCGGCGGCGGGTGCCGCGGGGATCCCCTTCACGCTCTCGACGCTGGGCACGACCTCCATCGAGGACGTGCAGCAGGCCAACCCGCACGGGCGGAACTGGTTCCAGCTGTACGTGATGCGCCAGCGCGAGATCTCCTACCAGCTGGTGGAGCGGGCGGCGGCGGCCGGCTTCGACACGCTGTTCTTCACCGTGGACACTCCCGTGGCCGGCGCCCGGCTGCGCGACACCCGCAACGGCTTCTCCATCCCGCCGCAGCTGAGCCTGCGCACTGTGGTCGACGCGATTCCGCGGCCCTGGTGGTGGTTCGACTTCCTGACCACTCCGCCGCTGGAGTTCGCCTCGCTGACCTCGACCGGCGGCACCGTCGGCGAGCTGCTGAACTCGGCGATGGACCCCTCGATCTCCTTCGACGACCTGTCGATCATCCGCGAGCTGTTCGACGGGACGATCGTGGTCAAGGGCGTGCAGACCGTGGAGGACGCGAAGACGCTGGCCGACCTCGGCGTCGACGGCGTGGTGCTCTCCAACCACGGCGGCCGGCAGCTGGACCGCGCGCCGGTGCCGTTCCACCTGCTGCCCGAGGTCGTCCGCGAGGTCGGCGACGACCTCGAGGTCACCATGGACACCGGCATCATGCACGGCGCCGACGTCGTCGCCGCGCTCGCGATGGGCGCGAAGTTCACCTTCATCGGCCGGGCCTACCTCTACGGGCTGATGGCCGGCGGCCGCGCCGGCGTGGACCGCACCATCGAGATCCTCTCCACCCAGGTGGAGCGGACCATGAAGCTGCTCGAGGTCAAGACGGTGGACGAGCTCGGGCCCGAGCATGTCACCCAGCTGCAGCGGATGGCCCCGCGCGAGCTGCGCGGCGCGGCCACGCTCGACCCGCGCTGAGCGGGACGGCACCGTCGTCGGTGGCGTCTCCGTCGTCGTCCGACCGGCGCCGGGCACCGAAGATCCCCGAGTTCCCGCAGATTCATCGTGAAACAACGCGGTGACCCTGCGAGACCTCGGGGAGCTTCGTCGCCCGAGGAGTCATCGGCCGAGCCGTCTCGTCGCGCCCCGGAGCGGGCCTCAGCTCAGCTGCGCCGCCTGCGCAGCTCCTCGACCATCTGCGGCACGACCTCGAAGAGATCCCCGACGACGCCGAAGTCCGCGATCTCGAAGACCGGGGCGTCCTCGTCCTTGTTGATCGCCACGATGGTCTGCGCGGTCTGCATGCCGGCGCGCTGCTGGATCGCCCCGGAGATGCCGGCGGAGATGTAGAGCTGCGGGGAGACGGTCACGCCGGTCTGGCCGACCTGCGCGGCGTGGTCGATCCACCCGGCGTCGGTGGCCGCGCGGGAGGCGCCGATCGCCGCGCCGAGCTCGTCGGCGAGCTCCTCCAGCGGGCCGAAGTCGCCGTCGAGGCCCCGGCCGCCGGCGACCACGCACCGCGCCTCGGTCAGCGACGGCCGGTCGGAAGCCTCCAGCGGAGTGCGCTCCAGGACCCGCAGCTGTTCGGCGGCGGCCGCGGTGACCGGCAGCGTGACGATCTCCGGCGCCCCGCCGGGAACCAGGTGGGGCTCCGTCGAGTTCGGCTTCATCGTCGCGATCAGCGGACGGCCCTCGGCCACGCGGGCGGTGGTCGTGTAGGAGCCGGCGAGCACGGACTTGGTGACGCGCAGGTCATGGGACAGCCCGACGCCGTCGGTGATCAGCCCGGTGTCCAGCCGCACCGCCAGCCGCGCCAGCGCGTCCGTGGTGTCGGCGGTGTTCCGGGCCAGCACCGCATGGGCGCGGGTCTCCTGCACCGCGGTCTCCAGCAGATCGATCACCGCCGGATCCGGCGCATGGATCTCGCCCTCTCCGGTGTAGAGCGTGTGCACGCCCTCCAGCGCCAGCGCATGCACGGCGTCGGAGGTGGTGGAGCCGGTGACGACCTGCACCTCGCCGACGGCGTCGGCCAGAGTGATCAGCTCCTGCTGGGCGGAGGTCAGCTCGGCGCCGACCGATTCGAAGTAGACCAGGACAGCACTCACAGCACACGCTCCTTCTGCAGGAAGTCGACGATCTGCACGCCGGCGTCGCCCTCATCGGTGATCACCGTTCCGCCGTGCCGCGGCGGGCGCGGCTCGGCGGTGAGCACCTGGGCGCGCGGCTTCACCGCCGTCGGGCCGATGCCGACGCTCGTCAGGCTCAGCTCCGTCAGCGGCTTCTTCTTCGCGGCCATGATCGCCTTGAAGTTCGGGTAGCGGGGATCGTTGGCCTGGTCGGTCACTGAGACCACCGCCGGCAGTGCGGCGGAGACCTTCTGCTGCTCGACGGTGGCGGTCCGGGTGACGACCAGCCGTCCCTCGGAGAGCTCCACCGACGTCGCCTGCGAGAGCAGGTGCACGCCCAGACGCTCGGCCAGCTGGGCCGGCACCGCCCCGGACTCGCCGTCGTCGGAGGCCATGCCGGTGACCACCAGGAGCTGGGCGTCGAGCTCGGACACCTGCTGGATGCGCTCGATCGCGGCGCGCAGCGCGGTCGACGTGGCGGAGATGTCGGCGCCGGCCAATGCGTCGTCGGTCAGCACGTAGGCGTCGTCGGCCCCGATCTGCAGAGCCTTCTTCGCCGCGGCCGATGCACCCGTGGGCCCCATGGTCAGTGCGGTCACCCGGATCTCGCGCTCCTCGGCGGTCTCCTTGATCCGCAGGGCCGTCTCCAGGGGATATTCGTCCAGTTCTCCGAGGACCCCCTCGGAGCGGTCGATGTGCCGCTCCTCGGTGAATCGGCGCTCGAGCTGAGCATCCGGCACCGACTTCACCAGGGTGATGATGTGCAGGGGGGTTCCAGCTGCCGCGTCTGGCATGGGGCTGACCTCGCCTCGCTCTCGACTGTCCACGGGTGTTCGTCGCCGCGGTGCGGAACCGACGGCGGTCATCCCCGCCATCCTGCCACGGATCCGTGGTGGGAGTCATCGCAGGTGTCGTTCTTGACGCGCGGCACGACGGGGAAGGGGGAGGATGGAGCGGGCAGGGGCGAGGATCGCTCGCGGGCGCTCAGCCCGACGGCGGTCCCGGCGGCCCCGGCGCTCCTCGGCGTTCCCCGACGGAGACCAGCGGCGTCCCGACGTAGCCTGGGGCCATGCACCGCCGCCCGGGCCGTCCCCCGGATCCTGTCCGACCGGAGGGAAGCTGATGTCGATCCCGTCCACCGCACCCTGCGCCTTCACCCTCGGCCCGTCGCTGCTGTTCTGCCCGGGGTCGATGCCGGCGCGATTCGGCAAGGCCGCCGCGCGGGCCGACGCGGTGATCATCGATCTCGAGGATGCCGTGACCGCCGTCGACAAGCCGACCGCGCGGATCGACGTCGCCCGGGCGCTCGACGCCGGTGCCGCGCTGACGGCCGGGCAGATCGCCGGGCGGAGCGCCGGCGATGCGGCCGGACCGCGGGAGGCGGACCGCGACGAGCCGGCGCTGGACCCGGAGACCACGCTGGTGCGGCTCAACGCCGGCGATCCCGAGGAGCTCGAGGCGGACCTCCAAGCCCTCGACGGCGCCGGAGTGCGTCACCTCGTCGTTCCCAAGGCCGCGGACGTCGCCGTCCTCGATCGACTCCACGCGGCGATGCCGCAGGCCGGGCTGATCCCGCAGATCGAACGGCCCGACGGTGTGCTGGCCGCTTCCGCGCTGGCCGCCCATCCCGCCGTCGAGGCGCTCTTCTGGGGCACCGAGGACATGACCGCGGCTCTGGGCGGGACGACGTCGCGGACGCCCGACGGCGCGCTGCGCGGGGCGCTGCAGCACATCCGGCACATGGTGCTGATCACCGCGGCGGCGCACGGGCTCGCCGCTGTCGACGCGACCTCCACCGAGCTGCGCTCGCGGCCGCGGCTGACCGCCGACGCCGAGGAGGCCTGGGCCAGCGGGTTCGCCGCGAAGGCCTGCATCCACCCCGACCAGGTCGAGCCGATCCGGCGGGCGTACATGCCTGCGCCGGCCGACGTCGAGCGGGCCAAGGCGCTGCTCGCCGCCGCACCGTCCTCGCCGGCGGCGTTCCGCTTCCGCGGCGAGATGGTCGACGCCCCGGTGGTGGCCCAGGCGCGGCGCGTCCTGGCCCGCTACGACGCCGGCCGGGAGCACCACGAGGACCGCGGGCGCCGTCGCCACGACGCCGACGAGTCGGAGTGAGAGAATCGACGGCGGCGTCGCCGCGCCGTCGTCGCCCGCCCGCCGGTGGGAGAGCGCGGCGGGCCGACGCCGTGCCAGCCCGGTCGGCCGGGTGCATGCCCAGATCCGCCTGAGCCCCGACGTCTGTGAAAGGACCTGAGATGTTCCCCGGCTTCTACGAGGAGATCCACGAGGAGTTCCGCGAGGTGGTGCGCGAGTTCGTCGCCCGCGAGGTGACCCCGCACTACAAGGAATGGGACGCCGCCCACCTGATGGATCGCGCGGTCTGGGAGGCCGCCGCGGAGAACGGCCTGCTGGGGCTGGCCGTCGGTGAGGATCACGGCGGCATGGGGCTGACCGACTATCGGTTCCGGATGATCCTCGACGAGGAGCTCGCCCGCGCCGACGCGCTCGGGCTGGCCCTGGCGCTGCACCTGCACGATGACTGGGTGCTGCCGGCGCTGCGGCGCTTCGGCACCGCCGAGCAGCAGCAGACCTGGCTGCCGCGGTTCCTGGACTCGAGTTTCATCGCCTCGGTGGCCTTCACCGAGCCCGGCGCCGGTTCCGATCTGCGCGGAGTGCGCACCAAGGCGGTGCGGCAGGACGACGGCTCCTGGCTGCTGACCGGGCAGAAGACCTTCATCGGCAACGCCGTCTCCGGCGACGGCGCACTGGTGCTGGCCCGCACCGACGGCTCCGACGTGAAGCGGCGCGGGGGTGCGGCGTCCTTCAGCCTCTTCCTGGTGGAGAAGCAGGACGACTCCGGGTACCAGGTCGGCTCGCAGCTGGAGAAGATGGGGCTGAAAGCCTCCGACACCGCCGAGCTGTTCTTCTCCGAGGCCCGTGTGCCGGCCGAGAACCTCATCGGCGGCGAGGGCCGCGGGCTGGAGATCGCCAAGGAGATCCTGCCCCAGGGCCGGCTGGCCGTGGCCGCCGGGGCCGCCGCCGTCGCCGAGGCCGCGCTGGCGCAGACGGTGGACTACGTGCGCGAGCGGACCGCCTTCGACCGCCCGGTGGCCGAGTTCCAGAACACCCGCTTCCAGCTGGCCGAGCTGCAGGTCGAGCTCGAGGCGGTCCAGCGGTATCTGGCCGCGACGGTCGAGGCCTTCGACGCCGGCGAGCTGGACGTGGTCGGCGCCTCGAAGGCGAAGCTGTTCATCGGCGAGCGGGCGAAGTCGATGATCGACGCCTGCCTGCAGCTGCACGGCGGCTACGGCTACATCCTCGAGTATCCGGTGGCGCAGGCGTACCTGGCGGTGCGGCTGATGACGATCTTCGGCGGCACCAGCGAGATCCTGCGCGAGACGATCGGCGCGGACCTGCTGCGCGACTGAGCAGCTGCGCGGGGCTCAGGTCCGTCGAGCAGTTCGTCCGCCCATCGAGTGGCGGCTCCGAGCGGCATCTTCCCG
>NZ_AFRW01000129.1 GCF_000220985.1 Nesterenkonia sp. F
CCAGCTCCTCGACCAGCCCCCGGGTGCCCGGCAGGTACTGACCCAGGTGATGCCCCGACGTCGACGAGTCGTCCGGGCTCGCGGCCGCGGACTCGGACGAGTCGGTGCCGGCCGGACGCGACGGGGTGACGTGCGGGTGGCGGACCCAGCCGCTCTGCCCGTCCACGGTCACCCGGACCATGCCGTTGACCATGTCGCCGGGCACGGAGGTCATCTCGGTGCCCGCGGGAAGCTGGTCGATCACCGGAGCCGTGCTGCTCGCGCCGGAGCGCAGCGGGGTGTCCTGGGCGGTGAAGTAGCCGCAGGAGCTCGGGGTGGTGATGTTCTGGACCTGTCCGGCATCGCCCTTGAGGCTCACGCCGCGCTGGGCCAGCCACTGGGTCGGGTCCTGCGACTCGCCGGTCAGCCAGTCGCCCTCCCAGATCTCGACGTGCAGATGCGGCGCCGTCGACGGGCCGGAGTTGCCGACCAGCGCGACGGTCTGCCCGCCGCTGACCTGCTGACCGACCTGGACGTGCGTCGTGGCGTCCCACATGTGGTAGTAGGCGCTGTGCACCGTCTCGCCGTCGACCTGGTGGCGCAGCACCACGTAGCCGGAGGTGTAGCGGGTCCCGCTGGATGCTCGGACGACGGTGCCGTCGGCGACGGCGCGGATCTGGCTGCCCTCGGCGGCGCCCATGTCCTGGCCGAGGTGGTAGGTGGAGCCGCCCTGCACCGGGATGCAGCGCGCTCCGTACTCGGAGGTGTAGCGGTAGGAGCCGGCGTCGAGCGGGCGGTGGAACTGTCCGGCCTCGCGACTGGTGCGCAGGGCGACGCCGTCGAGGACGCCCGGGGCCGCCGTCGCAGTGTCGCCGGCGGGGCGCTGGGACCCGTCTCCGGTGGAGGGCGTCGACGGCGCGGCAGGGATCGCCTGCGCCGCCACAGTGTTCAGCGGCATGGTCAGGCCGACGGCGAGAGAGCCGACGATGGCCGTCGAGAGCTTATTCGGCACAGCAGATTCCTCACTAGACGTACGCGCGGCGCGCGTCACCGTCCCCTTGAAGCTGCGACCTCCGGACGACCGACTCCGCCGGGCCTCGTCGCGACCAGTGCTGGTCGTCGCCGGGGATGGGAGCCCCGGCGGCCGCCGCGGGAGGCGGCCGGCGATGGGTGGCGGCGCGGGCTCGGAGCCCCGCTTCGCGGGCTTGCGTGACTCGTCCGGCGGCGTCTGCCGCACGATGGGACACCTGAGACAGGGCCGAACCCCGGCGAGTCGTGACTCACTGTACCGGGTCACGACGAGGTCACGGCAAGGAGAATCTGCGCAACGTTCGACCTCGGGTTCAACCCTCGGCCGCCGCGCGAGACCGGCGACGACGGCGCGTCCGGGGCCGGGGAGCCGGTCCGACGCCGCCGGAGGCTCCACCCCTGCGCAGGCTGCTGACCGGGAAGAAGACGATCAGAGGGCGACGCGGCCGAGCCGGCCGCCACTACCGCAGGACGCCCGTCGTCGGAGCCGCGCCACCCCCTGTGGTCGACCACTATTCCACCGGACTCCGGCCCGTCGTCGCCTTCGCTCGGCACGCCGGCGATATCGTGATCGGAACGTGACCCGTGACCGCGCTCCGCGCTGATCGCGCCGCAGTCCATCGCACGAGAAGGGCAGAACCATGCACCTCATCCAGCACCCGACACCTCGTCCCCGCGGATCGTCGGTCGCCCGTCGGACGGCCCTCCCCGCCGCACTGGTCGCGACACTGCTGGCCGCCGCCGGCTGCGCCGTCGGGGAGCCCGGATCCCCCTCCGGCGACGCCTCGTCCTCCCCCGCCCCGTCGTCGTCCGCCGCGTCCCCCGCCGAGTCGTCCGCCTCCGATGGCGACGACTCGACCGACCCCGGAGAGTCGCCCGAAGCCACGGGGACGGACGACGCCGGGGACGCCGGGGACTCCTCCGCCGACCCCGGCGATCCTGGGCTGCCCGCGCTGGAGGAGCTCGAGGCCGACGGCCAGCAGCGCTCCGCGGAGCTGGGCGCCTACTTCTCCCGGGACGAGGCCTGCATGGCCGTCGGCTCCACCCTCGACGGGCTGCGCGCCGACATGGACGGGGGCCTGCAGTCCGCCGAAGACCTGGCAGGAGCGCACGAGGCCGTCGAGCAGACATACCGGATGGTCCCGGCGACGCTGCGCGATCCCTTCGCCGCCGTGGACGCGACGCTCGGCGAGGACCTGGACTCGCTGGACCGGCAGGCGGTCCTCACCGAGCTCGAGCCCGTGCAGTCCTGGATGGACGGGACCTGCGACGGCGAATACCACTCGCAGGACGAGGGGGCCGCGCAGGATCAGCAGGACTGACGAGTCCGACCGACGGGTGGTCCGCGCCCCGGAGCCGGAGCCACCCGGCCCGGCGCGAGATTCTGCGCGAGATCCCAGGAAAGTCGGAGAGCATGCCCAGCACGCATGGACTCGGCGTCCAGCGCTCCGCCCTACTGTGGAGAGTGCCTCTTCGAAGGTGCGAGTGATACGGCAGGCCCCGTGTCGCGAGGATGCTCCCCTCCGTCCTCGCGGCGCGGGGCCTGTGCTGTGCCGGATGCTGGACCGCAGAACCTCGCGCCGCCATCGCGCTTCGTCGGCGCCGCGGGTGACGCAGTATGACCGCACCGGCCGTGCTCCGGGTACGGTCGAAGCGGACCGACGCGACGCACGTGTCGGCGCACGCCCCGGAGCACACCCCGGAGCATCCGCCGAACGACCCGGGAGGCACCCATGACCGACTCCTCTGCACACGCCGACGGCGCCCTGCAGCTCGACGGCGACCACGAGCGGATCGCCGCCTACTACCGCGACTGGGCCGCCGACTACGACCATGACGTGATGTCGGAGGGCTACGTCTCGCCGATGATCGTCGCCGGCCTGGCCGCCCTCGCCGTCCCGGCCGAGTCCGCCGTCGACGCCCTCGACGCCGGCTGCGGCACCGGCCTGGTCGGACGGATGCTGCACCAGCGGCGCCCGCAGGTGCGGCTGCACGGCGTCGACCTCTCGCCGGAGATGGCCGAGCGCGCTGAGGAGACCGGCACCTATGCCTCCGTCGCCGGCGGCGTCGACCTGCTGGCCTACGCCGCGGCCGAGGACTCGCCGCACTTCCCGCTGGTGCTCTGCTCAGGCACGCTGACCCTGGGCCACATCGGCATCGAGGGACTGGACGCGCTGCTGGACCTCACCGAGCCCGAGGGGCACCTCGCCGTCAGCGTGCGCCGGACGCATTCGCTCGAGGACGGCTACCCGCCGCGGATCGCACAGCTGGCCGAGCAGGGACTGGTGGAGATCATCAGCGAACTGATCAATGCGCCGTATCTGGAGAACGGCGGCGCCGACTACTGGCTGCTCCGCCGTCTCTGATCCCCCTCCACTGACCCGCCGCCCGCGCGACAGGCCCCGGGGCCTCTCGCCTAGACTGGGACCATGCCCGAGACAGCCCCGACGTCGCCGGTCCGTGTGGACGCCTGGCTCTGGTCGGTGCGGGTGTTCAAGACCCGTTCGGAGGCGACGACCGCCTGCCGCGCCGGCCACGTGACCATCGGCGGCGAACCGGCGAAGGCCTCGCTGAAGATCAGCCCCGGCACCACGGTGCGCGTCCGCCGCCCCGGCCATGAGATCGTGCTGGAGGTCGTCCACACCCACGCCAAGCGGGTGGGCGCCCCGGTCGCGCAGCGGGCCTACCGCGACCACTCCCCCGAACGGATCCGTCCGCGCGACGTCGGCCTGCCGGTGCGCCCGCGCGGGGCCGGCCGGCCGACCAAGCGCGAGCGGCGCCAGCTGGACCGGCTCCGCGGCGATCTCTGAGCCCGTCCGGCGACCGGCACGCCCGCCCGTTCTCCACACCCCCGATGCCCTCGTGCAGGGCAGGAAGGCTGACCCCATGACTGCAGCCGAGATCCCCGACGACGCACCCCGCCTCGACATCGGCCCCTCCGATGAGCTGCCCGAGGGCGAGGTGATGCGCGTCGACGCCGAGGACAGCGGCCACGACGGCGACATCGCCGTCGTCCACGCCGAGGACGGAGGGTTCTTCGGACTGGACGACGAGTGCAGCCACGAGTCCGTCTCGCTCTCCGACGGCTTCGTCGAGGAGGACACGCTCGAGTGCCCGATGCATGCCTCCGCGTTCTGCCTGAAGACCGGGAAGCCCGAGACGCCTCCGGCGCTGACTCCGGTGAGGACCCACCTGGTCACCGTCGAGGACGGCCGCCTCGTCCTGTACCCGGGCACCCCGCATCCGGAAGCTCGCACGAGCTGAGAGACCTGTCAGGGCGAAACCTTTCAAATCTTGCTGACCTGGGACGATAATTCCCAGGAAACTCCCAGGTTGCGTCATGCCTCCCGTCAAGGTCGGGGCCTACAGTAGTAATCACCTCATCAAGGTGCGAGTGATTCGAGAGCCCCCGGGCCGACCGTTCTGAAGCGTCCCCCTCACGCTGGTCGACCCGGGGGTTCTTCCCTGTCCGGGGACGCGCCGGGGACCCGGGGGACCAGCAGCGCGGAGAGCAGCGCACAGCCGGCGGCCGCCACGAAGGCCGTGCGAGCATCGGCGGCCTCGGTGATCGCGCCGAGGGCGGCTCCGCCGACCGTCTGCCCGGCGGCCAGCGCCAGGAACGCCAGCCCGACTCCGGCCGAGGGCTGGCGCGGATAGACTCGCGCACCGGTGACCAGCAGCAGTCCGGTCATCGCGATATAGCCGACGCCGAAGATCGCCGTCGCGAGGCAGGCCAGCAGTGCCGAGTCCGGCCGCAGTCCGAGCACCGCCGTGGCCGCACCCAGCACCAGCGCCGTGCCCGCCCAGGCGTGCCCGACGCCGATGCGGCGGGCCAGATCCTCCACTCCGGCTCCGAGCAGTCCGCAGAGCCCCAGCAGGCTCCAGGCCAGCGTGGTGGTCACCTCGCCCTGACCTCCGACCTGGGTCAGCACGTCCCGCCCGAAGACCCAGACCGCCGAGGTCGTGGCCCCGACGACGGCGGCGGTGATCAGCAGGCGCGGCGCACCGGCGGGCAGCAGCGGCCGCGGCAGCAGTCCGGCGAGCCGCTCGACGGTGCGGCGCGCCGGGGACGCCCCGACGGCGAGACCAGCCGGGGCGCTGCCGCCGGCCCGGCCCTCCGGCACGTCGCGGACGACCCAGGCCGTGGCGGCCGCGGCGAGGAGCGCGAAGACCAGCCAGGCCGCGCGCCACTGCTCCAGGGCGAGCAGCGCCGCCGGCCCGGAGAGCGCGACGCCGAGCCCGGTGCCGGCATTGACCACCACCTGAGTGCGGTCGCGGCGAGAGGCCGCGACCCGTGCGGAGACGGCGTGGGCCATCGCCGGCGAGATCAGCCCGGTGCTCAGCCCGCCGAGCACCACTCCGACGGCGAGCACGACCGACGTCGGGGCCAGGCCGATCAGCAGCAGGCCCAGCGTGGCGCAGATCCCGGCCGTCAGCGCGACCGTCCGCCCGCCGAGCCGCGGAGCGAGCATCATCGCCGGGTAGATCGCCGCGCAGTAGGCGGCGTAGCTGGCCGACCCGATGGCCCCGACCTGAGCAGCGTCGAGGTCGAACTCGGCGCGGAAGGCCGGGACGAAGAGCCCGTAGGCGAAGCGCGCCAGCCCGTAGGTCACCGCGATGATCGCCAGCCCGGATCCGGCCAGCCGTGCAGTGGCGGCGGCGTGGAGCGGAGTCGCCGGCACGTCGCGCCTCGCGGAACGGGCCTCGGTCTGGACGACCGCCCCGCTCATCGCCGCACCACCCGCGAGCCGCCGCGCCTCGATTCGACGGCCGAGCTCTCCGACGCCGGAACGCCCAGCCACGTCGCGCTGGCCGCGTCGACGCCGCGACCGATCTCGCGCAGACAGTGCAGAATGGACCGCATCACGGACATGACAACCCCCTATACCGATCTGTGAAGTTCCGCGCTCAGCGTAGGTACACAGATCAGTGAAGTCAAGGTATCCATGAACGATCAGACCATCGACGTCGACCAGCTCACGCCGGGAGCCCGCCGAGTCCTGGACGCGGCCTCGCGGCTGTTCTACGAGCACGGCATCCATGCCGTGGGAGTGGACGGCATCGCCGAGGAGTCGGGAGTGACCAAGCGGACCCTGTACAACAACTTCGCGTCCAAGGACGCGCTGGTCGCGGCGTATCTGCAGCACCGCCATTCTTCCTGGTGGCCCCGGCTGCAGGAGCGGATCGACGAGGCCGCCCCGCCGCGCGCGCTGGTCCTCTTCGACGTCTACGCCGAGGACGCGCTGCGCGTGACCCGCGGCTGCGCCTTCCTCAATGCCGCCGCCGAGCTTCCGACGGACCACCCGGCCTTCGCAGTGATCCGCCGCCACAAGGAATCCGTCGAGGAGCTGCTGACCCGACTCGTGCGCGAGGACAACCCGGAGGAGGCCCGTCCAGCACAGCTGGGGCGGCATCTGTTCCTGCTGCTCGAGGGGGCCTTCGCCCACCAGGGCGTGCGCGGCCGCGAGCTGATCACCGAAGCGCGGGAGATCGCCCGCGACCTGCTGCAGTGAGCCCCCTCCCTGCGATGACTCCGTGGGACGGGCGGGAATGCGCGCTCATTCCCACACTTTCCACGGAGTCATCCTGAGGCGACTCGGGGCGGGCGGCACCGCATGGTCACCCTTCGGGTCACGCCGTCGCGCGGCGGATGAGCCCGTAGTCGACGCCGGCCATCACGACGGCGACCAGCCCGGACCAGCCGGCCGCGCTCAGTGCGGTCTGCCGGTCGAACCAGCCCCAGAGACCGTCCCAGCCGACGGTCTGGACGGTCAGCAGCACTGCGACGACGATCAGCACCGTCAGCACCAGGAGCACGAGCCAGAAGACCAGCACGCCGAAGCGCCGGTAGAGCATCGACGCCCCGAAACCGATCAGCATCAGCATCAGTGCGACCACCGCGGCCGCCAGTCCGGCGACCCAGATGCCGTCGGCGACCAGGAACGGCAGCGCATGACTGTAGGTGTGCAGTCCCAGTCCATCAGTGGCCTGCTCCACGGCCGCCGCCGCGCCGAAGACGATCCCGTAGCAGATCGCGATCAGCACGAAGACCAGCAGTGTGCCGAGCAGATAGACCCGCCGGCTGAAGCTCAGCGCCAGCGCGAACGGGAAGGTGTGCGAACCGGAGTAGGCGGCCATGAAGGCCAGACACCAGAGCGCCGCCTGTCCCGACCCGGTGTAGACCGGGTCGCCCGGCCCCGGGCCACCGTCGAGCCGCTGTGCCCACAGTCCGATGCCCAGCGACAGCGCCCAGGCGCCGCCGAAGACGATCAGCGGGATCCAGATGATCTGCCGATTGACCAGATGCAGGCGGAACGCCGCCGGCACCCGGGCATAGGGAGAGCGGTGCACCGCCTGCTGCGTGATGGAGGACGTGGTGGACGGCCTAGTCTCGGCACTCATGAGGTGCTCCTCTCCTGCTGCTCGTGCCGCTCCCGCTGCGAGGTCAGGTGGACCACCAGCTGCTGCAGCGAGACCGGCAGCAGGTCCAGGTCCAGCTCGGCCGCGCGCCGTCGCTCGCCGGCGTCGAGCCCACCCAGGACGGTGGTGCGGGATGTACGGCCCATGCCCTCGTGCTGCAGGACCGTCCGGCCGGCGGTGAGCTCGCCGACGGCGTCGGCGCGGCCGACCAGCGTCACCGCGCGGTCGCGCAGCTCCTCGACCGGCTCGTCGAGCACCACCCGCCCCTCGTCGAGGAGCACCACATGCTCGATGAGGTGGGCGATCTCGTCGATCAGATGCGAGGAGAGCACGATGGTCCGCGGGTGCTCGGCGTAGTCGGCCAGCAGCCGGTCGTAGAACAGCTGGCGAGCGACGGCGTCGAGCCCCATGTAGGGCTCGTCGAAGAAGGTCACCTCGGCGCGCGAGGCCAGCCCGATGATCACCCCGACCGCCGAGCGCTGCCCCCGCGACATCTTCTTGATCCGCGTCTTCTCCGGGACCTTGAACTCGACGGCGAGCCGCTCGGCGAACTCCTGGTCCCAGCGGGGGAACGCCATCGCCGCGGCGGCGAAGGCATGCGAGGCCCGCGCATCGTCGAGGTACTGCTGCTCCTCGCGGACGAAGCAGATCCGCGGCAGCACCTGCTCGTTCTCATGCGGATGCTGGCCGAAGACCCTCACCTCCCCGGAGGTCGGCCACTCCTGCGCGGTGACGGTCGACATCAGCGTGGTCTTGCCGGCCCCGTTGCGGCCCAGCAGACCGTGGATGACGTCCCTCTCGAAGCGCACCGAGACGGCGTCCAGCGCCGTGGTGCTGCGGTATCGACGGGTCAGCCCGTCGACCTCGATGACGGCGTCCATCTCCCCTCCCCTCCTGCGCGACGCCGAGGCTCGGCGTCGCGCCTGTCCATGCTGGTCAGCCGGCTCCGCCGCCGGGCACTCCGCGCGCCCGGATCAGCTCGACGACGGTCTCGACGTCGAGGCCGAGGACTCCCGCCTCGGCGAGCATCGGCTCGATGTGGTGGTCGGCGAACTGCCGGCGCCGCTCGGCGCGGAGCACTTCGCGGGCACCGTCGGCGACGAACATGCCCAGCCCGCGCCGCTTGACGAGGATGCCGCGGTCGACGAGCAGGTTGATGCCCTTCGCCGCCGTCGCCGGATTGATCCGGTGGAAGGCGGCGAGCTCGTTCGTCGAGGGGGCGCGCTCGCCCTCCTCCAGCGTTCCGTCCAGCACCGAGGCCTCGACCTGCTCGGCGATCTGCACGAAGAGTGCCCGCCCCTCGTCCACAGATCCGACCTCCGACCGCTCGGCGACACCACCTCTGTGGTTCATTACTCCACTAATGAACCATGGACGTCAGACGGCGTCAACTGCCCGACCCGGGAGATGGCTCCGCGGAAGGTGTGGGAATGTGCGCTCTTTCCCGCACCTTCCGCGGAGCCATCGCCCGGGTCGAGGGATGAGACGGCGGCGGGGACGTGATCCGCGTCCTGTGCAGAGTCATCGCGCCTGCGTAGGATGAACCGCATGAACGGTGACTCTGTGGAATGCTGGCTGACCGACATGGACGGCGTGCTCGTCCGTGAGAACGACGCCCTGCCGGGCGCCGCCGAGCTGCTCGAGCAGTGGCGCCGTCAGGACTTCCCCTACCTGGTGCTGACCAACAACTCGATCTTCACCGCCCGGGACCTCAGCGCCCGCCTGCGGCACTCCGGCCTCGTCGTCCCCGAGGACCGGATCTGGACCTCCGCGCTGGCGACGGCCACCTTCCTCGCCGGACAGATCGACCACGAGCACAACGCCCAGGGCAGTTGCTACGTGGTCGGCGAAGCCGGACTGACCACGGCGCTGCACGAGGTCGGGTTCATCATGACCGAGACCGACCCCGACTTCGTCGTCGTCGGCGAGACGCGGAACTACAGCTTCGAGGCGATCACCAAGGCGGTGCGGCTGATCAACGCCGGCGCCCGCTTCATCCTGACCAACCCGGACGCCACCGGACCCAGCCCGGAGGGCGTGCTGCCGGCCACCGGAGCGATCGCCGCGCTGATCACCAAGGCCACCGGCCGCGACCCCTATGTGGTCGGCAAGCCGAACCCGATGATGTTCCGGTCGGCGCTGAACCACTTGGGCGCCCACTCGATGCAGACGGCGATGATCGGCGACCGCATGGACACCGACATCGTCGCGGGCATGGAGGCGGGCATGCACACCATCCTGGTGCTCAGCGGCCTCTCCGATCGGGCGAGCATCGCCGAGTACCCGTTCCGCCCGAACCGCATCATCGACGGCGTCCACGAGCTGCTCGACGAGCCGCTGGGCGCCGACGACGACGTCGACCCG
>NZ_AFRW01000128.1 GCF_000220985.1 Nesterenkonia sp. F
ATGTGTGGGAATGACGACGTATTCCCACACATGCCACAGAGTCATCGAGGCACGGGAGGCACGGGAGGCACGGGAAGGGCTGGAAGGGGCTGGGGCGGGGCCTCGAGAGGAGGCGCCGCGTCACTCCGGCACCGGAACCCCGGCCAGCCGCCAGATGCCGCAGGCCGGCCCCTCGGCGGACAGGTGCACCGAGCCGGAGCCGGAGACCAGCCGGACGGAGCCGTGGAGCCGCTCGACGGCGTCGTCGGCGTCGCCGGCGGGATCCAGCCCCGGCAGCGCCTCCCACGGCACCTCGATCGCCGTCGTCGCCGAGCACGCCAGCACCAGCACCGACTCCTCGGCCGACTCGCGAAGGAAGACCACGGCGTCGTCGTCGACATGGACCCAGCGCATCCCGCCGGCGGCGAGGACCGGATGCCGACGGCGCAGCCCGACCAGCTCCCGGCACAGCGCCAGCCGCTCGGCCGCCGCCGGATCCCGGTGCTCGAGGCCCCAGGGCATGGGCGTGCGGCTGAGCTCTCCGTCGGCGCCGGTCAGGCCGAACTCGTCGCCGGCGAAGAGCATCGGCACCCCCGGCAGCGTCATCATCAGCCCCAGCGCCACCGGCACAGTGCCCTCAGCGGCATGGGTGGCGAAGCGGGCCGTGTCATGGGTGTTCAGCGGCTGCATCGTCCCCAGCCGGATCCGCCAGGGGATCCCGGCGGAGAACCGGGTGACCGAGGCGGCGAAGTCGGCCGCCGTGCCGGACGGGATCCCGCCCAGCGGCTGGCCGAAGAACCAGGGCTCGGAGCTGGTGCCGCCGTCGGCGGTGGTGTGCGGCACGCCGTCGGGAGCGCAGAGCCAAGCCCACAGCGGCCGGGTGACGAGGACATAGGTCATCGCCCCGTGCCAGGCGTCGCCGGTGAGATCCTCCGTGGCGTCGTTGGTGGACTCGGCCAGCAGCGCCGTCCCGGGGGCGACGCGGTCCATCGTCCGGCGCAGGATCTGCCGGACCTCGGCGTTGAGATCCACCTCGCGTAGCCGCCCGGTCATGCTGGCCACATCGATCCGCCAGCCGTCCAGCGCCGCAGGAGGACGCAGCCAGCGGCCGACCACCGAGTCCGGCCCGTCGATGAACCGGCGCCGCAGCTCGGCCGAGGACCAGTCGAGCTTCGGCAGCGTGGGCGTGCCCAGCCAGGACTCGTATCCTGGGCCGCGCTCGCCGTCAGCGCCGTCGTCGTCGAAGAGATAGAACTCCCGCTCGGCGGAGTCCGGATCGGCCCGGGCGGTGCGGAACCACTCGTGGCCGTCGCCGGTGTGGTTCGTGGTGAGGTCGCCGATGACCCGCATGCCGCGGGCGTGGGCGGCGGCGGTGAGCCGGGCCAGCGCCTCGTCGCCGCCGAGCAGCGGGTCGACCTGCTCGAAGGTCGTCGCGTCGTAGCGATGGTTCGACGCCGCCGGGAAGAACGGGGTGAGGTAGAGCAGGTCGACCCCGAGAGCCTCCAGATGATCCAGCTTCTCCACCACTCCGTCCAGGTCCCCGCCGTAGAACTGCTGCACGCGGGAGGGCATCACCGGGTCCACCGGGTCGTGCCAGGCGGCCGGTTCCGCCCAGTCGGGCGCGGCGCGCGCGTCGGCGGCCGCCGACCGGGCGAAACGGTCCGGCACGAGCTGATACATCACCGAGGCGGCGAGCCAGTCGGGCGAGGTCGGTGCGGCGAGCAGCGCGAAGTCGTCGACGTCGCGGCCCTCCAGACGCTCCAGACCCGCCTGGTTCAGCCAGAGCACCTCTCCGGCGCCGGTGCGCAGCAGCCAGCGGTAGCGGTGCCGCGGGTTGTGCACGGTGACCTCGGCCTGCCACCACTGCCATCCGCCGGCGGTGCCGAGCGGCCGCGCGGCGTCCCAGGCCGGCTCGCCGTCGGGAGTCGACCGCACGGCGACGGCCTTCAGGCCGCCGACGGACTCGAGGAAGGCCGTCGGCACGCGCAGCCGCAGCGCGACCCGCTCGCCGAGCGACGGCGCCGAGGACGAGACGTGCAGCGGCGAGCCGTCGTGGTGGGGGAGGTGGGGGAGAGGGGCGGTCACTTCACGCTCCCCGAGGTCAGCCCGCCGACGATGTACTTCTGCAGCGCCAGGAAGAGCGCCACCGGGATGATCGAGGCCAGCACCGCCCCGGCGGAGAACAGCGACCAGTTCTGCGAGGTCTCCTGGGAGACGAACTGGTAGAGGCCCACCGCCAGCGTCTGCTTCTCCGGATCGATGAGCAGCACGGAGGCGATGACGAAGTCGTTGGTGGTCGCGATGAACGACAGCAGCGCGACCACCGCCAGGATCG
>NZ_AFRW01000127.1 GCF_000220985.1 Nesterenkonia sp. F
CGGCGCCGGGCGAGGTCGTCGCCTCGGGCGGCGCCGATGCTGCGGGGGAGGCGGCCGCCCGGCGCCGGCGGCGACGCCGGGCCCCGGAGGACTCCGAGGTGCCGTAGCCGATGAGCACGTTCCCCGACCCCTCGTCCGCCGTCTCCTGTGCGGGCGCGGAGTCCGGGTCGCCGGGCACGGCGGCGCCGGCGCGCTCCTCCTCGCGATGGTCCAGGGCGCCGGCCGTCTGTGCGGTCGGGGCCTGTGCGGTCGGGGCCTGTGCGGCCGACGGCTCGGCCGCCGCATCCGGACCCGTCGCGCCGTCGCCGGTGTCCACCGAGATCAGCGGGCGCTCGACGACCATCGTGTCGCCCTCCGCGCCGTGCAGCCGCGTCACCGTCCCGGCGAAGGGGGAGGGGACCTCCAACGTGGACTTCGCGGTCTCCACTTCGGCGACGGGCTGGTCGACGACGATCGTGTCGCCCTCGGAGACCAGCCAGGTCAGCAGCGTGGCCTCTGTCAGTCCCTCTCCGAGGTCGGGAAGATCGAAGGTGGTCATGTCAGTCCTCCCACTGCAACATGTCGAGGGCGTCCAGCACGCGGTCCACGTCGGGCAGATGGTGCTGTTCGAGCTTCGGCGACGGGTACGGGATGTCGAAGCCGGTCACGCGGCGCACCGGAGAGGCCAGCGAATGGAAGCAGCGCTCTTGGATCCGGGCGACGATCTCCCCGGCGACGGAGGCGAATCCTTGGGCCTCGGCGACGACGATCGCCCGGCCGGTCTTCTCCACGGTGGCGGACAGCGCGGCGTCGTCGAAGGGCACCAGGCTGCGCAGGTCGAGCACCTCGGCGGAGATCCCATCCTCCGCAGCGGCCTGGGCGGCCGCCAGGGCTGTGCTCACCGAGGGGCCGTAGCTGATCAGCGAGACGTCGGTGCCCTCGCGGGCGACGACGGCGCGGCCCTCGGCTCCGACGCCGGCGGGATCGATGCCGGCCTCGCCGGACCCACCGGACTCGCCGGACATGCCGGCCTCGTACTGCCGGCGCAGCGCGTCGAGGTCGGCCGGCTCCTTCGACCAGTAGAGCTTCTTCGGCTCGAAGAAGATCACCGGGTCGGGGGAGTCCACCGCCTCGCGCAGCATCAGATAGGCGTCGGCGACGGTCGCCGGGGTGTAGACCTTCAGGCCCGGGGTGTGGGCGTAGTAGGCCTCGGAGGAGTCGCAGTGGTGCTCGACGCCTCCGACGCCGCCGCCGTAGGGGATGCGGACGACCAGCGGGATCCGCACGCGGCCCCGCGTGCGGTTGCCGAACTTGGCGATATGGCTGAAGATCTGCTCCAGCCCGGGGTAGGCGAAGGCGTCGAACTGCATCTCGACCACCGGGCGCATGCCGTTCATCGCCATGCCGGCGGCCATGCCGGCGATGCCGGATTCGGCCAGCGGGGTGTCGAAGCATCGGTCTTCGCCGAAGCGACGGGCCAGGCCGTCGGTGATGCGGAAGACGCCGCCGAGCGTGCCGACGTCCTCGCCGAAGACGCAGACGGACTGTTCGGCGGCCATCGCATCGGAGAGCGCGGTGTTCAGCGCCGCGGCGAAGGTCGTCGGCCGCGGGGCGGCGTCGGGATCGGCGGTGCGGGTCTCGGGGGCGGGGGCGGCCATGGTCAGTCCTCCTGTCCGCGGGCGAGCTCGTCGGCGAGCTGGGCGCGCTGCTCGCGCAGCTGGGCGGTCGGCGCCGCGTGGACGTGGTCGAAGATCTCCAGGGGGTCGATCGGCGGATCGGCGGTCATCGCAGTGCGCAGCGAGGCGGCGACCTCCTCGGCCCGGCCGGCGATGCGGGACTCGGCCGCGTCGTCGAGCACCCCCTGGGAGCTCAGGAACGACCGCATCCGGGTCAGCGGGTCATGGCGGCGCCAGAGCTCGACCTCGTGCGCGTCGCGATAGCGGGTGTCGTCGTCGGCGTTGGTGTGAGCCTGCATGCGATAGGTCGTCGCCTCCAGCAGCAGCGGCATCGAGCGCTCTCGGGCCAGCGAGACCGCCCGGCGCAGCGTGGCCAGCACGGCGACCATGTCGTTGCCGTCGACCTGCTCGCCGGCCATGCCGTAGCCGATGGCCTTGTGCGCCAGCGACGGCGCCGCCGACTGATGGGAGAGCGGCACAGAGATGGCGTAGCCGTTGTTCTGCACGAAGAACACCACCGGCACCTCGAAGACGGCGGCGAAGTTCAGCGCCTCGTGGAAGTCGCCCTCGCTGGTCGCGCCGTCGCCGCACATCGCCAGGACCACCGTGTCCTCGCCGCGCAGCTTCGCCGCGTGGGCGACGCCGACGGCGTGGAGCAGCTGGGTGGTCAACGGCGTCGACGGCGCCGAGACCCGGTGGGCGAGCGGGTCGAAGCCGCAGTGCCAGTCGCCGCGGAAGGAGACCATGACCTCGACCGGATCCACGCCGCGGGCCATGATCGCCACCGAGTCGCGGTAGGTGGGGAACATCCAGTCGCCGGCGCCCAGTGCCAGCGCCGCGCCGACCTGACAGGCCTCCTGGCCGTGCGAGGAGGGGTAGACCGCCAGCCGGCCCTGGCGGACCAGGGCATAGTTCTGGTCGTTGATGCGCCGGCCGACCACCAGGGCCTCATAGGCGGCGAGCAGCGCCTCGTCCTCCGGGACCAGGTACTCGTGCCCGGCGCCGGTGCCCTGCTCCTCCTCGGCGATCAGTGAGCCGTCGGGGGAGAGCATGCGGATCTGCTGGGCGGCGGGGAGCATGTACTGCTCGGGGGTGATGCCGAAGCTGCGGCTCGTCTGCTCGATGCGAGCTGCCTGCTCGGCCTTCTCGTGGGCGAGCGGCTCGCGCGGGTTCTCGGGGGCGACGGCGGAGCCGCGTCCGTCGGCGGCGGTGTCCTCGTCCATGGCCTGCGGCCTCCTCGTGGTCTCTCGGCTCGGGCCGTGCGGCCCGGCGCGCTCGGCGTCGGGGCGGATCGAGCACCCGGCCGCCCTTCGAGTGTGACCCAGATCATGCAGAGCCTGCCATGCGTGCCGCGGATCGCAGACGATGTCCGACCAGGAGAGGGTCTCGGTGGACGATACGTCCGTGATGCGCGACACACTGGCTGGTATCGTCCAGAGATATGGCGACATTGCTGGACGATCATGCGACGAGCGGGCGGCCGCTGGATGTCCTGGACCACCGGATCCTCGAGATGCTGAGCCTCGACGCCCGCGCCTCGGTCACGCGCATCGCCGAGGAGCTGCACCTCTCGCGCGCGAACGCCTACGAGCGCATCGCGCGGCTGCGGCGCACCGGGGTGCTGCGCGGCTACACCGCGGTCATCGACCCGCGGGCGGCCGGGCTGGCCACCGCCGCCTACGTCTTCCTCACGCTGAAGCAGGACGACTGGGGCGTGCTGCGCGAGGCGCTGGCCGACGAGCCGGCGGTGCGGCATCTGGCCCTGGTGGGCGGACAGTACGACGCGGTGCTGCTGGTGCGCACGCGCACTGTGGACGAGCTGCGCGCGGTGATCTTCGAGCGGATCCAGTCGCTCTCCTGCGTGCAGTCCTCGCAGACGGCGCTGATCTTCGACGACCACGCCGAGCATCGGCACGCGGTGCCGGAGGAGTGACGACACGGCCGCGCCGGCTGTCGGCGAGGTCGATCGTCGGTGTGCGGGCTGTCACAGGAGCATGATCGGCGCTACGATGGACATGATTACCGACCGTTCGGTCAGTTACCCATCGTCGAGAGGACGTCATGACCGCCATCGCCGCCGATCACGAGACGACCATCAGCCCGACCCGGCCGCTGCCCAGCTATCTCGCCGATTCCTGGTGGGCTCCCGAGGACCCGCAGAAGATCAGCACTGTGCGCGACGCGTCCACCGGCGAGCCGATCTGCCGGGTCTCCGCCGAGGGGCTGGACACCGCGGCCGCCGTCGAGCACGCGCGGAGTGTCGGACAGCGCAGCCTGGGGGAGCTGACCATCCACGAGCGGGCGATGCTGCTGAAGCGGATCGCCCAGCACCTGGACGAGCACAAGGAGGAGCTCTACACGCTCTCCGACCGCACCGGCGCCACGCGCAGGGACCACCTGATCGACGTCGACGGCGGCATCGGCACGCTGCGCACCTTCTCCTCCAAGGCCCGCAAGGAGCTGCCCAATGCGCAGGTGATCGTCGACGGCGCCGTCGAGCAGCTCTCCCGCGACGGCTCCTTCCTCGGCGAGCACATCTACACCCGGCTGGCCGGCGTCGCCGTGCAGATCAACGCCTTCAACTTCCCGGTCTGGGGCATGCTGGAGAAGCTCGCGCCCAGCTTCATCGCCGGAGTGCCGACCCTCGTGAAGCCCGCCTCGCAGACCGCCTATGTCACCCAGGCCTGCGTGCGGCTGATGGTGGACTCCGGGCTGTTGCCCGCCGGAGCGATCCAGCTGATCTCCGGCTCCGCGGGCGACCTGCTCGACCACCTGGACCATCGTGACGTGCTGGCCTTCACCGGCTCGGCCTCGACCGCGCAGCTGCTGCGCTCGCATCCCAGCGTGCAGACCGCGGGGCTGCGCTTCACCGCGGAGACCGACTCGCTCAACGCGGCCATCCTCGGGCCCGACGCCGGTCCGGAGACCCCCGAGTTCGAGGCCTTCATCAAATCCGTGGTCCTGGAGATGACCGCCAAGGCCGGGCAGAAGTGCACCGCCGTGCGCCGCACGATCGTGCCGAGCGAGCACGTCGACGCCGTCGTCGAGGCGCTGCGGGAGCGGCTGGACTCCCGCGCGGTGCTCGGCGATCCGCGCGACGAGGCGACCACCGTCGGCGCGCTGGCCTCGAAGGACCAGCAGGCCGAGGTCGCCCGGGCGGTGACCACGCTGATGGAGGCCGGCGGCACCGTGCGCTGCGGCGGCGTCGACGCCGACCTCGGTGGTGTGGACGCCGAGGCCGGTGCCTTCTTCCCGCCGACGGTGCTCTCCTTCGACGACGCCCGCACTCCGCAGGTCCACGCTGTGGAGGCCTTCGGGCCGGTGACCTCGGTGCTGGGCTATGCCGACGTCGACGACGCCGTGGAGCTCGCCGCCCTGGGCGGCGGCTCGCTGGTGGCCACCGTCTGCACGCACGACCCGCAGATCGCCGGAGCCTTCGCCCGCGGGATCGGCTCGCACCACGGCCGGGTGCTCTTCCTGGACCGCGACGACGCGAAGACCTCCACCGGGCACGGCTCGCCGCTGCCGCATCTGGTCCACGGCGGCCCCGGCCGCGCCGGAGGGGGCGAGGAGCTCGGCGGCGTGCGGGCGGTGAAGCACCATATGCAGCGCACCGCCGTGCAGGGGTCGCCGGATCTGCTCACCGGCATCACCGGGGTCTGGCACCGCGGTGCGCGGGCGCAGACTGCGACGCCGGAGACCGTCGCCGACGGCAGCGCGGTCCACCCCTTCCGCAAGTCGCTGGCCGAGCTGCGCCTCGGCGACCAGTTCGCCTCGGGGCTGCGGACGGTGGCCCTGGAGGACATCGACGCCTTCGCCGCCTCCACCGGGGATACCTTCTACGCGCACACCGACGAGGAGGCCGCGACGGCCAACCCGTTCTTCCCTCGGCGGGTGGCCCACGGCTACCTGCTGGTCTCCTGGGCGGCGGGACTCTTCGTCGAGCCGGCGCCGGGGCCGGTGCTGGCCAACACCGGGCTGGAGAACCTCTCCTTCGAGACGCCGGTGACCTACGACGACGCGATCCGCGTGACACTGACCGCCAAGGAGATCATTCCGCGCGAGGACGAGGACTTCGGCCAGGTCCGTTGGGACACGGTGCTGCACAACCAGCACGACGAGGTCGTGGCCACCTACGACGTGCTCACGCGTGTGGCCGCGGAGAAGAAGCCGGAGTGGGCCTGAGACGCTGAGCTGCGCCCCGGTCGACCGTCGCGTCGGCCGGGGCGCAGCTCGTGGCCCGGGCGAGAGCATGCTCCGGGAGGGTGGTCCGCCCCCGTGGTGTTCTCGCGGTCCCGTCCGACGGGACGGGGGCGAGCGCATCATGGGATCTGCGAGGACGGCGGGGCGCCCTCACTCCCCGCGGAAGTCCGGCGTGCGCTTCTGCTGGAAGGCGGCGAAGCCCTCGGCGTAGTCGGCGGTGTCGCAGAGCCGGCCCTGGGCGCGATTCTCCTGCTGCAGAGACTCCCAGAGGCCGATGCGCTCGTCGCGGATCCGGGCGACGAGCGCCTTGGACTCGCCGAAGGCGAGCGTCGGACCCGACGCCGCGCGGGCGGCCCGCGACCGGGTGAACTCCAGCAGCTCCTCGGCCGGCATCGCCCGGGAGAACAGCCCGCCGGCCACCGCCTCGGCGCCGGACATCAGATCGCCGGTGTAGATCAGGTCCAGCGTGCGGTGGGCGCCCAGACGCTCGGTGAACAGCGCATGGCCTCCGGAGTCAAGCGTGGCGCCCAGGGCGGCGAAGGGCGAGCCGATCGTCGCCTCCTCGGCGACGTAGACGACGTCGGTCGCGATCGCCAGCCCCAGGCCCACGCCCAGGCAGGCGCCGTGGACTGCGGCGAACGTCGGGGCGGGGAAATCCGCCAGCCGGTGCAGCACCGGGGTGACCTGCTCCTCGAGGAAGGCCAGGGCGTCGTCGGTGGCCGGGTCGACCGCGGAGATGTCGCGGCCGGCGCTGAAGCCCTTCCCCTCGCCGCGCAGCAGCAGAGCCCGCACGCCGGCCTCCTCGGCGCGCCCCAGCGCGTCGTCGAGCTCGGCCAGCGCCGCAGAGTCCAGGGCGTTGCGCTTCTGCGGGGCGTCGAGGACGATCTCGCCCAGGTCGCCGTCGAAGTGGGTGCGGATCATGGAGCTCCTCCGGTCGGGATGCGGTGAGGACGGCCGCAGCAGTGCGGCGCACGGCGTCAGTCGGTCGGAAAGCGAGGTGCGGTGTGCGGCGCGTCAGGTGTCGTAGTCGACGACGAGCGTCTCCCCGGTCGGCCGGGTCTGGCAGGTGAGCACATAGCCAGCCTCGAGCTCGTCGGACTCCAGGGCGAAGTTCTCCTCCATGGTGAACTCGCCGGAGACGACTTTGGCCCGGCAGGTCCCGCAGACGCCGCCGGCGCAGGCGAAGGGCACATCGGAGCGCGAGCGCAGCGCGGCGTTGAGCACCGTCTCTCCGGAGGACTCCGGGGAGGTGACGCTGCCGGTGAGCCCGTCCAGCGTGAACTCGATCGTCCGGCCGTCCCCGTCGCCCTCGGCCGGCTCCACCGTCCGGCCCTGCTGGCCGGCGGGACGATCGGGGCGTCCGGTGGTGAACAGCTCGTAGCGGACGGCCTCCTCGGGCACGTCCCGGGCGGCCAGCGCGTCGCGGGTCAGCTGCACGAGCTCGAAGGGCCCGCAGAGGAACCACTCGTCGGTCTCGGGGACCTGCAGGACCTGGTCCAGCAGGACCTGCAGCTTCTCTTCGTCGAGCCGGCCGGTGAACAGCGGGTTGATGCGCTGCTCGCGGCTGAGCACGTGGTGGACGGCGAACCGGGAGGGGAAGCGGTCCTTCAGATCGCCGAGCTCCTCGGCGAACATCACGTCCGACGCCGACCGGTTGGCGTAGACCAGGTCGACGGTGGCCTGCTCGGAGGCGGCGAGCACCGAGCGGGCGATGGCCATGATGGGAGTGATCCCGGAGCCTGCGGCGACGGCGACCAGATGCACATCGGGCCGTCGGGCGACCGCTTCGGCGGCCAGCTCGTCGGGATGGTTCATCGAGGTGATCGCGCTGCGCGAGACGAAGGCGCCGGTCGGGTTCATCACCTCCAGCTGATCGCCGGGGGCCAGATGCTCGTTCGCCCAGGTGGAGAAGACGCCGCCGAGGTCCCGCTTGATCGCGATGCGGATCTCGCCGCGCACCGGCTGCTGGCACAGCGAGTACGAGCGGCGGATCTCCTGGCCGTCGAGCCGGGTGCGCAGGGCCACGTACTGGCCGGGGGCATAGTCGAAGTCGTCCTGCAGCTCCTCGGGCACGGCGAAGGCCACCTCCACCGAGTCGGCGGTCAGCCGGCGGACCTCGGAGACGGTCAGCGTGGAGAAGGCGGCCCGACGTCGGGCGGTGGTCCGTGTGGAGGGCATCAGTGCACCTTGAAATGGTCGAAGGGCTCCAGGCAGTCGCGGCACTGGTACAGCGCCTTGCACGCGGTGGAGCTGAAACGGGTCGTCTCGCGGGTGTTCGTCGAGTCGCAGCGCGGGCATTTCACGCTCAGCCCCACGGCGACCGGGCCGGCGGCGGCCCGGCCCGTCGGCGGGGCGATGCCGTAGTCGCGCAGCACCTCGCGGCCGCGCTCGGTCATCCAGTCGGTGGTCCAGGCCGGCTGCAGGACGGTGTCGACGCGGACCTGAGCGTGGCCGGCGGCGCGGACCGCGGCGGCGACGTCGTCGGTGATGGTGTCCATGGCCGGACAGCCGGAGTAGGTCGGGGTGATCGTCACGACGGCGGTGCCGTCGTCGGCGATCCGTGCGTCGCGCAGGATGCCCAGATCGGCGATGCTGATCACCGGGATCTCCGGATCGGTGACCGCTGCGGCCGCGGCCCAGAGGGCGGCGTCGACGCCGTCGGGAGCCTCATCGGCCGAGGGGAGCCGGGCGGGCACGGAGGTCTCGATCTCTGCGGAGTGGTCGATCATGATCGCCTCCCTCACCAGGTCGCTCCCGGATGGCGGCGAGCCAGCACCTGCATCTCGGCCAGGATGTAGCCGCGGTGCTCGGAGAACCGGCCGCTGCGGTCGGCGCCGAAGGAGCCGCCGACCTCGGGGATCCGCAGCCCGGCCTGGTCGATGACCTCGCCGAGGCGGGCCATCGTCGGCTCGCGCAGCGTCGAGGGGGCCACGGCGACGGATTCCAGCCGTGGGATCGGGTCGACGTCGATGAAGAGCTCCTCCACCGAGGCCCAGAGCTCGTCCAGCCCGGCCTGCATGCGGCGGGAGGACTCCTCGGTGCCCCGGCCCAGGCGCAGGGTCCATTGGATCGCATGGTCCTGGTGGTAGGCGACCTCCTTCAGGGCCTTGTCGGCGATCGCGGCGAGCGTCCCATCGGTCGAGCGGACCAGCCGGCTGTACAGCTCGTGCTGGAAGATGCTGACGATCAGCTGCCGGGCGATGGTTCGTCCGAAGTCGCCGTTCTCCTGCTCGACGAGCCGGCACGAGCGGAACTCCTCCTCATCCCGGAAGTAGGCCAGGTCGTCCTCGGTCCGGTTCCAGGCGGTCCCGGCGTAGGTCAGCAGGAAGCGCGCATGGCCCAGCAGGTCGAGGGCGATGTTGCCCAGGGCGACGTCCTCCTCCAGCTCCGGGGCGTGCGAGATCCAGGCGGAGAGGCGCTGGGCGAGCATCAGCGCGTCGTCGCCGAGGATCAGCGCATAGCGGGCGGTGTCCTCCGCGGCGACGGCGCCGGAGGCGGCGACGTCCTCGGCGGTGATCGCCTCGCCCGGCGACTGTCGGGTCGCGGAGTCGTGGGACGCGAAGCTCACAGGTGCTTCACCCCTTCGGAGGTCGTGTAGTAGGTCGCGTGGCGGTAGCTCTTGCCCTGCGGGGACTCGAAGAAGCTGCCCTTCGCATCGGGGTCGGAGGCGGTGACCGCCTCGGCGGGGACGACCCAGACCGATGTGCCCTCGTTGCGCCGGGTGTAGAGATCACGAGCGTTTCGCACCGCCATGCTGGCGTCAGGGGCGTGCAGCGAGCCGGCATGGACGTGGGAGAGCCCGCGGGCAGTGCGGATGAACACCTCCCACAGCGGCCAGCCGCCGGCGTCTGAAGAGTGCTCGGAAGTCATGGGTCTCGCCTTTCGTGGAAGGGGCGTCCTGGGTGTCGTCCGCCCGGCGTGCAGCGGGGAGGGGTCAGGCGCCGACCGGCTCGGCACGGGCCTGGCGGCGGGCGTAGGCCGCGGCGGCCTCGCGCACCCAGGCGCCGTCGTCGCGGGCGCTCCGATAGTGCTCCAGGCGCTGGCTGCTCAGCGGCCCCTGCCCCTTGAGCACGGCGAAGAACTCGTCCCAGTCGAGCGCGCCGAAGTCGTAGTGGCCGCGCTCCTCGTTCCACACCAGATCCGGGTCGGGCAGGGTCAGTCCCAGCGCCTCGGCCTGCGGGACGATCATGTCGACGAAGCGCTGGCGCAGCTCGTCGTTGGTGAAGCGCTTGATGTTCCAGGCCATCGACTGCTGGGAGTTGGGGGAGTCGGCATCGGGCGGGCCGAACATCTGCAGCGCCGGACCGTAGAAGCGGTCGACGGCGTCCTGGGCCATCTGATGCTGCTCCGCGGTGCCGTGCGAGAGGGTGTGCAGGATCTCCCAGCCCTGGCGCTGATGGAAGGACTCCTCCTTGCAGACGCGGACCATCGCGCGGCCGTAGGGGCCGTAGGAGGCGCGGCACAGCGGGACCTGGTTGGTGATCGCCGCGCCGTCGACCAGCCAGCCGATCGCGCCGATGTCCGCCCAGGTGCGGGCGGGGTAGTTGAAGATCGACGAGTACTTCGCCCGCCCGGTGTAGAGCTGGTCGTAGAACGTCTCGCGATCGGTGCCCAGCGTCTCGGCGGCCGAGTACAGGTAGAGGCCGTGGCCGGCCTCGTCCTGGACCTTGGCCATCAGGATGGCCTTGCGCTTCAGGCTGGGGGCGCGGGTGATCCAGTTGCCCTCCGGCTGCATGCCGATGATCTCGGAGTGGGCGTGCTGGGAGATCTGCCGCGCCAGCGACTTCCGGTAGTCCGCGGGCATCCAGTCGCGCGGCTCGACCCGGGAGTCCTCGGCGATGAGCTCGTCGAAACGGGCCTGCCCGGCCTCGGCCTCCTCGGCCGCCGCCTCGGCGTCGGACGCGTCCGCCAGGCGCAGCGGTGCCGGGTGGGAGTCCTGCCCAGTGCTGGGGTGCGGCATGGTCAACCTCGATTCCGTCGCTTTAATTACCGACCGTTCGTTCAGTATAGCAGGGCGCGTGTGATGGTCAACACACGATGTGGCGAGGGGCGGCTAGCAGGTCCGCGGCGTCGGGCCCGCGTCGGGAAG
>NZ_AFRW01000126.1 GCF_000220985.1 Nesterenkonia sp. F
GACAAGAGCCCCGTGAGGCGATCGATGGCGATCGCTTCCGGGGCTCTTGTTGTGTCTCGGGGCGGCTTCAGTACCGAGGCGAAGCATCGGATGCCCCGGGCGGCCGCCTCCTCCTCGTCCACGCCGTCCCGGAGGTGCTCCGGTGTTCAGGCCTCGTCGATGAGTCCGAGGGACTCACCGGGTATCCTGGGGAGGCATCACGCACCGGCTTCGCAAGGAGAGCACCAGACCTATGCCCGCAGAGTCTTCTCGAGACCGCCGTTCCGCCGCACGGCGCCCCGACGATCGTCGTCCATCCGGCGGCGACAGAGGCACCGGCCGCGACGGCCAGCGCCGTGCTGGTGAACGGCGCACCGAGCAGCGCGGCGACCATCGTCGTTCTGATCGACCGGATCGTCCCCGGTCGCCGGAGATCGACGAGGACGTGACCGGCAAGGAGCTGGACAAGGAAGCAGCCGGGCAGCTCGGCACGCTCAACGGGGAGAACCGCAAGTGGGTCTCCAAGCACCTGGTGATGGCCGGGCGACTCGTCGACGTCGACCCGGACCTGGCGCTGGAGCACGCTCTGGCGGCCTCCCGCCGGGGTGGGCGCCTGGCGGTGGTGCGCGAGGCCGTCGGGCTGTGCGCCTATGCGGCCGAAGACTACGCCGAGGCGCTTCGCGAGCTGCGCACCTATCGCCGGATCAGTGGAGACCAGACGCATCTGCCGGTGCAGGCCGACTGCGAACGTGGCCTCGGGCGGCCGCAGAAGGCCGTCGAGCTCGGGGAGTCTTCCGAGGCCCGTCAGCTCTCCGGCGCGATCCGCGCCGAGCTGGCGATCGTGGTCGCCGGCGCCCATCAGGATCTCGGCGACCACGCCTCGGCCGCCCGCGCGCTGGAGATCCCCGAGCTGCGCAAGGACCGCGCCTTCAGCTTCTCGCCCCGGCTGTTCACCGCCTATGGCGATGTGCTGGAGAGCATCGGCCGCGAGGAGGAGGCCGCCCAGTGGCACGAGCGGGCGTTCATCGCCGAGCGCGCCCTCGGCTCCGGAGCCTTCGCCGACCCGGAGATCATGGATTTCGACGACGCCCCGGCCGAGGTGCCCAAAGTCAAGGACCTGTTGGAGGGGTCGCGCGCCGATCGCTCCGAGGCAGGCGAGCAGCATGCTCAGAGGGAGACGCCGACGACGGAGGAGCAGGCATGAGTCGGGCGTTGATCGATGCGCACGACGGCGTGCTCTTCGATCTCGACGGCGTCCTCTATGCCGGTGACGCGGCGGTTCCCGGCGCGGTCGAGGCGCTGGCGGAGCTGCGCGAGCGCGGGGTCCCGTACGGCTTCATCACCAACAACGCCTCGCGGTCGCCGGAGACGATCGCCGAGCACCTGACCGCGCTGGGCATGACGGCCTCCGCCGAGCAGGTCTTCGGCTCCGCCGACGCCGGCGTGGCGCTGATGGCCGCTGAGATCCCGCAGGGCGCCATGGTGCTGGTGACCGGCAGCGACTTCCTGCGCGCCCGCGTCGCCGAGGCGGGCTTCACCGTCGCCGGGGGCGCCCAGGACCGGCCGGCCGCAGTGCTGCAGGGCTTCAGTCCGGAGCTGGGCTGGAGCGATCTCGCCGAAGCGGCCTACGCCGTCGGCGAGGGGGCACGCTGGTTCGCCACGAACCTGGACCTGACGATTCCCCGGGGCCGCGGTATCGCTCCCGGCAACGGGGCGCTCGTCGAGGCGGTCTCGCGGGCCACCGGCACCATCCCCACGGCCGCCGGCAAGCCGGAGCCGGTGCTGTTCACCCGCGCGGTCGCCGAACTGGGCCTGCAGCGTCCGCTGATGATCGGCGACCGACTCGACACCGACATCCTGGGCGCGCGGCGTGCCGGGTGCACCGCCGCCCTGGTGCTCACCGGCATCGACTCGGCCGAGACCGCGGCCGCCGCCCCCGGCGAGCAGCGGCCTCACGTCGTCCTGGAGACGCTGGCCGACCTCTTCGCCGTCGAGCCGGTGGGGAGCTGCGCATGAGCGGCGGGGATCAGCCGGACGCGGACGCTGAGGCGGAGCTGGATCTCGAGGAGCTGGAGGCCGAGATCGGCCGGGCCGAGGAGCTGCACGGCGAGCTGAGCCGGCGGCTGGACGCCGCCGGGCGGGACTGAGCGGCATGGGCTCGCGTCGTCTGGACCGCGCCCTGGTCGAGGAGCAGCTGGTCGCGAGCCGCTCGCGCGCCGCTCACCTGGTCGTCGAGGGCCTCGTCCGCGTCGACGGCCGCACCGTCCGCAAGGCCGCCGCCAAAGTCACCGAGCAGGCGCGCCTCGAGGTCGACGACGATCCCTGGGTCAGCCGTGCCGCGCATAAGCTGCTCGGTGCCCTGACAGCCTGCCCATCGGTCGACCCGCGCGGCAGACGCTGCCTCGACGCGGGAGCCTCCACCGGCGGCTTCACCCAGGTGCTGCTCTCCCGCGAGGCGTCCGCGGTCGTGGCCGTCGACGTCGGCCACGACCAACTCGCCCCCGCGCTGCGCGAGGAGCCGCGGGTGACCGCCGTCGAGGGGCTGAACCTCCGGCATCTTCGACCCGGCGAGCTGGGAGAGCCCTTCGACCTGATCGTCGCCGACCTCTCCTTCATCTCGCTGCGGCTGATCGTGCCGGCGCTGGCGGCCCAGGCTGCCCTCGGTGCGGAGCTGCTGCTGATGGTCAAGCCGCAGTTCGAAGTCGGCCGCGAGCGGCTGGCGCGCACTGGCGTGGTCAGCAGTCCGCAGCTGCGCCGCGAGGCCGTCGCCGGCGTCGTCGCCGCCTGCGAGGATGCCGGTCTGCGGCTGGTCTCGGCGCATCGTTCCCCGCTGCCCGGACAGGACGGCAACCTGGAGTTCTTCCTCCACCTGCGTGCGCCGGCTCGGTCCGCGGGCGGCGCGGCTGTGGACATCGCCGACGCCGAGTCCGCGGCGGCGGATAGGCTGGAACAGATCGACCACATCGACTACCGGGACTGATCCCGCGGCTCGCGGGCGTCGACCACGCAGGAGGTGCCATGTCCCAGGCCGAGAGCAGCCGTGCGGTGCTCGTGCTGGCCCACACCGGCCGCCGGGACGCCGTCGACGCCGCCGTCTCCGTCGTCGAGCGGCTGCACGGCGCCGGACTGACCCCGACGATGCTCGCTCGCGACGTCGACCGGCTGCAGGTCCTCGTCGGCGAGCGGCTCAACCGCGTGCCGCTGGCCGTCGTCGGCCGCGACATCACCCTGGCGCAGTGCGAGGTCGGGATGGTCCTCGGCGGCGACGGCTCGATCCTGCGCGCCGCCGAGCTCGTCCGCGGCGCCGACCTGCCCCTGATGGGAGTGAATCTGGGGCACATCGGCTTCCTCGCCGAGTCCGAGCGCACCGAGCTCGACGCCTCCGTGCAGTGGGTGGTCGATCACGACTACACCGTCGAGCGGCGCATGGCGATCGACATCCGGATCTGGCGCGACGGCGAGCAGGTCGCCAGCTCCTGGGCGCTGAATGAGGCCAGCATCGAGAAGAAGTCCCGCGAGCGGATGATCGACCTGGTCGTCGACATCGACGGAAGTCCGGTCTCGGCCTTCGGCTGCGACGGAGTGGTGATGGCGACTCCGACCGGCTCGACCGCCTACGCCTTCTCCGCCGGCGGGCCGGTCGTCTGGCCCGAGGTCCAGGCCCTGGTGATGGTGCCCATCTCCGCCCATGCGCTCTTCGCCCGGCCGCTGGTCGTCGATCCCGACTCGGTGATGGCCGTGGAGATCCTCCAGCACGAGGACGAGGAGGCGGTGCTCTGGTGCGACGGCCGCCGTTCGGTCGATCTGCCGGCCGGCTCCCGCGTGGAGGTCACCCGCTCGGCCGAGCCGGTGCGCCTGGCCCGGGTGAACCAGACGCCCTTCTCCGAGCGGCTCGTCGACAAGTTCAACCTGCCCACCAGCGGCTGGCGCGGCCCGGTGGAGTCGGAGGTCCGACCCGAGGGCGACGGCGTCGCCGGCATCCGGACGGTCGACCCCACCGGTCATCCGGTCGGCACCGAGATGGCCACCGAACGCGGCACCCTGCGCCACGACGCGGCACAGAAGGAGGACGGTCAGTGATCGAGCACGTCACCATCAGCGACCTGGGCGTCATCGAGCGGGCCGAGCTCGAACTCCACCCCGGGTTCAACGTCGTCACCGGCGAGACCGGCGCGGGCAAGACCATGGTCGTCACCGCGCTGAGTCTGCTGCTGGGCGCCCGGGCGGAGGCCTCGGCAGTGCGCAGCGGGGCCGCCAAGGCCGCCGTCGACGCCGAGGTGGCCACCGACTCGACCCACCGCTCGGTCCGTCTGGCCAACGAGGCCGGGGCCTGGCTCGACGAGGAGGGATCGGCCGAGGGCGCAGACGAGGACGGGGACGCCGGGGGAGCGGCGGCCGAGACCTCGTTGCTGCTCGGCCGCGCCGTCAGCGCCAAGGGGCGCAGCCGGGCGACGGTCAGCGGCCGCGGCGTGCCGGTCTCGCTGCTCGGCGAGATCGGTTCCTCCCTGGTGACCGTCCACGGCCAGACCGACCAGCTGCGGCTGAAGTCGCCGGCCGCCCAGCGCCGCGCGCTGGACGCCTACGCCGGCGAGGAGTTCGCCGAGCGGGCCGCCGCCTATCGCGAGCGGCACCGTCGCTGGCTCGAGCAGCGCGCCGAGCTGGAGGAGATCACCGCCAACGAGCGGCAGCGTCGGCTGGAGGCCGAGCAGCTGCAGCAGGCGCTGGAGCGCATCGACGAGGTCGCCCCGCAGCCCGGCGAGGACGAAAAGCTCAAGGCCGAGGCGATGACGCTGGAGAACGTCGAGGAGCTGCGGGAGGCCGCCCGGGTCGCGCAGACTGCGTTGTCGGGCCCGGATGCGGCCGAGTCGGTCGGCGACGAGCCCAACGCGGTCGCGCTGGTCGAGACCGCGGCCCAGGCCCTGGCCGCCGTCGCCGACCAGGACCGTGAGCTGGCCTCCGTCCACGAGCAGATCGGCTCGGTCTCCTCGCTGCTCAACGACGCCGCCTCGCAGCTGGGCGTCCACGCCGCCAGCCTCGACGAGTCAGGTCCGGAGCGGCTGGCCGAGGTCCATCAGCGCCGGGCCGAGCTGGACCGACTGACCCGTCTCTACGGACCCGACGTCGACGCGGTGCTCGCCTGGACGGAGGAGTCGCGCGCTCGACTGGAGGTGCTGCATTCCGACGCCGACCGGATCGAGGAGCTCGAGGCACGGATCACCGAGGAGGAGGCCGCGCTGCGCGAGCAGGCCGCCGAGCTGCGCGTCCGCCGCGCCGACGCCGGAGAACGACTCTCGGCCGCCGTCGGCGAGGAGCTGGCCGCGCTGGCGATGCCGCAGGCGCGGCTCGTCGTCGAGGTCTCCGAGACCGAGGAGCTCGGCCCGCACGGCGCCGACGCCGTCTCGATGCTGTTGGCCCCGCATGCCGGCGCGGATCCGCTGCCGCTGGGCAAGGGCGCCTCCGGCGGCGAGCTCTCCCGAGTGATGCTGGCCCTGGAGGTCGTCCTCGCCGCCCATGACTCGGCCGGGACCTTCATCTTCGACGAGGTCGACGCCGGCGTCGGCGGCAAGGCCGCCGTGCAGATCGGCCGGCGGCTGGCCATGCTGGCCGAGCATGTGCAGGTCATCGTGGTCACCCATCTGCCGCAGGTCGCCGCGCATGCCCAGCGTCACATCCGGGTGTTCAAAGCCTCGGCGGAGACCGACGGCGACGCCGGAGCTTTCACCGCCAGCGACGTCCATGCCCTCGACGACGGGGAGAGGGTGGCCGAGCTGGCCCGCATGCTCGCCGGCCAGGAGGACTCCGAGTCCGCCCGGGCGCACGCCCAGGAGCTGCTGGAGAGCGCCGGACAGCCGCTCGCGGGCTGAGCCGGTCCGAGCGGCTTCTGATCAGCTGGACGACGCGTCGGGCGCTTCGTCCGGCGCAGGCAGGGCCGCTCGCAACGCGCGGCGCTCGGCCTGCGGGACGCCCATGCGATCCGCGAGCAGCGCCGCCAGCATCCGCACAGGCTTCGCCGACGCCGACTCCTTGCCGAAATCCCAGCTGAAGTCGGTGTCCTTCGTGATGAGGTCGATCCGCGCCCGGCCGCTCCCGTCGTCCTCATGGTGCCGGACGTAACGGATGTCATCGTTCGACACGGACTGCGCGACCTGGCCGTGTTTCCGGAATGCGGACTGGTCGGCGATCAGGACGCGTCGATCGGTCACGGAGATCAGCTCATGCGCTCGCGTCAGCGCAGACAGCGGGCCGCTCGTCCCGAGCTGGTGTCCGGCGGCGACGGCGACGAGCCGCTCTCCGCGATCCAGATGCCAGCGGAGGACGCGGAGATCTCGGGAGAGGTCCTCGTCACCGTCGACGTGGCAGATGCTCGGGCGTTCCAGCGGCGGGGAAGGCCGTCGGGCCGAATCGGCGAGTCGCTCCACGGCGTCGAGCATCTGTCGGGCCATCGTGGCGACGTCGTCGGCGCTCCGGCGGGCCTCCGTGAATGGAATCGTGCGTCGTCCGGGGAGCTCGGCGATGATGCCGAGTTCGCGGGTGAAGGTGTCGAGGAGCTCCCGCATCTGCTCGACGGTGTCGTCGTATTCGTGCCGCGCATTGTCGACGATGGTCTCCAACAGCCTCTGATCCTGCGGGGACTCCGCCGCGTCCAGCTTCACCCTGCCGGCGCGCAGCGCCTGGTACTCGAACCATGCTTTATGCGCGATGAGCAGGCTGTGCAGGTCGAGGAGGGCTGCTTCGCCGTGCTTCTCGAGATACTCACGGCGTTCTCGATGCCCGTCACGCGCTGCCAGCTCCTGTGCGTGACGCTGCATGTGGCGCCGGAAGAGATCACGCTGCGTGCGGAGGGCCGCTTCGTGGCCTTCGACGTTGTTCCACAGCAGAGGCGTGACCTGGCCGACGGCGCGCGCTTCCTCGATCGCGCGAGAGACGGCCTGGTCCAACCCGGAGAGTTCCGCCCACTGTCCCTGGCGCACGGACCTCAGCAGCGACTCCGTGAGCTCGAGGTTCTGTTCTGCGAGGGCCGAGACCTGCTTGAGCTGCGCCTGGATGGCCAGCATCGCGAGAACCGGCCCCAGGCTGGCGGCCATGCCGGCCGTCGTCGCGTCCGTCGCCGGGAGCCAACGGATCTGTCCCGTGATGCGTGATCCTTCGTGCAGGGCGCCCAGGTTGTATCCGGCGCTCTGCAACGGCGCAGCGCCGGCCTCCAGCGCCTGGACGGTCTCCGGCGACAGTCGCACCAGTCCACTTGTGCGCGACAGGCCGTCGGCGACCTGGCCGCCGAGATGCAGCACGGAGCTCGAGGCGACCACGGCGTCGACGAGCCCCTTCTGCTCGTCGCGGGAGATGAGGCTGAACGGCACCAGATCGAACCCGTCTGGCCGCTCGCCGAAGACGAGGGCCATCTCCGGAGAGATCTGGACGAGCGTGGTCTCGTCGCGGTCGTCAGCGCTGGGTGTCACTCGAGGACTCCGATCGATCGGCGGCGGGAAGCGCGCAGGCCGCGCGCTGTGCGTGCGAAACCGCCGTGCCCCGGGAAGTCGTGGAGGCTCTCCTTCGACCAGGCAGGCGACGGTCCTGCTCCGGTCAGCATATCGCCGGGTGCTGGCCCGGCAGAGTGCGGCCAGAGGCCGGGATCACAGCTGAGCGTCCGTCGCCGTCTCGACCGAAGACCGGGCGGCGGACCTCGTCTGTCCCCGGGTGCTGCGGCCTGATACGATCGAACTCCGTGGTGCAGCGAACAAGTTCCCGGAATCAGACCAGTCCCGACCAGACCCGCCAGATCTTCGTGACCGGGGGTGTGGTCTCCTCCCTCGGCAAGGGTCTGACCGCCTCCTCGTTGGGGCATCTGCTCCGTGCACGGGGCCTCTCAGTGGTCATGCAGAAGCTCGATCCCTATCTGAACGTGGATCCGGGCACGATGAATCCCTTCCAGCACGGCGAGGTCTTCGTCACCGAAGATGGTGCTGAGACTGACCTCGACATCGGGCACTACGAGCGCTTCCTCGACGAGAATCTCGACGGCCTGAACAACGTGACCACCGGGCAGATCTACTCCTCGGTGATCGAGCGCGAGCGGCGCGGCGACTACCTCGGCGACACCGTCCAGGTCATCCCGCACATCACCGACGAGATCAAGCGCCGCATGCGGCTGCCGGCCGAGCCGGCGGAGGGGCGCGAGGCGCCCGACGTGATCATCACCGAGATCGGCGGCACCGTCGGCGACATCGAGTCGCAGCCGTTCCTCGAGGCCGCTCGCCAGATCCGCCAGGACATCGGCCGGGAGAACGCCTACTTCCTCCACGTCTCGCTGGTGCCCTACATCGGGCCCAGCCAGGAGCTGAAGACCAAGCCGACCCAGCACTCGGTGGCGGCCCTGCGCTCGCTGGGCATCCAGCCCGACGGCATCGTGCTGCGTTCGGCCCACGAGCTGCCGCAGGACGTGCGCGGCAAGATCTCGCGGATGTGCGACGTCGACGAGGACGCGGTGATCAACTGCCCGGACGCGCCGAGCATCTACGACATCCCGCGCATCCTGCACAAGCAGGGCATCGATGCCTATGTGGTGCAGAAGATCGGGTTGAAGTTCCAGGACGTCGACTGGTCGACGTGGAACGATCTGCTCGAAGTCGTCCACCACCCCGACCACGAGGTCGAGGTGGCCCTGGTCGGCAAGTACATCGACCTGCCCGACGCCTATCTCTCGGTCACCGAGGCGCTGCGCGCCGGCGGCTTCGCCCACCGGGCGAAGACCAGGATCCGCTGGGTCGCCTCGGACCTCTGCGCCTCCGAGGAAGGGGCGGCCAAGGCGCTGGCCGGCGTCGACGCGATCTGCGTCCCCGGCGGCTTCGGCATCCGCGGCCTGGACGGGAAGATCGGCGCGCTGCGCCACGCCCGCGAGCACGGCATCCCCGCCCTCGGCCTCTGCCTGGGGCTGCAGACCATGGTCATGGAGTACGCCCGCAACGTGCTCGGCCTGCCCGAAGCCAGCTCCACCGAGTTCGACCCGGACACCGCGTATCCGGTCATCGCCACGATGGCCGAGCAGGAGGACATCGTCTCCGGCGACGGCGATCTGGGCGGCACGATGCGGCTGGGCTCTTACGAGGCCGCGCTGGCCGAGGACTCGGTGGTCGCGCAGGCCTACGGCACCACCGAGGTCACCGAGCGCCACCGGCACCGCTACGAGGTGAACAACGCCTACCGCGAGCAGCTGGCCGAGGCCGGACTGGTCGTCTCGGGCACTTCGCCGGACGGCCAGCTGGTCGAGTTCGTCGAGCTGCCCGCCGACGAGCACCCCTACTACGTGGCCACCCAGGCCCACCCGGAGCTGAAGTCGCGGCCGACCAACGCCCACCCGCTGTTCTCCGGACTCATCGGCGCGGGCCTGGCCCGGCGCGGCTGAGCCGACGGCGTCCATGGGCGATCCGTCGACGGCCGAGACGTCCGCCGGCGCCGCAGGGGACTCCTCCGCACAGGAAGAGTCCCGGCGGCGCCGTCGGCGGCTGGCTCACGTCCCCGAGAGCCCGATCGGCCGGCAGATCGGCGAGTACCTCACCCATCTGCGGATCGAACGCGGCTCCTCGGCCAACACGCTGGCGTCCTACCGCCGCGACCTCACCCGCTACGGCGCCCACCTGCTCGACGCCGGCGTCGAGGACCCGGCCGCGATCGACGAGGGACTGGTGGCCTCTTTCGTCCAGGCGCTGAACACCGGCGACGACGGCGGCTCGCCGATGGCACAGTCCTCGATCGCCCGCACGCTGGCCGCCGTCCGCGGCCTGCACCGCTGGTGGGCGCTCGAGGGCCGCACTGTCGATGACCCCGCCCGGCACGTCAGCGCGCCGAAGCCATGCCAGTCGTTGCCCAAGGCGCTGACCGTCGAGCAGGTCCGCCGCCTGCTGGAGGCGCCGAATCCCGCCACGCCGCTCGGTCTGCGGGATCGGGCGCTGCTGGAGTTCCTCTACGCCACGGGCGCGCGGATCGGCGAAGCGGTCAGCCTCGACGTCGACGACCTGCACGAGGTCCGCGCCGGAGCGGACGCCGAGGGCCCCGACGCTGACGGGGCGGAGCGTCCCGACGGACTGATCGTGGTGCGGGTGACCGGCAAGGGCGACAAGCAGCGCGTGGTCCCGGTGGGCAGCTTCGCCCAGCGGGCGGTCGGCGACTACCTCTCGGCCGGTCGGCCGGCGCTGGTCGAGGCGGCGGCGCGGCGTCGGCGCTCCTCCGCGTCCTCGCCCTCGGGATCGCCGGCGCTGTTCCTCAACGCCCGCGGCGGGCGGCTCTCCCGGCAGTCGGCCTGGACGATCCTGCAGCGTCACGCCGCCGCGGCGGAGATCGACGGCGAGATCTCGCCGCACACGCTGCGCCACTCCTGCGCGACGCATATGCTCGAAGGCGGCGCCGGCATCCGATTGGTCCAGGAGATGCTCGGCCACGCCTCGGTGACCACCACGCAGATCTACACGAAGGTCACCGCCGAATCCCTGCAGGAGAGCTACCTGGCGGCTCACCCCCGAGCACGCTGACCACGCGCCCCGGGCGGGTCCCATGGGGCCCGCCCGGGCGCGGGGTCGGCGGCAACGCGTCAGGCCGCGCGGCGACCGGCGCGCCAGACCGCGTGGGTCAGCGGCATCCCGGGCCGATAGGCCAGGTGGATCGCCGCCGGCGCCTCGAGGGCGTGCAGATCCGCGCGCTTGCCGACTTCGAGGGAGCCGACCTCGTCGTCGACGCGCAGCGCCCGGGCGCCGCCGACGGTGGCCGCTCTCACCGCCTCGTGCAGGCTCAGCCCCATCTGCAGCACTGCAGTGGAGACGCAGAACGCCATGGAGGTCGTGTAGCTGGTCCCCGGGTTGCAGTTCGACGCCAGCGCGACCTCGACGCCGGCGTCGAGCAGCCGGCGGGCCGGCGCCAGCGGCTGCCGGGTGGACAGGTCGCAGGCCGGCAGGCAGGTGGCCACTGTGCCGGCCCCCTCGCTCGACCAGCTGGCGGCCAGCGCCTCGACGTCGGCATCGTCGAGGTGATTGACGTGGTCGACGCTGGCCGCGTCGAGCTCCACCGCCAGCTGCACGCCGGGTCCGGGACCGAGCTGATTGCCATGGATCCGCAGGCCCAGTCCGGCCGCCGCGCAGTCCTGCAGCACCGCGCGGGAGGCTCCGGCGTCGAAGGCCCCGCGCTCGCAGAAGACGTCGGCCCACTGCACATGCGGCCGGACCGCTTCGAGCATGGGGCCGCGGACCTGGTCGAGGTACTCGGCGGCGTCCGCGCCGGGCGGGACCAGATGCGCGCCGAGGAAGGTCACCGCGTCGGCGGCCTCCGCGGCGATCCGCGCGTGGCGGGCCTCCTCCTCGACGGAGAGCCCGTAGCCGGTCTTGGTCTCCAAGAAGGTTGTGCCCCCGTCGACGGCGTCCTGCACGCGGGAGGCGACGAGGGCTTCCAGCGTGGCGTCGTCGGCGCAGCGGGTGGCTTCCATGGTCACGCCGATGCCGCCGGCGCTGTAGGAGTCGCCGGCCATCCGCGCTTCGAACTCGGCGCCGCGGTCGCCGGCGAAGACCAGATGGGTGTGCGAGTCGACCCAGCCGGGCAGCACCGCGCGGCCGCCGAGGTCGTGGACGGCGTCGGCCGCGGGCACCTCGTCCGCGGGGCCGATCCAGGCGATGCGGTCCTCCTCGACGACCACGGCGGCGTCGTGCAGCACGCGATGCTCGGCGTCCTGGGTGGTCAGCTCGGAGATGCCGGTGATCAGCGTCGATCCGGGCCGCGCGGCGTCGGCAGGACGGTCGGCGGGGTCAGCGGGTTCGTGATGGTCGAGGGGGCTCATCGCAGCTCCGGGTGGTGGGCGAACAGGGACCGGTACAGCTCGGCGGGGTCGCCGAGACGCTCGTGGACGCCGTCGGCGGCGATGCGCTCGCCGGCGACGGTCACCGCGACGACGTCGGCGGCGGTGGCCGACATCGGCAGCTGCCGGGGATCCGAGCCGATCGTGCGCATCGAGGAGTCGTCCAGCTCGATGACGTCCCCGGTCGCGGCGGCGGAGATCCCGAGGCTGCGGCGGCCGGCCGCCACGGCCGCGGAGCGCAGCGCCGCGGGGCTGAAGCGGCCGCGGAGCCCGGTGCGCAGCCGCTCGCCGTGCTCCATCGCGCGCATCTCCGCCAGCGGGTCGATCACCACGTGCTGGTCGGAGCCCAGGGCGATCGATGCCCCGGCATCGGCGAGCTCGCGGGCCGGGCCGATGCCGTCGCCGAGGTCGGCCTCGGTGGTCGGGCACATCACCACAGTCGAGCCGGTCCGGCCCAGCAGCGCGATGTCGGTCTCGGCGAGATGCGTGGCGTGCACTGCCGAGAGGCGTTCGGAGAGCAGCCGGTGCGAGTGCAGCAGTGCGGTCGGGGTGAGCCCGTGGGCGGCCTGCACTGCGGCGTTCTCGGCCGGTTGCTCGGAGAGGTGGATGTGCAGCGGCACCTGCGGGCGGTCCGCGGCCCAGTCGGCCAGCTCGGCGAGCTGGCCGGAGTCCACGGCGCGCAGCGAGTGCACCGCCGCGCCCAGGGACACCAGCCCGGAGCCGGCGTCCTCGTCGACCAGGGCGTCCTCCAGCGACGCCCACCGGGAGGCCCAGGCGGCGACGTCGCCGTCGGCGTAGCGGCGCTGGACCTCTTCCAGCGGCAGCGGCCGGCCCTCGGGGGAGAGGCCGCCCTGCAGGTAGCAGGTGTCGAGCAGCACCAGGCGGATCCCGACGGCGCGTGCCGCGCGGGCCAGCGCGCGCTCCATGGCGTGGTCCGGGTAGACGGCGCCGTCGGGGGCATGGTGCAGGTAGTGGAACTCCCCGACGGCGGTCCAGCCGGCGACGGCCATCTCGGCGTAGACGGCGGTGGCCAGCCGCTCCATGCTCTCCGGAGTCAGCGCGCCGGCGAGTCGGTACATCTGCTCGCGCCAGCGCCAGAAGTCGGCCGGCGCGCCGTCGGCGCCGGCGTGGGTGCGTCCGCGCAGCAGCCTGTGGAAGGCGTGCGAGTGCGCGTTGACGGGGGCGTCGAGGGTGATGGTCACAGCAGCTCCTCCAGGGCGTCGGCCAGGGCCAGGACTCCGGTCGCCGCGTCGTCGTCCTCGACGTGCTCCTCGGGCGCATGGCTGATGCCGGTGGGATTGCGCACGTGGATCATCCCGGTGGGCACCCGGGCGGCGAGCACACCGGCGTCGTGGCCGGCCCCGGTGGCCAGCATCGGCGCCTCGGGCGCCGTGCGACGGACCGCCCCGGTGAGCGTGGCGGCCAGCTGCGGGTCGAAGTGCACCGTGCCGCTCAGCGATTCCTCGACGAGCTCGCTGGTGCAGCCTTCGGCCGCGGCGTGGGTGCGGGCGGAGTCGGCGATCTCGGCCACCAGTGCGGCGGTGACCTCGTCCTCGGCGTGCCGGACGTCCATCCACAGATCCACGCGGGAGGCGATGACGTTGGTGCCGCCGGGCACCGGGGCGATTCGGCCGACGGTCGCGCGGGCGTCGGGGCGCGCGGCGGCCAGACGGCGGACGGCCAGCACCGTCTCGGCGGCGGCGACCATCGGATCGGCGCGGTCCTGCATGAGCGTGGTGCCGGCGTGGTTGCCCTGACCGCGGAAGCTCAACCGCCAGCGGCCGTGGCCGAGCACGGTGGAGCCCACCGCCAGAGCCGGGCCTGCGCCGGCGGGCCCCCGGTGCTCGGGCCCGTCGAGTCCGCGCCCCTGTTCGACGTGCAGCTCGACGAAGCGGCCGATGCGATCTAGGGCCGCGGCGTCGGGGCCCATCCGCCGCGGATCCAGACCGTTGCGCTCAGCCGCCTCGCCCAGGGTGATGCCCTCGGAGTCGGTGAGCGTCAGGGCACGCTCGGGTGCGATGGCCCCGCTGAGCAGCCGTGACCCCAGGCAGGCGACGCCGAACCGCGAGCCCTCCTCCTCGGGGAAGACCGTCAGCGCCAGGGCGCGCTCACGGTGCAGAGTGCCGGCGGCCTCACGGGCGGCCAGCTGGTCCACGGCGGCCAGGGCCGAGGCCACGCCGAGCGGGCCGTCGAAGGCTCCGCCGCCGGGCACCGAGTCCAGATGCGATCCGGTGACCGCTGCGCCCGCGCGGGAGGCCTCCACTGAGCCGCCGCGGCGTGCGGCGGGCAGGTCCCACCAGGCCCAGAGGATGCCGTTGGCGTCGGCGGTGGTCTCCAGGCCGCGGGCGGCGGCCTCGGCGAGGAACCAGCCGCGCAGCTCGCGCTCGGCGTCGGACCACACCGGGCGGCTGTAGCCGCCGCGGCGGGGGTCGGTGCCGACGTCGGCGATGGCCGCCAGCAGGGAGTTCACCGTCGCCGGGGAAGGGGCGTCGGAGGACGGGAGAGCGGGGGTGGGCGTCATACGGCTCCTAGGATCAGGGCGTCCTCGGGGAGGCGCCGTGCGGTGCTGTCCATGGGAAAGACTCCTTCGTCCACGCCGACAGAGGGGCAGGTCCCCTCCCGGTCAGTCCTGCCGCCGCATCGGGACCCGGACGCCGCGTTCGTCGGCCACCTCTGCAGCGCGCTCGTAGCCGGCGTCGACGTGGCGGATCACGCCCGTCGCGGGGTCGTTCGTCAGCAGCCGCTCGAGCTTCTCGGCCGCCAGCTCGGTGCCGTCGGCGACGCCGACCTGGCCGGCGTGGATCGAGCGGCCCATGCCCACCCCGCCGCCGTGGTGCAGCGAGACCCAGGTGGCCCCGGAGCTGGTCGAGGTCAGCGCGTTGAGCAGCGGCCAGTCGGCGATCGCATCGGAGCCGTCGGCCATGGCCTCGGTCTCCCGGTAGGGGGAGGCCACCGACCCGGAATCCAGGTGGTCGCGGCCGATGACGATCGGCGCGGAGACTCTGCCCTCGGCGACGAGCCGGTTGAACAGCAGCCCGGCCTGGTGGCGCTCGCCGCAGCCGAGCCAGCAGATGCGCGCGGGCAGGCCCTCGAACTCGACATGCTCGCCGGCGGCGTCGATCCAGCGGTGCAGGTGCTCGTTCTCCGGGAAGAGTTCCTTGATGGCCTCGTCGGTGACGCGGATGTCCTCCGGGTCGCCGGAGAGCGCGACCCAGCGGAACGGGCCCAGGCCCTCGCAGAACAGCGGGCGGATGTAGGCCGGGACGAAGCCGGGGAATTCGAAGGCGCGGGAGCAGCCGGCGTGGCGGGCCTCGTCGCGGATCGAGTTGCCGTAGTCGAAGACCTCGGCGCCGGCGTCCTGGAACTCCACCATGGCCTGCACCTGCGCGGCCATCGACTCGCGGGACTTCTTGGTGAAGGTCTCGGCGTCCTCTGAGGCGGCCTGCGCCCAGTCTTCCATGGTGTGCTCGGCCGGTAGGTAGGACAGCGGGTCGTGTGCCGAGGTCTGGTCGGTGACGATGTCCACCGTCAGATCGCCGGCGCGGTGGCGGCGCAGCAGCTCGCCGAAGACCTCCGAGGCGTTGCCCACCAGGCCCACCGAGAGCGCCCGACGCTCGGCCTTCGCCGCGCCGGCCTTCTCCAGGGCGGCGTCCAGGTCGGTCTCGACCTCGTCCAGGTAGCGCTTGGCCCGGCGCCGGCGCAGCCGGGTCTCGTCGACGTCGACGATCAGGCAGACGCCGCCGTTGAGCGTGACCGCCAGCGGCTGGGCGCCGCCCATGCCGCCGCAGCCGCCGGTCAGCGTCAGGGTGCCGGCCAGCGTGGGCTCGTCGAGCCGGCCCGACGCGTGCATCGAGCGGGCGACGGCGGCGAAGGTCTCGAAGGTGCCCTGCAGGATGCCCTGGGTGGCGATGTAGATCCAGGACCCGGCGGTCATCTGGCCGTACATCATCAGCCCCTCGTCCTCCAGCCGGCGGAACTCGGGCCAGGTCGCCCAGTCGCCGACGAGGTTGGAGTTGGCGATGAGCACGCGCGGGGCCCAGCGGTGGGTGCGCAGCACGCCGACGGGCTTGCCGGACTGCACCAGCAGGGTCTCGTCCTCCTCCAGGCCGCGGAGCGTCTCGACGATCGCGTCATAGGCCTCCCAGCTGCGCGCGGCGCGGCCGGTGCCGCCGTAGACCACCAGGTCCTCCGGGCGCTCGGCGACCTCGGGGTCGAGGTTGTTCATCAGCATGCGCAGCGGTGCTTCGGTCTGCCAGCTGCGGGCGCTGATCTCGGCGCCACGCGGGGCTCGGATCGTGCGGCCGGGGTCGTGGCGGGTGAAGCTGGTGCTCATGGTGTTCTGCTCCTCCGGGGCGGGGTGGTGAATGGGCCGGATCAGGCGGCGACCGCGCGGGCGTGCAGAATGCCCGCCGCTTCGGCGGCGACGAACTGCCCGATGCGGTCGACGGCCTCCGAGGTCATGCGGTAGCTGGGGGCGACCACGGAGAGCGCGGCGACGATCTGAGGCTCGGCGTCGGCGGCGGGGGGTATCGCGATCGGGGCGGCCACAGCGGTGACGTCGGACTCCACGGCCTGGCCGACCACCGTGTACCCCTGTTCGTCGACCGCGCCCGAGAGGGCGGCTCCGGCCGCCGACCCGGTCATTGGGAAGGAACGTCCCACCCAGGAAGCGTGACGGACCGAGTGCGTGCCCTCCTCCATGGCGAGGTAGATGCACTGTTCGTGCTCGGTGCCCTGCAGATGCGGCACGGAGAGGTAGCAGGACTCTCCGGTGGCCTCGACCAGACGCCTCAGCGGAGCCTCGGCCAGCGACACCAGGGACTCGCTGCTGAGCGCCTGGGCACCCAACTGCACCAGCCGCAGGCCCGGGCGGAAGGATCCGGCGTCGTCGCGGCGGACGAAGCCGCTGGACTCGAGAGTGCGCAGCAGGCGCAGCGCCGTGGAGGAGGACAGATCTGTGGCGCGGGCGGCCTCTGCGAGATTCGTGCCGCCGGCGTCGCAGACTGCGGCGAGCAGGTCGAGCGCTCGGCTGACGGTGCGGGTGACAGATTCGGCCATCGAGGAGAGGTCCTTCCGGGGCGGCAGGAGCTGCGCCCTTGCGATATGAAGTGAATCACGTTTCACTGATTGAAACGCATGTTCCAGCAGATGGCAAGAGAAGCCGTCCCGTATCGCAGAGGTCGCCGATCCGGCGTCCAGCACGTCGGCGAGAGGAAGACACCACCATGGCAGCCCAGCCCCACCAGCAGCCCCTGCAGCAGCACCGGAGTCAGGAGGTCGTCGAGGACGGCGAGACGGCGCGCGGAACCGTGACCGTCGGCGCCGGAGCGCTCGACTCCGCAGAGGTCGTCGCCGTCGCCCGGCACGGCGCGCCTGTCGATCTCGGCGCCGACGCGGTGGCCGCGATGAAGTCCACCCGTGCGGTCATCGACGCCCTCGCCGAGGACCCCATGCCGCACTACGGGGTCTCCACCGGCTTCGGCGCGCTGGCCACCACGCAGGTGCCGGTCGAGCGGCGCGTGCAGCTGCAGCGCTCGCTGGTGCGCTCGCACGCCGCCTCCTCGGGCGCGCCGATGGCCGTCGAGGTCGTCCGCGCCCTGATGCTCAACCGGCTGGCCACCATGGCCACCGGACGCACGGGTGTTCGCCCCGAGATCGCCCGCCGCTATGCGGCTCTGCTCAATGCCGGAATCACCCCGGTCGTCGGCGAGCACGGGTCGCTGGGCTGCTCCGGCGACCTGGCGCCGCTGTCGCACTGCGCCCTGGCCGTGATGGGCGAGGGAGAGGTCTTCGACGCCTCCGGCCGCCGCCGGGAGGCCGCCGACGCGCTGGCCGCCGCCGGGATCGAGCCGGTCGAGCTGGTCGAGAAGGAGGGGCTGGCGCTGATCAACGGCACCGACGGCATGCTGGGCATGCTCCTGATGGCGCTGGCCGATCTGGAGCGGCTGGCCTGCACCGCCGACATCGCCGCGGCGCTGAGCATCGAGGCGCTGCACGGCACCGACGCCGTCTTCGCCGAGGACCTGCATCAGCTGCGTCCGCAGCCCGGCCAGGGCGAGTCGGCGGCGAACCTGCGCCGGATGCTGGCCGACTCGGCGCTGATCCAGGACGCCAAGCACAACGGCCACCGCCATACTCGCGTGCAGGACGCCTACTCGATGCGCTGCGCCCCGCAGGTCCACGGCGCGGTGCGCGCCACGATGGCCCACGCGCGCGGGGTCGCCGAGCACGAGCTGGCCTCTGCGGTGGACAATCCCGTCGTCACCGTCGACGGCCGGGTGGAGTCCAACGGCAACTTCCACGGCGCACCGGTGGGCTACGTGCTGGACTTCCTGGCCATCGCCGCCGCCGACTGCGCCTCGATGGCCGAGCGGCGCACCGACCGGATGCTGGACAAGAACCGCAGCCACGGACTGCCGCCCTTCCTGGCGGACGACCCGGGCGTGGACTCCGGACACATGATCGCCCAGTACACCCAGGCCGGCATCGTCTCCGAGATGAAGCGGCTCGCCGCGCCGGCCTCGGTGGACTCCATCCCGTCCTCGGCCATGCAGGAGGACCACGTCTCGATGGGCTGGTCGGCCGGGCTGAAGCTGCGCCGCGCCGTCGAGGGTCTGGAGCAGGTGCTGGCGATCGAGCTGCTCACCGCCGCCCGCGGGGTGGACATGCGCGAGCAGATCGAGGGGCTGGGCTCCGGCCGGTCCTCGACGGCGTTGGGCTCGGTGCGCGCCGTGCTGCGCGAGCGGGTCGCCGGCCCCGACGCGGATCGGCATCTGGCCCCGGAGATCGCCGAGGCCGTCGAGCTCGTCCGCTCGGGCGCCGTCGTCGCCGCCGCCGAGCAGCGTCTGGACGCCCCGCTGGCCTGAGCAGGCCGAGACTGCGATGCCCGGGCCCCGCGCCGTCGACGACGTGGCCGGGACCCGGGCCTCAGCGCGCCGCGCACCGGGCGCGGCACCGCGTCAGCGTGCGGTCACAGACTGCGCTCGTCGGGGCCGGAGTAGGCGCTCAGCGGCCGGATCAGCGCATTGTCGGCGCGCTGCTCCATCACGTGGGCGCTCCAGCCGGTGATGCGCGAGGCGACGAACAGCGGAGTGAACATCGCGGTGTCGAAGCCCATCAGGTGGTAGGTCGGCCCGGCCGGGTAGTCGAGGTTGGGCTTGATGCCCTTGGCCTCCTCCATGGCCGCCTCGAGGCCGTCGTAGAGGCCCTCCAGCTCGTGGCGGTCGTAGTGGACGATCATCGCGTCGAGCGCCTGCTTCATCGTCGGCACTCGGGAGTCCCCGTTCTTGTAGACCCGGTGGCCGAATCCCATCACCTTGCGCTTCTCGGCCAGAGCCCGCTCCATCCAGGCCTTCGCCCGGGCGGCGGCCTCCTCGCGCGATTCGGCGGGGTCGACGCCGATCTCCTCGAAGGTCTCCATCACCGCCTCGTTCGCGCCGCCGTGCAGCGGCCCCTTCAGCGCGCCGACCGCGGCGGTCAGCGCCGCGTGCAGATCCGCCTGGGTGGAGGTCACCACTCGGGCGGTGAAGGTCGACGCGTTGAAGGAATGCTCGGCGTAGAGGACCATCGACACCCGGAAGGCGTCGACGACCGCAGGGGAGGCCTCCTCGCCGAAGGTCATCCAGAGGAAGTTCTGGGCGTAGTCGAGATCGTCCCGCGGGTCGACGGGCTCCTGCCCGCGACGGCGCCGCTGGTCATAGGCGACCACGGCGGGGAAGGCCGCGAAGAGCTCCTGGGCCTTGGTCAGCTCGGCCTCCGGCGAGGAGTCGCCGGCCAGCGGGTGGTTCGCCCCCAGCACGGAGATCCCGGTGCGGGCGACGTCCATCGGATGCGCATCCAGCGGGAGCAGATCGATCGCCTGCCGCACCCGCGGATCGAGCGCCCGGTGAGCGCGCTCGCGCTCGCGGAAGGCGGCACGCTCGGCGTCGGTGGGCAGCTCGCCGGTCCACAGCAGCTGGGCCACGTCCTCGAACGGAAGCGCGGCGGCCAGCTGCTGGACCGGGTAGCCCCGGTAGAGCAGCGAGTTGGTCTCCGGGTTCACCTTGGAGATCGCCGTGTGGTCGGCGACGACGCCGTCCAGGCCCTTGTGGATCTGCTGCTCGTCGGTCAGCTCGCTCATGGCTGTCCTCCTGTCTCGGGTGCGCCGGGCACCTCGAAGCTGAAGATCCCGGCGTCGAAGGTGCTGTATCCCTGGTAGTCGACGAGGTCGTAGAGCCGGGACCGGGTCATCATGTGGTCGACGGCGGCCTGCTGGGTCCCGTCGGCGGCCAGCGTGTCCAGCGTCCGCTCCACCGCGCCCATGGCCGCGCGCAGCGAGGTCACCGGGTAGATGACCATCGCGACGCCGGCCCCGGCGAGCTCGTCGCGGGTGAACAGCTGCGACTTGCCGAACTCGGTCATATTGGCCAGCACCGGGACGTCCACAGCTTCGCAGACGGCCGAGAACTCGTCGAGACCGGCCAGCGCCTCCGGGAAGAGGGCGTCGGCGCCGGCGTCGACCAGCGCCCGCGCCCGGTCGACGACGGCGTCGATCCCCGCGACGGCGCGGATGTCGGTGCGGGCCATGATCAGGAAGTCCCCGTCCCGCCGGCCGGCCGCGGCCGCGCGGATCCGTCGGGCGGCGGTGTCGAGGTCGACGGTGTCCTTGCCGTCCAGATGACCGCAGCGCTTGGGGTTGACCTGGTCCTCGATGTGGCAGCCGGCCAGCCCGGCGTCCTCGAGCTCCTGGACGGTGCGGGCGACGTTCATCGGCTCGCCGAAGCCGGTGTCGGCGTCGACGATCGCCGGCAGATCGCTGGCTCGGGCGATCTGCCCGGCTCGCTGGGAGACCTCGGTCAGCGTGGTCAGCCCGATGTCCGGCAGTCCCAGCTCGTTGGCCAGCACCGCGCCGGAGATGTAGAGCCCGTCGAAGCCCTTCTCCTGGATCAGCGGGGCGGTCAGCGGGGTGAAGGTGCCGGGGAACTGGCGGGCGGCCCCGGGGACGAGCATCTCGCGCAGCGCTCGGCGCTTCTGCTGCGGGGTGGTGGAGGAATGGAGCATCTCAGAAGAGTCCCTTCGGGGCGGCGGTCGGGTCGATGACGCCGTCGGCGGCGGCGACGGTCAGCTGGTCGAGCTCGCCGGAGTCCAGCGACTCCAGACGCTGGACGGCCTCCAGGAAGCGCTCGGCCTCGGCGTCGTCGACCACTCCGGCGGCCAGTGCGCGGAACTTGGCGAGGTACTGCTCGCGGGCGAAGGGACGCGCGCCCAGCGGGTGGGCGTCGGCGACGGCGATCTCGTCGCGGATCACGCGCCCGTCGGTCAGCGTGATCTCCACCGAGCCGCCGAAGGCCTTCTCCGCGATGTCGGTCGAGTGGTACCGCCGGGTCCACTCGGAGTCCTCGGCGGTGGTGACCTTCTGCCAGAGCTCGACGGTGTCGGCGCGGCCGGCGCGCTCCGGCGCGTAGGAGTCGACGTGGTGCCAGGCGCCGTCCTGCAGGGCCACGGTGAAGATATAGGGGATCGAGTGGTCCAGCGTCTCCCGGGAGGCGGTCGGCGAGTACTTCTGCGGATCCTCGGCCCCGGAGCCGATCACGGAGTGGGTGTGGTGGCTGGTGCGGATGAGCACGCTCTCGACCTGCGCGGGATCGGCGGCCTCGGGGTGCTCATGGTGCAGCCTCCGGGCCAGGTCGATCCAGGCCTGCGCCTGGTACTCGGCCGAGTGCTCCTTGGTGTAGGTGTCCAGGATGCCGCGCTTGGCCTCGCCGGGAGCGGGCAGCGGCACCTCGTAGCGGGCATCGGGGCCGTCGAGCATCCAGGCGATCACCCCGTCCTCGCCCTCGTAGATCGGCACCGGCGAGGTCTGGCCGCGCATCGCCCGGTCGACGGCCTCGATCGCCATCTTGGACGCGAATGCGGGAGCGTGGGCCTTCCACGTGGAGATCTCGCCCTTGCGGGACTGGCGGGTCGCAGTCGTGGTGTGCAGCGCCTGCCCGATCGCCTGGAAGATGGTCTCGTCGTCCAGGCCCAGCAGCGTGCCGATGCCTGCGGCCGCCGACGGGCCGAGGTGGGCGACATGGTCGATCTTGTGACGGTGCAGGCTGATCGCCTTCACCAGGTCGACCTGGATCTCATAGCCGGTGGCGATGCCGCGGATGAGCTCCGGCCCGGATCGGCCGGCGTGCTGGGCGACGGCGAGGATCGGCGGGATGTTGTCGCCGGGGTGGGAGTATTCGGCGGCCAGGAAGGTGTCGTGGAAGTCCAGCTCGCGGACTGCGACGCCGTTGGCCCATGCCGCCCATTCCGGGCCGGCGAGCTGATCGACGCCGAAGACCGTCGCCCCGCGGCCGCCGGAGGGCACCGGATGGTCCAGCGCCTGGGCCCGGGCCGAGACCACGGGGGCCCGGGTCAGCGACGCCGCCGCGACGGCGGCGTTGTCGATGAGCCGGTTGATGACCATGTCGGTGACCTGCGGGTCCACGGCGACCGGGTCGACGGCGACGCGGGCGAGCTTATAGGCCAGCTGCTCCTCCCGCGGGAGGTGCTCGCGGCTGGGGCGGACGGTGACGGGATGGGTGATCATCGGGCGGATCCTTCCGTGGGGGAGGGCGTGTCGACGGGCCTCGCGACGGCGTGCTGTCCCAGAGCGTGCTGGATGTGGGCGAGACTGGCGCGCAGGTGCACCAGCGTCGTCGCGGCGGCCAGCTCCTCGTCGCCGGCGACGACGGCGCGGCAGATCGCCGCGTGCTCCTCGGCGGAGCGGCGCAGCCGCTGCGGATCGTCGTGCGAGAGGCGTCGGATGCGGGCCAGATGGGTGCGCAGCGGCTGCATCACCGCCACGAGCCGGGGATTGACGACGGCGTCGTCGACGGCGGCGTCCATCGCCGCGACCAGGGCGTAGTACTCCTCGATCCTGGAGGCCGCGTCGTCGAGGTCCGCGTCGAGGCCCTCCCCGGCGGCCGCGGAGGTGTCGGGGGGCTCCGGTCCCTGCTGTTCGGCGGTGCGGAAGCGCGCGGCCAGCCGTTCGAAGACCGTCGGATCGGCGCGGCGCGCGGCCAGCCGCGCGGCTTGGACCTCCAGCGGGATGCGGAGCTCGAAGAGCTGCTCGACGTCGGCGGGGGAGACCGCGCTGACGACCGTGCCGCGCCCCCGCGTCTGGTCGGCCAGTCCTTCGGAGACCAGCCGGGCCAGCGCCTCGCGCAGCGGGGTGCGGGAGACGCCGAGGCGTGCGGCCTGCTCGACCTCGCCGAGCAGGGTGCCCGGCGGCAGCAGCCCCTCGACGATCTCCCGACGCAACGCCTCATGGGCGCGTTCACTGGCTCGCACCCGTCCAGTGTATACAGAGTGTCGGCACCGCGGCGAGGGAAGAGAATGCGCAGGAAGATCTGTATACATCGAGGGGGCCGTGCGTGACGAAGGTCATGCGATGGCACCATGACTGGCGGCGACCACCACGCCGTCCGCGACCGCTCCCTGCGCGATCCCCGAGGGCTTCTGGCTTGAGGCTGTCGGGAGGGTCGATGGGGAGGGGCCGCCGCACTCTGCGCCCGACACCCCGGGACCCGCCGCCCCGCTGGTTCCTGGGCGGGCGGCTGACCATCACGCGCAGCTGTCCGGGCCGACACGTCGCCCAGGGGTGCGGCAGGGTCGGCGAGGGCGGAGCAGGAGCGGCTGAGGTGCGGCCTTCAAGCTGAGGATGACCCCTGCGGTCTGCCGCGCGGGAGTGCTCGGGGTAGTCTGGTCGCGTTGTGCCCGCCGGGCGATCTCAGCGTGGCCGCGGCCCCGGGCCGGCCGGTCCCGCGCGGCGGAGGGCACGTCGACAGCGCAAGCGACGGCGGCAGGAAAGGCGAGCGAGTCCGTGAGCAATCAGCAGCCCACCGAGCTCTTCACCGTGCACGGGGAGCCGATCATCGGCCCGACCGGGCGGCCCAAGCACGAGTTCCCGGAGCCGCCGCCCCTCGAGGGCCACGGTCCCGCGCGGACCATCGCGATGGTCAACCAGAAGGGCGGCGTCGGCAAGACCACCTCGGCGATCAACCTGGGCGCGGCCCTGGCCGAGCAGGGGCGCCGGGTGCTGATGGTCGACTTCGACCCGCAGGCGGCGCTCTCCGCGGGACTGGGCACCAACCCGCACGAGCTCGAGGTCTCGGTCTACAACGTGATGATGGAGCGCGAGGTCACCACGCAGGAGGCCATCCTGAGCACGCACGTCGAGGGCGTCGACCTGCTGCCGGCCAACATCGACCTCTCCGCCGCCGAGGTGCAGCTGGTCAACGAGGTCGCCCGCGAGCAGGTGCTCGACCGCGCGCTGCGTGCCGTCCGCGACGACTACGACGTGATCATCATCGACTGCCAGCCGTCGTTGGGCCTGCTGACGGTCAACGCGCTGACCGCCGCCCACGGGGTGATCATCCCGCTGGTGGCCGAGTTCTTCGCGCTGCGCGCCGTCGCGCTGCTGGTCGACACGATCGAGAAGGTTCAGGATCGACTGAACCCGGACCTGGAGATCGACGGCGTGCTGGCCACGATGGTCGACCCGCGCACGCTGCACAGCAAGGAAGTCATCTCGCGCATCGTGGAGGCCTTCGGCGACAAGGTCTTCGAGACGGTCATCAAGCGCACGGTGAAGTTCCCCGACGCCACGGTGGCCGCCGAGCCGATCACCTCCTACGCGCAGAAGCACGAGGGCGCCAAGGCCTACCGGACCCTGGTGCGGGAGCTCGTCTCCCGCGGCGGCGCGCCCTGAGCGCGATGAGCCGGAGGGGATCCGCGTGATCGAGCAGACCGAAGCCGCCGGCGCGGCGTCGGCTCCGGCGACCGACGCGGCGGACGTCGACGAGGCCGCCGGCGGAGTCGTCGGCGAGGAGATCGAGGGCACCAGCGGCTTCACCGTCTCGCTGGAGAACTTCGACGGGCCCTTCGACCTGCTGCTGGGTCTCATCGCCCGTCGACGGATGGACGTCACCACGGTCGCGCTGGCCGAGGTCACCGACGAGTTCGTCGCCTACGTCCGCCGGCTCTCGGTCGAGGCCGGCGTCGACGGCGGCGGCTACAGCCCTGCGGCGCTGGAGGAGTCGTCGAACTTCATCCTGGTCGCGGCCACGCTGCTGGACATGAAGGCCGTCCAGCTGCTGCCCGGCGCCGAGGTCGAGTCCGAGGAGGACGTCGCCGCCCTGGAGGCGCGCGACCTGCTCTTCGCACGCCTGCTGCAGTACCGGGCGTTCAAGCAGATCGCCGAGCACCTCGACCGACGTCTCGACGAGCAGTCCGGGCGGTACCCGCGCCGGCCCGGCACCGATCCGCAGCTGGGCGGACTGCTGCCCGAGCTGGTCTGGCGGACGTCGCCGGAGGATCTGGCCGCCATCGCCGAGAAGGCCTTCGCGCGCCCGACCGTCGAGCCCGACGACGTGCACCTGGACCATCTGCACGCCCATGCGGTCGACATCCGCGAGGAGATGCGCACGATGACCGGTCGGCTGCGCAGCTCCGGGAGTCTGGGGTTCTACGAGCTGGTCTCCGACGCGGCCAGCCGACTGGTCGTCGTCGTGCGCTTCCTCGGTCTGCTGGAGCTCTTCCGCGACCGCGACGTCGAGCTGGAGCAGGACTCGCCGCTGGGTGATCTGACGGTCACCTGGGCCGGGACCGAGGACGGCGAGACCGCCGCCGCCCGGCGCGCGGCGGCCGAATGGGGAGAGGGCGAGGTCGAGCCCGCCGACGGGGCCGGCGGGGCCGGCGAGGACGTCGGCGGGGCCGGCGAGGACGTCGGCGAGGACGAGCAGACGGGAGAGCGAGGATGAGCGACGCGCAGGAGACGAGCGGACCGGAGCCGCAGGCCGACGGCGCCTCGCGTGAGCCGGCGCTGGAGGATGCGCAGGGCACCCGGCTCGTCGCGCACGAGGACCACCTGGCCGCTCTGGAGGCGGTGCTGATGGTCGCCGAGGAGCCGGTGACTCCCGCCGAGCTGGCCGAGGCGCTGGCCCTGGCCGAGCACCAGGTGGTGGTGCTGCTCGACGAGCTGCGCGTCGAGGCCGACGGCGCCCACGGCGGCCGGGAGCGCGGCTTCGAGCTGCGCGAAGTCGCCGGCGGGTACCGCTACTACTCGCGTCCGCGCTACGCCGACCAGGTCTCGGCCTTCGTGCTCGGCGGGCAGACGTCCCGGCTGTCCCAGGCGGCCCTGGAGACTGTGGCGATCATCGCCTACCGCCAGCCGGTCTCGCGCTCGCAGATCGCCGCCGTCCGCGGGGTCAACGTCGACGGCGTGGTCCGCACCCTCGTCGCCCGGGGGCTGGTCGACACCT
>NZ_AFRW01000125.1 GCF_000220985.1 Nesterenkonia sp. F
AGAGACCGACCAGCGACGGCACCTCGATCCGTCGGAGGTCGGCGACGGCGGGCGCCGGACTCGCGGGGGAATCATGGGCCCCGCGCGGCTCGGCGGACCCATCGGAGAACGTCTCGGACATCGGGTACCTCCTCAGGCGCCGATCAGATTCTGGCCGCAGACGCGCAGCGTCATGCCGCTGGTGCCGCCGGCGGCCGGCGAGGCCAGGAACGCCACCGTCTCGGCGACGTCCTCGGGCCGGCCGCCCTGGCTGAGCGAGTTCAGCCGACGGGCGACCTCACGGGCGATCATCGGCATCTTCGCGGTCATCTCGGTCTCGATGAATCCCGGGGCCACGGCGTTGATCGTGCCGTGCCGCGACTCCAGCTCGGGCGCCGAGGCGGCGACCATGCCCATCACGCCGGCCTTCGAGGCCGCGTAGTTGGTCTGCCCCCGGTTGCCCGCGATCCCCGAGGTCGACGCCAGCGAGACGATCCGCGGCGCCTGCGAGAACAGCTCCGAGGCCAGCAGGCGACGGTTGATGTGCAGCTGGGCCTCGAGGTTGACCGCGATGACCGAGCTCCACCGGGAGGCGTCCATGTTGGCCAGCAGCTTGTCGCGGGTGATCCCGGCGTTGTGCACGACGACGTCGAGCCGGCCGTGCCGCTGCTCGGCATGCTCGAGGATACGGTCTCCGGCGTCCTCGGCGGTGATGTCCAGCTGCAGCGCAGTGCCGCCGACCTCGTTCGCCACCGTCGCCAGGGCCTCGCCGGCGGGCGGGACGTCGACGGCGATCACCTGCGCGCCGTCGCGGTGCAGCGTGCGGGCGATGGCGGCCCCGATCCCTCGGGCCGCGCCGGTGACGACGGCGACCTGGCCGGCCAGCGGGCGATCCCAGTCCTCGGGCAGCGTGCCGTTGACGCTGTCCACGGCGAGGAACTGTCCGGAGACGAAGGCCGAGCGCCCGGAGAGCAGGAAGCGCAGCACTCCGGCCACGCCGGGGGCCGCCGCCTCCAGCGACTCCTGCAGCACCACGCCGTTGGCCGTCGCCCCGGCGCGCATCTCGCGACCGAGCGACCGGGTCAGCCCCTCGACCGCGCGACGGGCCGCGCGCACCGCCGGGTCGCGAGCCTCCTCCGGATCGCGCAGCACGGTGATCACCCGACCCGACGGAGCGATCTGCCGCTGCACGCCGGCCAGGCGCAGCACCGTCGGCTGCAGGTCCCCCGGGGACGAGACGGCGTCGAAGCAGGCCACGACGCCGGACAGCCGCTCCTCGGGGCCGATGTGGCGACGCACGTCCAGCCCCCAGCGCAGCAGCAGCTGGGCGACCTCTTCGGCGACGGAGGTCTCTCCGAGCACGAGCACCGGACCGTCGGCGAGCGCCGCCCCCGGTGCGTGCCGGCGCAGCGGCGCCGGACGCGGCAGGCCCAGCGCGCGGCCGATGCGCCGTCCGAGCTCGGTGTTGACCAGCGCGGTGTAGGTGTCGGTGGGCCGCGGCCGTGCCGTCGGCCGAGACTGCGCGGTCCGCTGCGTCATCGTCGGCTCACCGTCCTTCCAGGATCGCGGTGATGCCCTGGCCGCCGGCGGCGCAGACCGAGATGAAGCCCAGCTTCCCCGGCTTGCCGTGCAGCCGCTTGGCCAGCGAGGCCACGATGCGCCCGCCGGTGGCCGCGAACGGGTGGCCGGCGGCCAACGAGGAGCCGTCCACGTTCAGCCGGCTGCGGTCGATGCGGCCCAGCGCGCCGTCGAGGCCGAGGTGCTCGCGGCAGAACTCCTCGTCCTCCCAGGCCTTCATCTGGGCGAGCACGGTGGAGGCGAAGGCCTCGTGGATCTCGACGTATTCGAAGTCGTCGAAGGTCAGCCCGTGCCGGGTGAGCATCCGTGCCGCGGCGCGCGTGGGCGCCATGAGCAGGCCTTCGGCGCCGTCGACGAAGTCCGTGGCGGCCAGCTCGTGGTCGACGAAGGTCGCCAGCTGCGGCAGGTCGCGGGACTCGGCAAACTCCTCGCTGCCCAGCAGCACGGTCGCCGCGCCGTCGGTCAGCGCGGTGGAGTTCGCCGCGGTCATCGTCGCCTCCTCGCCGAGGTCCTTCCCGAAGACCGGCGCGAGCGAGCCGAGCCTCTCCAGCGTCGAGTCGGGGCGCAGGTTGTCGTCCTTCGCCACATGACGGAACGGGGTGACCAGGTCGTCGAAGAATCCGCGGTCCCAGGCCGCGGCGAGGTTCTGGTGGCTGGCCAGGGCCAGCTCGTCCTGCTCTCTCCGGGTGATGCCCCACTGGTGGGCGGTGACGGCCATGTGCTCGCCCATCGACATGCCGGTGCGCGGCTCGTCCACGCCCGGCGCCTGCGGCGCGAGGTGCCCCGGGCGGATCTTCGCCAGCGCCTTGAGCCGCTGGACGGGAGTCTTGGCCCGGCTGGCCTCCATCAGGATGCCGCGCAGCGCGTCGGTCACCACGATCGGAGCGTCGGAGATCGAGTCCACTCCCCCGCCGACGGCCGAGTCGATGCGCCCCAGGCGGATCTTGTCGGCCAGCGACCCGATGGCCTCCATGCCGGTGGCGCAGGCCATCTGCACGTCATGGGCCGGAGTCCGCGGATCCAGCGGGGTGCCCAGCAGCGACTCGCGGACGAGGTTGAAGTTCTTCGGGTGCTTCATCACCGCCCCGCCGGCGACGGCGCCGAGCTGCTCGCCCTGCAGGGCGAAGCGGGCGACGAGCCCGTTCAGCGCGGACGTCAGCATGTCCTGGGTGGACGCGCCCGCGTAGGCCTTGTGGGCGCGGGCGAAGGGGATCCGATTGCCCCCGATGATCACGGCGTCTCGGGGGGCGATCGACGGTGTACATGCGGCACTCTCCTCAAGCTCGGGGGTTCGAGCGGTCGGGACGTGGATTTATTACTGATCAGTATCTTAGACTACCTGTGGTGGCCGTCACTGTCACACGGACATCCGCCGGCAGGGTCGACCGCCCTCAGTCCGAGACGCGGGCCGCACGCCGTCCCCGCCCTGGTCAGCCCCTCCGGCGATCGGCCGGTCGGGGCACCGACCAGACCGAGGACCAGCACGCCGGATCAGCACATCAGAGGAGCGCACCATGAGCCAGACCGCCCGCCCGACCGCCGCCCGCGATTCCGGCACCGCCGGCACCGCGGACACCGCCGACGACGCCCGGGGCCGCCCGGAGCCGGACGGCGCCGTGCTGCAGGAGCTGCTGCTGGGCCGCTGGGCCGAGACCCGGCGGACCGCGCGCGCCGTCGCCGCCGACCCGCGGTTCCACCGCATCGAGGGGCTGTCCACCGCCGAGCACCGCGAGCGCGTCTTCGCCCAGCTCGCCGGGCTCGTCGAGGAGGGCGCCGTCCAGCGGGCGTTCCCGAAGGAGTACGGCGGCCAGGACGCCCACGGGGCGAACATCGCCGCCTTCGAGGAGCTCGTCGTCGCCGATCCCTCGCTGCAGATCAAGGCCGGCGTCCAGTGGGGGCTCTTCGGCGCGGCGGTGATGCACCTGGGATCCGAGGAGCACCACCGGCGCCTGCTGCCGCCGATCGTCGACCTCAGGGTCCCCGGCGCCTTCGCGATGACCGAGATCGGCCACGGCTCCGACGTCGCCTCCATCGGCACCACCGCCGAGTACGATCCGGAGTCCGAGGAGTTCGTCCTGCACACGCCCTTCACCGGCGCCACCAAGCGATACCTGGGCAACGCCGCGGTCCACGGCCGCGACGCGGTGGTCTTCGCGCAGCTGATCACAAACGGCGTGAACCACGGCGTGCACTGCTTCTACTGCCGCATCCGCGACGAGGACGGCACGGCGCGCGACGGCGTGACCATCTCCGACGACGGCGAGAAGGGCGGGCTCAACGGAGTGGACAACGGCCGGCTGAGCTTCGACCGCGTCCGGGTGCCGCGCGCCGACCTGCTCGACCGCTACGGCGCCGTCGCCGCCGACGGCGCCTACAGCTCCCCCATCGAGAGCCCGGGCCGGCGCTTCTTCACCATGCTGGGCACCCTGGTGCAGGGCCGCGTCTCGCTGACCGGCGCCTCCATCGCCGCCTCGAAGATCGCGCTGCAGGGCGCGATCACCTACGGCGAGCAGCGACGGCAGTTCCACGCCTCCTCCACCACCGAGGAGGAGGTGCTGATGGACTACCAGCTGCACCAGCGACGGCTGATCCCGAAGCTGGCCACCACAGTGGCCGCCGGCTTCGCCCACGAGAAGCTGCTGACCAAGCTCGACGACGTCTTCTCCGGCGCCGACGACTCCGACGAGAACCGTCAGGAGCTGGAGACGCTGGCCGCCGCGCTCAAGCCGACCGCGACCTGGCATGCGCTGGACACCCTGCAGGAGGCCCGCGAGGCCTGCGGCGGCGCCGGATTCATGGCCGAGAACCGCTTCGCGACGCTGCGCGCCGACCTCGACGTCTATGCGACCTTCGAGGGCGACAACAACGTGCTGCTGCAGCTGGTGGCCAAGCGCCTGCTCAGCGACTACGCCGCCGAGTTCCGCCAGGCCGACGTCGGCGCCCTCTCGCGCTACGTCGTCTCCCAGGCGCAGTCGACGGTGCTGCACCGCTTCGGCCTGCGCCGCGCGCTGCAGAACGTGCAGGACACCGGGGACGAGCGGCGCAGCGCCAACTGGTTCAAGCAGACCGAGGTGCAGCGCAGCCTGCTCTCCGACCGGGTGCGGCAGATGGTCGCCGACGTCGCCTCCGCGCTGCGCAGCACCTCCAAGCTCGGACCGGCGGAGAAGGCCGAGGCGTTCAACGAGCACCAGCACCAGATCATCTCCGCCGCGGCGGCGCACGCCGATCTGCTGCTCTGGGAGTCCTTCACCCAGGCGCTGGAGACCGTCGAGCATGAGGACACCCGCACTGTGCTGACCTGGCTGCGCGACATCCACGCGCTGTCGACGATCGAGCATCACCTCGACTGGCACCTGCTCCACGGGCGGATCTCCGCCCAGCGGGCGCGGACCCTGACGCCCTATCTCAACCGGCTGCTGGCGCGCGTGCGGCCCTATGCCCGGCAGATCGCCGAGTGCTTCGGCTACACCGCGGACCACCTGCGCATGGAGGTCGCCTCCGGCGCCGAGGCCGAGCGGCAGGCCGAGGCGGCCGAGTTCCACCGCCGCCGGCGAGCCTCGGGGGACGCTCCGGTGGACGAGAAGACGCTGCGTCGGCGGTGACCGGCGGGCCGGCGACCGGATCCCCCGGGACGGGGACCGGCCGCCGGCCCGGGCTCCTGGTCCGGGGCGGGACGGCGCCCCTATCCTGAGGGCGAGGACGACGAACGTTCCCCGGTGGTGAATGTCCGATGCGAGACGAAGAGCCCCAGTCCCCCGACGCGACGATCGACCCCGCAGCCGACGGCCCGCCCTCCCCGACGACGTCGTCACCCCCGGCTCTCCGGACCCGCCAGGCGCATGACGCGGTCGCAGGCCTGAGCTCCGCGGCCCCCTCCGAAGCGGACGACGCCGCGACGCCGCACGCCGAGCATGCTGAGCATGCTGAGCATGCCCCGCCGGCGGCCCCGTCTGCGGCTCCGGCAGGTCAGAGCTCTCGCCTGCGGCACGGGCTGTGCCCGAGCTGCTTCATCGAGCTGCCGCTCTCCGGGCTCTGCGACACCTGCGACTGAGTCCGCCGACCGTGCCGGCGATCCGGCCGGCGGCGTTGCGGGAGAGCCTCCGGAGGGCTTGAATGAGGGGCATGCCCATGACATCGCCCGCATCTCCCGTCCCCTCGTCCTCCCCGGCGTCCTCGTCGCCCGTCGACCGGTCCGACGTCGAGAACCTCACCCGGGAGGAGGCCGCCGCCCGTGCGGAGCACCTGCAGGTGACCTCCTGCGCCGTCGACGTCGACCTGCGCGACGCCGCCGCCGAGGGGCAGACCACCTATCCGGTGCGCACCCGCATCTCCTTCACCTCCGCGACGCCCGGCGCCGAGACCTTCCTGGACTACCTGGGAGCCTCGGTCGAGTCGGTGGTCCTCAACGGCGAGACGCTCGACGTCGCCGAGCACGTCGGGACCGCCCGCATCCGTCTGCCGCGGCTGCAGGAGCAGAACGAGGTCGAGCTGCACACCATCTCGGTCTATTCCCGCTCCGGCGAGGGGCTGCACCGCTTCGTCGACCCCGGCGACGGACAGGTCTACCTCTACACCCAGTACGAGCCCGCCGACTCCCGCCGCGTCTTCCCGGTCTTCGAGCAGCCTGATCTGAAGACCCGCTTCCGGATCAGCATCACCGGCCCGGACACCTGGCGGCTGCGCTCCAACGGCGCCGAGGTCTCCCGCATCCCGGTCGAGGGCGCCGCAGGAGGCCTCGACGCCGGGCTGGTCCGCGTCGAGTTCGCCGAGACCCCGGTGATGTCCAGCTACATCACCGCGCTGCTGGCCGGCCCGTACCACTGCGTCGAGTCGACCTGGCGCGGCGGCGTCGCCGACGGGGAGGAGTTCGAGATCCCGCTGGCGCTGCTCTGCCGTGCCTCGCTGGCCGAGCACCTCGACGCCGAGGAGCTCTTCGGCCTCACCCGCCGCGGCCTGGACTTCTTCCATGCCGAGTTCGCCCGCCCCTATCCCTGGGGCACCTACGACCAGGCCTTCGTGCCCGAGTACAACCTCGGCGCCATGGAGAACCCGGGGCTGGTGACCTTCACCGAGAAGCACGTCTTCGACACCGCCGCCACCGACGCCCAGCACGAGACCCGGGCGAACACGCTGATGCACGAGATGGCCCACATGTGGTTCGGCGACCTGGTCACCCCGCAGTGGTGGGACGACCTGTGGCTCAAGGAGTCCTTCGCCGACTACATGGGCGCGCTCGCCGTCGACGAGGCCACCGACTTCACCACCTCGTGGATCTCCTTCGCCAACGGGCGCAAGGCCTGGGCCTACGTGCAGGACCAGCTGCCGACCACCCACCCGATCGTCGCCGACATCGCCGATCTCGAGGCCGCCGATCAGAACTTCGACGGCATCACCTACGCCAAGGGCGCCAGCGTGCTCAAACAACTCGCCGCGACCGTCGGGCGCGAGGCCTTCCGCACCGCCGCGCGGCGCTACTTCTCCCGGAACGCCTTCGGCAATGCCACGCTGCAGGACTTCCTGGCGGTGCTCGAGGAGGTCTCGGGCGAGGACATGGGCCGCTGGGCGCGGGCCTGGCTGCAGACCGCCGGCGTGCCCGAGCTGGCCGCCGACGTCGAGGGCTCCGGCGCGTCGGCGCGGCACGTGCTGGTGACCCAGACCGGCCTCGATCCGGCCACCGAGCGGCCGGTCTCCCGGCCGCACCGCATCCGCTGCGCGGTCCACGCCCTCGACGCGGCCTCCGGGGAGCTGCGCGTCGCCGACGTCGCCGAGGTCCGGCTCTCCCCCGACGACCCGGCCGGCCGCGTCGTCGTCGAGGATCTGCAGCTGCCGGCCGACGGCACGCCGCGGCTGCTGCTGCCCAATGAGGACGACCTGACCTATGCGAAGCTGCGGCTCGACGCCGAATCCACCGCCGCGGTGCTCACCCACCCGGTGGCCGACCCGCTGGCCCGGGCGACGGTCTGGGCCGCGCTCTGGTCGATGGTCCGCGACGGCGAGCTGCCCGCCCGCCGCTTCGTCGAGGCGGTGATGGAGCTCGGGCTGGCCATCGAGGAGGTCAGCGTCGTCCAGAGCCTGCTGCGTCAGGCCGACCGCGCCCTGCAGGCCTTCACCCCGACAGAGGAGCGCGAGGCCCTGCAGGCTCGCTTCGCCGACCGGCTGGCCGGCTACCTGGCCGAGGAGGCCGGGGGCGATCGCCAGCGGGCCGCCGCGCGCACGCTGGCGATGGTCTCGCGCAGGACGGACACGCAGCTGGACCTGCTGGCCGCGCTGCTCGACGGCGACGCCGTCGGTCACGGGATCGAGGGCCTGGAGGTCGACGAGGAGCTGCGCTGGGCCTTCCTGCAGGCGCTGACGGTCCATGGTCGCACCGAGGCCGCGCAGCTGGACGCCGAGCTGGAGGCCCGCACCACCGCTCGCGGCCGCATCGCCCACCGGCTGGCGCTGGCCGCCCGCCCGCACGCCGTGGTGAAGGAGAACGCCCTGGAGCAGGCGATCAGCGGGATCGACGAGGACGGCGAGGAACTGTCCAACGACCACCTCACCGCCACCATCGACGGCTTCTCCTGCGGGCCGCGGTCGTTGATCGAGGTCCACGATGCGACGTACTTCGCCGCACTGGAGGACATCTGGCGACAGATGAGCCAGGGGCAGGCCACCCGCGTGGTCTCCGGGCTCTTCCCGGGGGCCCAGGATCTGGCCGAGGGCCAGGAGCCCGAGGAGCATCCGACGGCCCGGCAGGTCGCGGCCTGGCTGGTGGAGCACCCGCAGGCCCCGGCGGCGCTGCGCCGCATCCTGCGCGAGGAGCAGGACCACCTGCTGCGCGGGCTGCGCGCCCAGCAGGCCGCCCGCCGCTGAGCCCTGCACAGGATGACTCCGCGGAAGGTGCGGGAATATCGCCGTGTTCCCGCACCTTCCGCGGAGTCATCGCCGGTGGGCGGGGTCAGACACGGGCGAGCGGGTCAGACCTCGCCCGGGTCGTCGATGAGCGCCTCGTTCGCGTGCTCCCGCTCCTGGTCGCGACGGGCCCGCCGCTTGTCGTTGAGCAGGCAGATCACGATCGCGACGGCGAAGAGCACCACCAGCGGCCCGGCGATGAAGAACATCGACACCGCGTCGCCGCCGGGCGCGGCCAGCGCCGACATCAGCGCGATGAGCATCACCGTGCCGCGCCAGCTCTTCAGGACCCGTTTGCCGCTGATCAGCCCCATCATGTTCACCCCGACCAGGACCACCGGGATGATCATCGCCACTCCGAAGGCCAAGAAGAGGTGGATCACGAAGGTGAAGTACACGTCCGGAGCGATGATGTTCGACGTGCCCTCGGGGTTCAGTGTGAAGAAGAACCGGATCGCCCGGGGCAGCACCACATAGGCCAGCCAGATGCCGCCCAGGAACAGCGGCACCGAAATCGCCAGGAAGCTCAGCGCATAGCGCTTCTCGCGCTTCTTCAGGCCGGGCATGATGAACGCCCAGATCTGATAGAGCCACATCGGCGCCGAGATGACGATCCCGACGAAGAGCGAGATGCGGATCATCAGGTCGAGCGGCTGCCCGACGGTGTTGAAGGCGATCTCGGTGGTGCGGTCGACGTCGTCGTAGCCCAGCACCGGGGCGGTGAGAGCCTGGAAGATCTGGTCGTAAAGGACGACGCCCACCACCGCACCCAGGACGATGCCGACGGCGGCGAGGACGAGCCGCTTCCGGAGCTCGCGCAGATGCTCCTTCAGCGGCATCCGGCCCTCGGGGTCGCGGCGGCGCGGCCGACGCCGGGCGGTGGAGCGGGGATCGCCGGTCTGCGTCCTCGCCATCGGAGTCAGCTGCGGTCGCGCCGCTGCTCGGCGCCCTCACCGCGACGCTGCGCGGCGCCCTCACCGCGACGCTGCGCGGTCGGGTCCTCCGCGTTCACCACGCGCCCTTCCACGGCGGGCTTCTCCCCCTCCTCCGCGGATTCCTGCGAGGAGTCCTTCGAGCTCGACTCGCCGCTCATCGTCTGCACCTCCGACTTGAAGATGCGCATCGACTGTCCCACGGACTTCGCCAGCTGCGGCAGCTTCGGAGCACCGAACAGCAGGATGATCAGCAGGGCGATGATGGCGATCTGCCATGGACCGAGACTCATACCAGTACGTCCTTTCGTCGTCCTCCCAGAATACTCCACCGGACGCCGGTCGCGATCACGCGGCGGAGATCAGCCCGCCCCATCGCCGTCGAGCCGAGCGAGCCCCTCCGCGGCGCGTCGCCGGATCTCGGCGGCGACGGCCGCCGGACGCAGCACCACCACGTCGCCGGCCGAGCGCAGCCCCAGGTCGGTCAGCCAGGCGTCGCTGCGGTAGCTGATCTCCACCGTCCGGGCGCCGTCGTCGTCGACCCGGTGCCGCAGCGGGGCATGCTCCTCCGCGGCGCCGGCCGCCGGCGGGGAGAAGCGCAGCACCGCGGTCGGGTCACCGTCACGGTGCGGCACCCGCGGCCGCGTCGCCGTCGTCGCGGCCACCACGGCGGCCTCCGCGCCGATCGGCGAGTCGGGCAGCGGCTCCAGCTCCAGGAGGCGCGAGAGCAGGAAATAGCGCTCTCCGCGAGAGCTGCGGCACCAGGCCCGCAGGTAGGTGCGCCCGACGTCGTGGACCAGGTCCACCGGCTCGACCTCGCGCACCGTGCGCACTCCGTCGGACTTCTCATAGTCCAGGCGCACCGCGTGCTCATCGCGGATCGCCGCCCGCAGCGCGGCCTGGTGCTCATAGGGGTCGGTCCGTGCCCAGGCGATCCGGGCGGCGGACGCCGACTCCACGACCTCCGGCGGAGCGAGGCCCCGGACCTTCTCGCGCAGCGCGCGGGCCGGCTCCTGGAGTCCGACGTCCTCCGGCGCGTCCGAGGCGATCAGCCCCTCCAGGGCGATGAGCAGCGAGAGCGCCCCGCCGGCGGAGAGCCGCAGCGGCCGGCCGAGCGTCTCGGCGCTGCGCCCGGCGGGCAGCTCCAGGCTCAGCGTGACGTCGGGGTCGACGATCTGCTCGACGAACTCGCGGCGGGTCAGCGGGATGGTCGGGTGGACCGTCACGAAGTCGGCGTACTCGGCGGCGTCGTAGCTGCCGGCCTGCTCCACGGTGATCAGCAGCCGGTGCAGCGCCTCGACGCTGATGCCGGTGCGGCCCAGCACCTGGCTGACGGGCGCGCCGCCGGCGGAGTGCAGGAAGGGCAGCACCTCCATCGCTCGACTGAGCTGCCAGCGGCTGCTGGTGCTGCTCTCCCCGTGGTCCTCGAGCCGCTTCAACCGGCCGACGGCGGTGTCGCGATGCTCCTCGTGGGCGGTGGAGACCGCCTGCAGATGAGCACGGATCTTGCCGACCAGCCGCGGACCGTCCACGCGGCGGACCTCCGGCAGGCGGACGGCGAGATCGGCGACGACCGAGTCGTGCAGCGTGGTCTCCAGCGTGAGCCGCACCGCTCCGTCGTCGAGCTCCTCCACGCTGCCGGGCGCGGCCAGCGGACGATGGACGGCGGCGGCGGAGCCGGTCAGCTCCAGCTCGACGGTCTCGCCCTCCTCGACCGGCCCCAGATCGCCCAGCTGCTCGGTGGTCACCGCACCGGCGTCGACGACGCCGGCGTCCAGGTCGCCGCGCAGCCTGGACAGCCGCTCCGCGGACTCGCCGTCCAGGGCGGAGACGTCGACGGGCTCGACGGCCCCGTGGATGCGGTCCAGCCGGAAGACCCGCACTGCGTCGCGGGAAAGATCCTGGCCGACCAGGTACCAGCGTCCGCGCATTCCCCAGCCGAAGGGGACCACGGTGCGCCGCGCCGGACGATGCCGGCCGCGCGCGGTGTAGTCGAAGGTCACCGGTGCACGGCCGGGCAGGCTGACCAGCGTCTCCAGGTGTTCCAGATCCGCGTCCCCGCCGACGCCGAGCCGGTACTCCCCCGGCCGGCGCCCGACCAGCGCCTCGAGCCCGGCGGCCGGCACTTCGCCCTCGGCCGACGCGGCGCCCGCGGCGTCGATCCGGCCGGCATCGGTCAGCGCTCCGACGGCCCGCCGGATGCTGCGCTGGGCGCCGGTCCCGGACCAGGCCAGCTGCGCCCGGTCCAGGGCCAGCGCCTCGGCGGCGGTGATCCGCATCGGGGGCAGGCCCTGCCGACGGTGGTCGATGACGTAGCGATGGTCCTGCTGGCCGGCGCCTGCCGCCGTCGCCGCAGACTCCTCGTCGGCGTCCTGCGGCCCGCGGCCGAGGCTCGCGGCGTCGGTGACGACGAAGCCGAGCTGGCTCAGCAGCTGCTTGTCGCGGTTGAGCGTGCGGTCGAAGGTCCGGTCGGACTGCTCGCGATAGTCCTCGATCCGGCT
>NZ_AFRW01000124.1 GCF_000220985.1 Nesterenkonia sp. F
GAGGGCACCACCGACAGACCCAGCATCCAGCGCCAGGACTCCATCGGGGCGAAGGTCAGGCCGATGATGAAGCCGAGGAACTGGCCGGAGACGATCGCCAGGGCGTAGAAGGCGGTGACCTTGCCGCGGATGCGGGCCGGGGCGATCTCGGAGAGGTAGACCGGCAGGGTGACCGCCGCCAGCCCGGCCCCGAGGCCGACGATGACGCGGAAGACGAAGAGGACCTCCGTCGTCGGCGCGGCCGCCATGCCGATCGGGGCGATGATGAAGGCGACGGCGGTGGCCATCAGCACCTTCCATCGGCCGAAGCGGTCGGACATCCGGCCGCCGACGGCGGCGCCGACGATCGCACCGAGGATCAGACCGGTGACGACCCAGCCCTCGGTCCAGCTGTCCAGCTGGAACTCGTCGCGGATGTAGAGCAGCGCCGCGGAGATGACTCCGGTGTCGTAGCCCCAGTTCAGCCCGCCCAGTGCACCGAACAGGTAGATGAGGACCGTGCTCTTCTTGCGCCCGGCGCCGGACGGCGTCGGGCGCTGATCAGGTGTGGTGTCGCTCATGAGTGTGTCCTTCGTCCGAATCGGCCGCCGGCGTCATCGCCGCGCGGCGCTCATCCTGGTCGTCATCTGCTCGAGCTGGAATCGCGAGACCTCGCGGGCGTCCTCGTTCTCGCCGAAGACGCTGGTGACCATCACCGACTCCGCGCGCTGGTCGAAGCCGTTGCGGGCCAGCTCGGAGAAGAAGAGGTCCCAGTCGACGTCGCCGACGCCGAGCTTGTTGTGCTGGTGCACCCGGGCGGGGGACTCGGGGGGATTGGTGATGTAGCGCAGGCCGTTCGAGCGGTGGTGGTCATAGGTGTCGGCCACGTGCACCACGCGCAGCCGGTCGCCGACGGCGTCGAGGATCTCCGGCATCGGGTCCTCGTAGTGGAAGGTGTGCGGGGCGACGTAGACGAAGCCGAGGTGCTTCGAGTTCACCCCGCGGATGACCCGCCAGGCGGCCAGTCCCTGCTCGACGAAGTCGTCGGGGTGCGGGTCGATCGCCACATGCAGCCCCTCGGACTCGATGGTCGGCAGCAGCTCCTCCATCGAGCGGTGGAAGGCCCGCTCGGACTCCTCGGCCAGCTCCGGCCGGCCCGAGAACTCGGTGTTGAGCTGCTCGACGCCCAGGTCCACCGCCATCTGCAGGACGCGGCGCCAGTGGCGGACGGCGGCCTCGCGGGCGTCGGGGTCCGGAGAGGACCAGCGCTGCACCGGCAGGATCGAGGCGATCGAGACGCCGGCGTCGGTGCAGGCCTTCTTCAGGTCCCGCACGAGGTCGTCGTCGGCGGTCGGATGCCGGAAGAACGGGGCGAAGTCCGGGTGAGGGGTCAGCTGCAGGTGCTCGAAGCCCAGCTCGGCGGCCAGGCGCGGGAACTCCAGCAGCGAGTGGGTGCTGTGGAAGGGAGTGGGATCCAGGGCGTACTTCATGGGGGCCGGTCCTCTCGGTGGGGGGAGGTGGGGGCGAGCGAGGGGGCGGGTCGACTCAGGCCGCCGAGCGGGAGTAGAAGGTCGGCCGCTCGGCCAGCCGCACCGGCTGCAGGCTCTGGTCCTGCTGGGAGGCGACGCCGGCGGCGCAGCAGGCCGCCGTGGCGTAGCCGTCCCAGGCGTCGGGGCCGGCGATCTCGCCGCGCAGCGTGGCGTCGACCCAGTCCTGGACCTCGCGGTCGTAGGCTTCGCCGAAGCGGGTCACGAAGCCGGCGTCGACGGTGCCGCCGCTGCGGCCCCCTGCGGTGAGCTGCAGCTCGGAGCCCTGGCCGATGGAGACCACCCCGTCCTCGAACGAGGCCTGGGTGTGGACCTGGTAGCCGAGCTGGGCGTTGACGAAGATCTCGACGGTGGCCAGCAGGCCGGACTCTGTGCGCAGCGTGACCAGCTGCGGGTCGTGGAGGCTCTCCGCCGCCCGCGAGCTGCGCCGGCCCAGGCGCACCTGGACCTCGGTGATCTCCTCGCCGGCGAAGTACCGCACGGCGTCGAACTCGTGGACCACGGAGTCGTGGATGATCATCTCGTCGGTGAACTCCGGCGGCGAGACCGGGTTGCGGTGCTGGTGGTGGAGCAGCAGCAGCTCGCCGTGCTCGCCGGAGTCGATCAGCTGCTTGAGCTGTCGGTAGCCGGCGTCGAATCGGCGCATGAAGCCGACCTGGATCAGCTGCCGGCCGGCGGCCGCCTCGGCCTCGACCACGCGCAGCGAGGACTGGGGGTCCGGGGTCAGCGGCTTCTCGCAGAGCACCGGGATCCCGGCGTCGATGAGCCGCAGCAGGGCCTCCTCGTGGAGGAATCCGGGGGTGGCCAGCACCACCGCGTCGGCGACGTCGGCGGCCAGCAGCTCGTCGAGACCGGTGAATACCTGCGCGCCATCTGCTCCCGCGGCCGCCGCGGAGGCGCGGTCGACGTCGACGTCGACCACGGCGCTCACTCGGGCGCGCAGCGTGCGGTGGGCGAGGCGGTCGACGTGGTCCGAACCCATGCGGCCGGCGCCGACGACTGCGACGCGGAGCTCGTCCTGCGGTGAGATCGACATGTGTGATGCTCCTCGATCGGGGGTGGGGCGAGGCGTGCTCGCGAAGCTGTGACTGCACTCACTGTAGGACACATCACGTGAATATGTCCAGACATTCGGACTATAAGATTCAGCAGGCGGCCCGACACAGCTCGGGCGGGGGATCCGGAACCGCGGGACGGCGCCCCGAGGGCGCCGCCGCGACGTCCGGATCCCCCGCCCGATCACAGGGAGTCCGCAGGCCTCAGCCGGTGGAGGGGAAGTTCATCGAGGCGGTGGACTCGTCGTTCTCGTGCGGCCACCGCTGGGTGACGACCTTGCCGCGGGTGTAGAAGCGCACGCCGTCGGGGCCGTAGATGTGCAGGTCGCCGAAGAGCGAGTCCTTCCAGCCGCCGAAGGAGTGCTGGGCGGCCGGCACCGGGATCGGGATGTTGACCCCGACCATGCCCACGGTCACCTGCCGCTGGAAGGTCCGGGCGGCGTGTCCCGAGCCGGTGAAGATCGCGGTGCCGTTGCCGTAGGGATTGGCATTGATCACCCGGATCGCGTCCTCCAGCGTGTCCACGCGGACCACGGCGAGCACGGGCCCGAAGATCTCCTGCTCGTAGGCCGACATCGACTCCTGCACCCGGTCCAGGACCGTCGGACCGACGAAGAAGCCCTCCTCGCGACCTTCGACCACCAGGTCCCGGCCGTCGACGACGACGGCGGCGCCGTCGGCCTCGGCCTCGCCGACCAGCCGCCGGACCCGTTCGGTCGAGGCCGGGGTGATCAGCGGGCCCATGTCGGTGTCCTCGGCCGTGCCGTCGCCGACGGTGATGTCCCGGGCGCGCCGGCCGACCTTCTCGACGACGGCATCGGCGGCGTCGCCGACGGCCACGGCCACCGAGATCGCCATGCAGCGCTCGCCGGCCGAGCCGAAGGCCGCCGCCGAGAGGTGGTCGGCGGCCAGCTCGAGGTCCGCGTCGGGCATGACCACTGCGTGGTTCTTCGCCCCGCCGAGGGCCTGGACCCGCTTGCCGTGGGCGGTGGCGGTCTCGTGCACGTGCTTCGCGATCGGCGTGGAGCCGACGAAGGAGACGCCGTCGACCAGCTCATGGGTGAGCAGGCCGTCGACGATCTCCTTGTCGCCGTGCAGCACCTGGAAGACGCCGTCGGGCAGGCCCGCCTGCTTCCAGAGCTTCGCCAGCAGCAGCGAGGCCGAGGGGTCGCGCTCGGAGGGCTTGAGCACGAAGGCGTTGCCGGTGGCGATGGCGACCGGAGCCATCCACAGCGGCACCATCACCGGGAAGTTGAACGGGGTGATGCCGGCGACCACGCCCAGCGGCTGGCGGAAGGAGAAGACGTCGATGCCGGTGGAGGCCTGGTCGGAGTAGTCGCCCTTCAGCGTCTGCGGCATGGTGCAGGCGTACTCGACGACCTCCAGGCCGCGGGCGACCTCGCCGGCGGCGTCGGAGAGCACCTTGCCGTGCTCGGCGGTGACCAGTGCGGCCAGCTCGTCGGTGTGGGCGGCGACCAGCTCGCGGAAGCGGAAGAGCACGCCCATGCGCTTCGCCAGCGACATCTCTCCCCAGGTGTCGGCCGCGCGTCGGGCGGCCTGCAGGGTCCGCTCCAGATCCTGGTCGTCGCCGAGGTGGAGGCTGCCGGTCGCCCGGCCGGTCGCGGGGTTGAAGACGTCCTGGCGGCGTGAGCCGTGGCCGGGGTCGGAGTCGCCGTCGATCCAGTGGGTGATCGCGGCGACCGCGGCGGAGCCGTCGGCGGTCTCGGGAGTGGTCTGAGCAGTCATCAGTGGTTCCTCTCGGGGTCCGTGGTCCCGTCCCCGGCGATGGGGGCGGTGCCCAGCAGCCGTCGCTGCCGGGCCTTGTGCTCGCTGTAGGTGCGGTGGGCCTGCTGGGCGGAGTCCAGCTCGGAGACGCCGGTGACCGGCACGTCCCACCAGGACTCGGAGTCCGGGGCGTCGATGTAGGGGGTGGACTCGACGTGGATGAGCACCGGGCCGGTGCCCTCCTCGCGAGCCTTGGCTGCGGCGACGGCGTCCTGCAGCCGCTCGACGACGTCGGCGCCGCGCTCGACGCGCAGCACGTCGACGCCCAGCGACTCGGCGTTGGTCGCCAGGTCCACCGGCAGCGCCGAGCCCTCGTCGAAGCTGCGGGTCTCCGCGTCGAGGTAGCGATACTTGGTGCCGAAGCGCTGCGAGCCCAGCGACTCGGAGAGCGCGCCGATGGAGGCGAAGCCGTGGTTCTGGATGAGCACCACGATGAGCTTCAGCCCCTCGGCGACGGCGGTGACCAGCTCGGTGTGCATCATCAGATACGACCCGTCGCCGACCATGACGACGACGTCGCGGCCGTCGCCGGAGGCGTCGGTCCCGGCGCCCGGGCCCGCCGTCGTCGAACCGGTGGCCGCGGTGCCGGCGGCCTCGGCCAGCGCGGCGCGCTTGACGCCCAGCCCGCCGGCGATCTCGTAGCCCATGCAGGAGTAGGCGTACTCGACGTGATAGCCGTGGGGATCCCGGACCCGCCACATCTTGTGCAGATCGCCGGGCAGCGAGCCGGCCGCGCAGACGACGGTGTCGCGGTCGTCCATGGCCGTGTTGACCGCGCCGATGATCTCGTTCTGCGAGGGAAGCGGCTGGTTCCGGGTGCCGAAGGCCTCGTCGACGATGCCGTCCCAGCGGGCCTTCTCGGTGCGCACGGTCTCGGCGATCTCCTCGCCGGCGTGGTGGCCCACGGAGGTCAGCGCCTCGGTCAGCGCGGTCAGCGCCTTGCCTGCGTCGGCGATCACCGGCACCGAGGCGCTCATCTTGTGGGCGTCGAGTCCGGTGATGTTGATGGTCACGAACCGTACGTCCGGGTGCTGGAAGGCCGTCATCGACCCGGTGGTGAAGTCCTCCCAGCGGGTGCCGACGCCGATCACCACGTCGGCCTCGGCGGCGTAGGCGTTCGAGGCGGTCGAGCCGGTGGAGCCGATCGCTCCCAGGCACAGCGGGTGGTCCCAGTCCATGACGCCGACGCCGGCCTGCGTGTAGGCGACCGGGGTGCCGGTGGCCTCGGCCAGCTCCCGGAGCTTCTCCTCGGCGAAGGCGTAGTGCACGCCGCCGCCGGCGACGATGAGCGGACGCCGGGCGGAGCGGATGACCTCGACCGCGTCGGCGAGGTCGGTCTCCTCGGGTCCCGGGCGGCGGATCCGCCACCGACGCGGAGCGAGGAACTCCTCGGGGACCTCGATGCGCTCGGCCTGCACGTCCTGCGGCAGCGAGATGGTCACCGCGCCGGTCTCGGCGGGGTCGGTGAGCACCCGCATGCCGTGGAGCAGCGCCGAGTACAGCTGCTCGGGCCGGGAGACCCGGTCGAAGAAGCGGCTGATCGGGCGGAAGACGTCGGCGCAGCTGACGTCATAGGCATGCGGCAGCTCCAGCTGCTGCAGCACCGGATCCGGCGCACGGGTGGCGAACTCGTCGGAGGGCAGCAGCAGCGCCGGCAGCCGGTTGGTCGTCGCCAGCGCGGCACCGGTGACCATGTTGGTCGAGCCCGGCCCGATCGAGGCGGTCACCGCGTAGGTCTGCCGCCGGCGGGTGTGGCGAGCGTAGCCGACGGCCTGGTGGACCAGGCCCTGCTCGTTGCGGCCCTGGTGATAGGGCATGAGCCCCGGGGCGAGCACCTGGGCCTGCTTCAGCGCCTGGCCGACCCCGGCGACGTTGCCGTGTCCGAAGATCCCGTGCATGCCCGGGATGGTGCGGACCTCGACGCGCTCGCCGTCGACGTCGTCGACGGTGCGCTGGTTCGCCAGGAACTCCACCGTCGCCTGGGCCACCGACATCTCGCGGGTGGTCATCGGTCCTCCTCCTTCGCTCCGGTCTGCACCGGAGAGGTCGCGTCGGCGGCGGGGGCCGCCGCAGGGTTCTGCAGCAGCGACGCGGCCTCGCGCACTGCGGCGGCGACGTCGCCGCCGTCGGGGTAGAGCAGCGTCCGGCCCACGGTCAGGCCCTGCACGCCGGGAAGCCGCAGGGCGCTGCGCCAGGTCTCCAGCGTCTCGTCGGTCGCCGCCGTGGGCTCGCCGCCGAGCAGCACGGTCGGCAGGGTCGTGGCGGCCATGACCCGCTCCATCTCCTCGACGACGGGCAGCTTCAGCCAGGTGTTCGCCGAGCTGCCGCCCAGCCCCTGGGCGATGGCCACCGACTGCACCACGGCGTCGGGGCTGAGGTCGTTGACCACCCGGGCTCCGGAGGCCCGGGAGATGAACGGCTCGACCATCGCCACCAGATCGTGGGCGTGCAGCCGGTCCACCGCCTGGGCGGTGGTCTCCAGCATGGAGGTGGTCGCCGCATCGTCGAAGGCGATGCGGGTGAGCATCTTTCCGCCGGTGGCGCCGAGGTCGGCCAGGGCGGCGGCGGTGTGGCCGGTGAAACGGTCGTCGATCTCGTTCACCAGGCCGGGCAGCCCGGCGCGGTTCATCGAGCCGAAGATCTGCTTGCCCTCCAGTGCGCCGAGCAGCAGCAGGTCGTCGAGGACGTCGGGGGAGGCGAGCACGCCGTCCACGGCGGGCTCGGCCAGGGCGGTGCGCAGCCGGTCGAGGAGATCCCGACGGTCGGCCATCGCCCGAGGGTCGTCCTTCACCGCCAGGGCGCCGCGGGCGGCGTGGTCGGCGGCGATGATGAAGTTCTGCGTGCCGTGGACGACGCCGGGGTGGTGCCGCCGGGACGCGGCCGCCGCGGCGATCGCCTCCGGGTGCTCCAGGCGCAGCCGGGTCAGCGGCTCGTAGCGGCGGGGGTCGTCGTCGCCCGGGGGCGAGATCTCGGTGCGGGCCTGCTCGAGGGCGGTGCTCATGCGGTGACCTCCTCGGGCACGGTCCGGCCGCGATCGGCCAGCATCCGGTTCACCGCGCTCGGCGTCGGCATGGCCTCCGAGCAGGCGATCTCGGAGGCGACCAGCGCGCCGGCGGCGTTGGCGTAGTCGAGCACCTGCTCCAGCGGCCAGCCGGCGAGCAGGCCGTGGACCAGCGCCCCGCCGAAGGCGTCGCCGGCGCCCAGGCCGTTGACGGTCTCGACCGGCAGCGGCGCGGAGATGACCCGCTCGTCCGCGGTGGCGGCCATGACGCCCTCGGCGCCGCGCTTGACCACGGCGAGCCGCACTCCGGCGGCCAGCAGTCGATCCGCCTGCTCGTCCGGAGTGCCCTCGCCGACGGCGACGGCGCACTCCTCGGAGTTGCCCACGGCGACGGTGACCTGCGGCAGGATGCGCTCGACCTGCTCGCGGGCCTGTTCGACCGAGTCCCAGAACATCGGTCGGTAGTCGAGGTCGAGGATGGTGTGCTGTCCGGCGGCGAGCGAGGCCTGCGGCCGAGCCTGGTGGGCGGCGACCTGGGCCTCGCGGGCGGTCGGCCGGGAGAGGCCCGTGACCGTCGACCAGAAGATCGTCGCGTCGGCGATCGCCGCGGTGTCCAGCTCTCCGGCCTCGATCTCCCAGTCCGGCGCGCTCGGGGAGCGGCCGTAGAAGTACAGCGGGAAGTCCTCCGGAGGCCGGATGGCGCAGAAGGTCACCGGTGTCTGCAGCGCGGACACCGGGGCGACCCACTGGTCGTCGACGCCGTAGCGGCGCAGCTCCTGGTGGAGGAACGCGCCGAAGGGATCGTCGCCGGTGCGGGTGATCACCGCCGGGCGGCGTCCGTGGCGGGCGGCTGCGACGGCGACGTTGGCCGGCGAGCCGCCGAGGTACTTGCCGAAGCTGGAGACCTCGGCGAGGTCGACGCCGATGTCGTTGGGGTAGATGTCGACGCTGATGCGTCCCATCGTGATGAGGTCGTGGGTCATCGATGCTCCTGTGCATGCGGGGGCCGGCGGGACGCCGGCGCGTCGGGGCGGCGGCGAGGTCAGCGGATGCGGGTTCGCGAGCCGCAGCCGCAGAGGTGCTTCCGGGTGCGGCTCGCGATGGGCAGCGGGTCGTCGAAGGAGGCCACCGGATACATGTCCTGCTCGACGATGCCGAAGAAGGAGCGGTCCAGCGGTTCGAGCGCGTCGATCACCGCCTCCAGCGAGGGTTCGCCGGCGGGCGGCTCGACCATCACGCCGGCCTTGTTGGCCGCCGCCCAGGTCAGATTCTCGCGGCGGACCGTCTCCATGACCTGCGGGTCGATCTGCTTCAGGTGCAGGTAGCCGATGCGCTCGGGGTGGTGGCGGATCAGCTCCACCGAGGAGGCGCCGCCGTACTCGGCGTGGCCGGTGTCCAGGCAGAGGCTGACCCGTTCCGGGTCGGTGACCTCGAGGAACCGTTCGATCTGCTCCATGGAGCAGACGTGCGAGTCGGCGTGCGAGTGGAACTGCTGGGCCAGACCGTACTGGTCCTGGAGCACGGCGCCGAGCTCGTCGTGGCCCTCGGCCATCCGGCGCCAGCCCGCGTCGTCGAGGGTGCCGGGCTCGACGGCCTCGCCGGTGACGTCGTCGCGCCACATCGCCGGGATGGTCACCAGATGCCGGCCGCCGACGGCGGCGGTCAGCTCGGCGACCCGGTGGACCTGCTCCCAGGTGGCCCGGCGCTCCTCGGGGTCGGCGCGGTGGAAGGCGGTGAAGATCGTGCCCGCCGAGACCTTCAGATCACGGGCGGTCAGTTCTGCGGCCAGCGTCGAGGGATCGGTGGGCAGGTAGCCGTACGGACCGAGCTCGACCCAGTGGTAGCCGGCCTCGACGACCTCGTCGAGGAAGCGCCGCCAGGGGGTCTGCTGCGGGTCCTCGGGGAACCAGACGCCCCAGGAGTCCGGGGCGGTGCCGATGAGCACCGGCGATTCGGTGCCGTCCTCGGCGCGTACGGGGGTGCGGGCGTGGGCGGTGGTCACTTGGGCCTCCTCGGCGTCGTTCGCGGGCGGCGTCCGACGGACGGGTTCATCGTGGTGCACACCACTTTGGCGCTTCGATGTTCTAATGTCAAGACATATGGGGTCAGGAATCTCCGAGGCGGTATGCGCCGCTGAGTCGCCCCGCGGGGCGACTCAGGTCCGGTCGGCCGGGATCGTCGCGCCGTCGGTGCTGTCGGCGGCGTCGACACCGGCGCCGCGGTTGAAGCTCGTCTCGATCTCCTCCAGCGAGCGGCCCGTCGTCTCCGGGATCCGCCGCCAGGTGAACGCCAGCCCGGCGCAGCAGATCACCGCGAAGCCGGCGAAGGCCCAGCCGACGCCGACGGCCTCCAGCACCGGCGGGAAGCCGAGGGCGACGATGCCGTTGCCGATCCACAGCGCAGTGGTGGCCACGGCCATGGCCGCCGCGCGCACGCCGAGCGGGAAGATCTCGCCGAGGACCACCCAGGTCATCGAGCCCCAGCTGGCCTGGAACAGGAAGATGTAGACGGCCATGCAGGTCAGTGTGACGATGCCGACGAGTCCGAAGCCGTCGGGTTCGGGGAGCATCAGGTTGGTGAAGGCCAGCACGCCCAGGCTCAGCGCCATGCCGGCCGCACCGGCGAGCAGCAGGGGGCGGCGGCCCCAGCGGTCTGCATAGGTCAGCGCCAGCCAGACGGCCAGGATGTTCATGATGCCGATGATCAGGTTGGAGGCGACGGCGGCCTGGTCGGAGAAGCCGACGTTCTGCAGCGTGGTCGGTGCGTAGTAGATGATCGCGTTGGCACCCATGATCTGCTGCAGCACGGCGACCACGATGCCGACGACGAGGATCGGACGGATCCAGGGCTGCAGCAGCGCTGTGAGGCGCTGGACGCCGGCGGCCGTCTCGGCCTGCCTGATCGCATGGATCTCCTCGAGCTCGGCGGCGGCCTCCTCCTCGCTCCGGTCGGCCCGCAGGATCGCCCAGGCGTCC
>NZ_AFRW01000123.1 GCF_000220985.1 Nesterenkonia sp. F
CTGCTCAGGCTGCTCAGGCTGCTCAGGCTCTGCCGCTTCCCCGGCGAGCTCGGTCAACCGTCGCCGCGATTCGGCCACCGCCTCCTCGGCGACGCGCAGCTGCGCCTGGACCTGCTCTCGGGCAGTCTGGGCGGCCACCGCCTCCTGGCGGGCGTCCTCGACCTGCTGCTCGGTGATCGGCTCGGCGTCCTCGCGGCGATGGGCCGGATCGGGATGCTCCGTCGCCCCGCAGACGGCGCAGGGGGCACCGGGCTCGAGCTGCTCGGAGAGCCGCTGGGCGACCAGCCGCAGATGGCGGTCAAGCAGATCGCGGTGGACGGCGGAGGCCTGCTCCCAGGCCGTCTGCCGCGCCTGCAGGTCCGCCCGCAGCACCTCGACCCGGGCCGACCCCGAGTCCCGCTCCTCGACGAGCTCCACGCGGCGTGCGGCCTGCTGGGCGGCGGCCCCGACGGCCTCGACGGCGGCGTCGAGCTCCTCCGGATCGCGACGGGCCGCTTCGTCCTGCTCGATCTCGTCGACGAGGGTGCTCTGCTGGGCGGTCCGCTCGGCCTGCGCGGCGTCGAGCTCCTCCAGCGTCCGGAGGAGCTCGGCCCGGCGCCGTCGACGACGTCGCTGCGCCTTCTCCAGTCCCGCGACGTCGTCGGCGGTGAGCCGGCCGCGCAGCTGGCTGGACTCGGCCAGCACGCTCTCCAGCGCGGTCTCCTGGGCGCTCTCGTCAGGGGCTTCCGCGGCCTGCTCCCCCGCGACGGCAGCGCCTCCGGCACCGAGAGGTCGTCCTGGCCGGCGAGCGCCTCGGCGGCCTCGGCCACCACCACCTCGGCCTCGGCGCGTCGGCGGGCGACGGTCGTGGCGGCTTCGTCCGCGGAATGCACCCAGCGCAGGATCTCGGCGGCCTGGTCGTCGGCGGCGAGCGCGGCGCGGGCGACGGAGATATCCTCATCGGCGCCGCGATGCCGGGCGAACTCCTCGCGGTGCTGCTCCGCGCGCAGCAGCCGCGTGCGACGACGGCGCAGCTCCTCAGCCTCCTCGCCGGCGTGCTGGGCCTGTTCCGCACGCACCGCGGCGTCGACGGCGAGGTCGCGGGCATGCCAGGCGGCGAGCTGCTCGACGGTGTCCTCGAGCTCCTCGGCGGCCACGGCGTCGAACAGTCCGTCCTCAGCGCCTGCTGCGGACCCTGCGAGGGCCGGTCCCAGCAGCTGCGCGGCGCCGTGGCGGACGATCTCGGCATTCTCCGCCGCCCGGGTCTCGACCTGCTCCAGCCGGCGGCCGAGCACCCGTGCCTCCTCCACCGCCTGATCCTCCAGCCGGCGGAAGACGCTGGTGTCGAAGAGCCGTTGGAGCAGCTTCTGCTTCTCCGCGCTGCCGGCGTGCAGGAACTCGGCGAACTGGCCCTGCGGCAGCAGGATCACCTGGGTGAACTGCGCCCGGTCCAGCGGCAGGATCTCGTGCATCTCCTTGCCCACGGCCTGGGTGCCGCTGGTGGCCTCGCGCCAGACGGCGCCGTCGTGCTCCTGCAGCACCGCCGTCGGATTGCCCTTCACGCTGCCGTGCTTCGCCCGTCGACTGGGCCGGGTGTGCTGGGGCGTGCGGGTGATCCTGCGCCGTCGCCCGTCCAGGCTGAACTCCAGGACCACCTCCGGGATGCGGCCGGGCGGGGCGTGGTGGCTCTGCAGTCCGCGCGCGTCGCGCCGGCCGGGCACGTCGCCGTAGAGGGCGAAGGTGATCGCGTCCAGCACTGTGGTCTTGCCCGATCCGGTGCGACCGTTGAGCAGGAAGAGCCCGTCGGCGCTCAGCGCGTCGAAGTCGATGCGCTCGGTGCCGGGGAAGGCGCCGAAGGCCGTCAGCGTCAGGGCGTGGATCTTCATCGCACCCCTCCGGTCTCGGCGCGGACGGCGGCCAGCGCCTCGTCGATGAGTCCCCGCTCCTCCTCCGAGGCGCCGCGCCCGCGGACGTGGGCGAGGAAGGCCCCGACCACCTCCGGCTCGGTGCGGGCGGCCTCCACCGCCGCGGAATAGGTCGGCGGCTCCTCCGGACGCTGGGGAGGACGGTGGGTGAAGGTCGCCAGATGCGGGTAGGCCTGCTGCACCCGCTGGTGGGCGCGCTCGGGGCGGATCTCGTCGGTCAGCGTGATCTGTACGAAGGACTCCGCGTGGGCGGCGACGGTGTCTTCGTCGAGGATCTCGTCGATCGTTCCTTCGAGCCGGGCCAGCGGTCGGCCGATGGACCAGTCCAGCGGGCGAGGTTCGACCTCCGGCGTCGCGCTGTCCCAGAGCCAGGCGCCCTTGGCCTGGTCGGTCTCGGAGAAGGAGAGGCGCAGCGGCGAGCCGCTGTAGCGCACGGTCTCGCTGAGCCGCTGACGCCCGTGCAGATGCCCCAGGGCGACCTGGTCGAAGCCGTCGAAGACCTCCAGCGGGACCACGGCCAGCCCGCCGGCGGTCTCCTCGTCGTGGATGGCCGACTCGCCGGTCGGCACGTCGGCGCCGATGATCCGCTCGGAGTCACTGCCCACTCCGCGGGCCGCGAAGAGATGGGCCATCACCACGGTGCGCACCGGCGCTTCCGGGACGACGCCGTCGACCGAGCCGGCGGCGACCTGCTCGGCGCGGGCGGCGACGTCGGCACGGATGCGGTCGGTGACCGCACGCATCACCGCAGTGTGCGTCGCCCGCGCCAGGCCCAGGCGAGGGCCGATCAGCTGCGGCTCCAGATACGGGATCCCATAGACCAGCTGCAGCGCCGAGCCGTCGGGCTCGGGCAGCATCACCGGGGTCCAGGCGTCCTCCAGGGCGGTGCGCAGGTGCACGCCCGAACGGCGCATCAGCGCCGAGCCGAAGCCCAGTCGCCGGGCGGAATCGTGGTTGCCGGAGGTGATGATCACCTGGACGCCGGTCTCGACCAGGCGCTTCAGGCAGTCCTCGAGCATGGTGACCGCCCACTCCGGCGGCAGGGCGCGGTCGTGGACGTCGCCCGAGACCAGCAGCACGTCGACCCCCTCCTCCACGACGGCGGCGCAGACGGTCTCCAGCATCTCCTGCTGCGCGTCGCGCAGCGAGGTGCCGTGGAAGCCGCGGCCCAGGTGCCAGTCGGAGGTGTGCAGCCAACGCATGGCTCCACCGTATCGACGGGGCCGGACGCATCGGCCCGCGGCGCGCGTGTGACGTGGATCCGGCCCCGCGCCTGACGGCCGGAGGCGCATCGGACCCTCCTGCCTCCAGGCTGATTCCAGAGACTGTCTCTGCCGCAGTTCTGACGTGTCGCCCCGAAGAGGAGAAGTGTGCCGATCACCCCGGAGGAGATCGACGCCGCCGACGCCCTCGTCCGCGAACGATTCGACCACGCACGTCTCGTCGAGGCGTCCCTGGCGTCCGGAGACTCGCGGACCGGGGCCGCCAGGCTGGCCCGATGGGCACCTGACGCCTCCGAAGCGCAGGTGGATCACCTGGTCGCGGAGGAGTCGCAGGACGAGACGGTGTCGATCTCCGTGCGCACTGTCCGCGATCTGCCCAGTCCTCATGTCCTGCGGCGCATGCACGGTCAGGCGATCATGCAGCGCAATCATGCCCGGTACCGGCCCTCCGCCGTCGGCGCGACGGATGAGGCCCGGGCCGTCAGGATCAGTCTCGACGGAGAGCCCGTCGCAGCGCTGCGCTGGGACGAGGAGGAGAGCTGGTGGCTCGCCGCCGACCTGGCGGACGGCACCGCCGTCGTCGTCACCGGGACGGTCGGCACACCGGTGACCACTGAGCTGCGCACGGTCACCGATGTGGAGCCGCTGCTGGCCGCCCGCCGCAGACACCTGCTGCCCACGCCGGGCTGACCGACTGGATCCACAGACGTGGTTGGATAGTGCCGTGACACCACCGAGCCCCTCCCCCACGCCGTCCGAGCACCCCGAGACGCCGCAGGCCTCGGCAGCTGATCTGCTGCTGATCGAGCGGCTGCCGTCGGTGCTCGCCGCCGCCCTGCCGGACGAGGACTCGGGACAGGGATCGAACCGGAGACAGACGGAGGCGCCGGCCGACGGCTCGTCCGAGGCATCGTCCGCGTCCGACGCTGCGGTCCACGCCGAGGCGCTGCATCAGCTCTGCCTGGCCGACGGGCTCCTGGAGCTGCTCGACTGGACGCACCAGGGCGTCGGCGCCGATCCGCTGGCCTGCTTCTGGCTGGCCGCGCTGCGCTGGCACCGGCTGGTCACCGGCGGCTTCCCCGAGGCGGCCCCGCGTCCGCCGTCGCGCAGCGTCGACGAGCAGCTCTCGGCCCGGCTGCGCGCCGCGGGCAGGACCTCCGGTCCCCAGCAGGATGGCGCCGTACCCCTGGCGGTGCGCCCCGGCACCGAGACCCCCGGCGTCGACGGTCTGGCCGCCGGGGAGATGGCCTATCCCACCGCACCGGCGCAGCCGGAGCTCGACGACCCGACGGTGCTGCTGCGTCTGGTCCCGCTGGCGCTGGTGCCCTATATCGACGATGCGCTGCGCGAGCAGTGGGTCCGCCAGGCGACGGCTCTGACCCACGGGCATCCGCTGATCCTGGACCGCGCGCAGCGCCTGGTCCATCTGTTCCGCCGCGCCGCCTCTGCTCCGGCGGCCGAGCTCGCCGAGCATGCCGACTCGCTGGGCGGCGAGCTCGACGAGCTGCTCGCCGGCGCGGAGGGCGAGGCCCCGGTGAGCTCGACGCCGCGCAGACGCTGCGCCGCCAGCTGCAGGCGCTGCTCGACCTGGCGCAGTCGCCGATCGCCGACGACGGCGACGTCCCCGCCGCGCTGACCGAGCTGGTCGCCGAGTGGCGGAGGGTCACGCTGCCCGCCGGCTGACCGGCCGGCAGGAGCAGTCGCCCGGATCGGGCCGCCGACCGGTCAGTCGGCGAGGTCGCGGGCGATCGGCCACGCCTCCCCGAGCAGCTCGGCGAGCTCCGGCTCGGAGAGCAGCCGGATCGGCTGGCCGCCGGCGAGGCGGCGCAGCGCGTCACGAGCCTTGTTGCTGGCCAGCGGGCCGTCGAGCAGCACCGGAGCCTCGGCTTCCCCGCCGAGCACGCCATCGGCCTCCCTGACGTCGCTGCTGACCGACGCCAGCTCCTCGCCCACGGCGCCGTCGCCGACGACCAGCATCGTGGTGCCGGCGGTGACCCGGGAGCTCGTCCGCGCCCCGTGGGCGGCGACCAGACGCTTCGCCTCGCCGCGGGCCACGCCCAGGCCGCCGGTGAAGACCAGGTGCTGGCCGTGCAGCGGGTGGGCGGGATCCGCCCCGACGGCGGGCGGCAGGTTCTTCCCCTCGTCCTGCCAGCGCATCAGGTCCGGCAGCTGATCGTCGGGGACGGTGATCCGCCGGGCGTCGAAGATCGGGCCCATCGTGCGCACCTGGCGCGTCGCCCGCGACTCGCGGGCCGGGCGTCCCTGCCAGCGCGGCAGGTCATGGGTCTGCAGTCCCAGCGAACCGGCGAGGCCGTCGAGGTCGTCGGTCCCGCGCCGCGCGGCGATGTGCACCGCCACGGCCGCACAGGCCCGTGCGTCGTCGAGGGCATGATGGTGGTGGCGCAGCTCGTGGCCTGCCGCGGCGGCCGCCGACGGCAGCGCGTGGGAGTCCAGAGCCAGGACCTCCCGGGAGAGCTGGACGGTGCACCAGGCGCTCAGCCCCGGCGAAGACATCCCGCTGACCTCCAGCGCCGAGCGGAAGACCTCGATGTCGAAGGCCGCGTTGTGCGCGACCAGCACGTCCTCGCCGACGAACGCTGAGATCTCGGCGAAGAGTTCGGCGAAGCGGGGGCGGTCGGCCACCTGCTCGGCGCTGATCCCGTGGACGGCGACGTTGGCCGGATCGAAGCGGTCGAATCCCTGCGGCGGACGCATCGTCGCATAGTGGGCGTCGACCTCGACGCCGTCGCGCACCCGCACCAGTCCGATCGAACAGGGGGAGCCGCGGAATCCGTTGGCCGTCTCGAAGTCGACGGCGGTGAAGTCCAGGCTCACCGGCCGCCGTGCTCCTGACCGGGCCACTGATGGCCGGCCGCCTCGCCGGCCAGCGCCGCGGCCATCGGCGCGCGCAGAGCCGCGAAGGCCTTCCCCCGGTGAGAGATGGCGTTCTTCTCGGCCATGCTCAGCTCCGCGCAGCTGCGCGTCTCGCCCGCCGGACGCAGGATCGGGTCATACCCGAACCCATCCTCTCCCCTGGGCTCAGTCAGCAGCGTCCCCTCGAGGCGACCATGACGCACGATCTCGGTGCCGTCGGGCAGCACCAAGGCCGCGCAGCAGACGAAGGCCGCCGCCCGATGCTCCTCGCCGATGTCGGCCAGCTGCTCGAGCAGCAGCTGCAGGTTCCGTGCGTCCGAGGCCCGCGCCCCGGCCCAGCGGGCGGAGAAGATGCCGGGCGCCCCGCCGAGGACGTCGACGGCGAGCCCGGAGTCGTCGGCGACGGCGGCCAGACCGGTCTCCGCCGTGACGGCGCGGGCCTTCAGCAGGGCGTTCTGCTCGAAGGTCACCCCCGTCTCGGCCACCGGCGTGCAGCCTGCCGTGCCGGCGTCGACGACGGCGCTCTCCAGGTCCACACCGGCGTCCGAGACCTCCGGGGCCTCGGCCAGCAGGGCCTGCAGTTCGCGCAGCTTGCCCTGATTATGGGTGGCCAGCACCAGGGACGGGTGCATCAGGGCCGCCCCGGCGTCGTGGGCAGCTCCTCGGCGAGTGCCCGCCGCTGGTGCTCGGTCAGCTCGGCGGTGCCCTGCAGGGCGAGGTCCAGCAGCCGGTCGAGCTCGCCGCGGCCGAAGGCCGCGCCCTCGGCGGTGCCCTGGATCTCGACGAAGTCGCCCTCGCCGGTGGCCACGACGTTCATGTCCGTCTCGGCGGTGGAGTCCTCGGTGTAGGGCAGGTCCAGCACCGGGGTGCCGTCGGGCAGGATGCCCACGGAGATCGCGGCCACCGAGCTGGTCAGCACCTTCGCCGATCGGGCGACGTGTCCCTTCCGGCGAGCCCACTCGATCGCGTCGGCCAGCGCCACGTAGGCGCCGGTGATCGCCGCGGTGCGGGTGCCTCCATCGGCCTGCAGCACGTCGCAGTCCAGCGTGATCATGTTCTCCCCGAGAGCCTCGGTGTCGACGGCGGCGCGCAGCGCGCGGCCCACGAGTCGGGAGATCTCGTGCGTGCGCCCGCCGATCTTGCCCTTGACCGACTCGCGCGGCGAGCGGCTGCCGGTCGCCCGGGGCAGCATGGCGTATTCGGCGGTGACCCAGCCGCTGCCGCGGCCCTTGAGCCAGCGCGGCACCGTCTCCTCGAACGACGCCGTGCACAGCACCCGGGTCTCGCCGAACTCGATGAGCACCGAGCCCTCGGCGTGGGTCGACCAGCCGCGGGTGATGCGCACCTCGCGGAGCTGGTCAGGGGTGCGTCCGTCGCTGCGCAGATGGTTTTCAGTCACGCGTGTTCTCACAGTCCTCTCGGGAGTTCGGGGGGCTCAGTGGGGCTCAGGGGCCCGTGGTCAGGCATCGGCGACGGTTCGTCGCGGCGGGGCCGGCTCGACCTGGTAGGTCACGCCGGCCACGGCCACGGCGAGCTCGCCGTCGTAGACTTCGCGGGCCTTGTCCAGCAGGGTCCGCTGGGAGGTCCAGACCGGGATGTGGGTCAGCAGCATGCGCCCGACGCCGGCCTCGGCGCCGGTCAGCCCGGCGCGGCGTCCATTGAGGTGCACGCCCTCGAGATGGTCGTCGCGGCCGTCCTCGAAGGCGGCCTCGCAGAGCAGCACGTCGGCGCCGCGGGAGGCCTCGATCAGCCCCTCGCAGGCGTCGGTGTCGCCCGAGTAGGTCAGCGTGCGGACCTCGCCGCCGGCCCCCTCGGCGACCTCCACGCGCAGCGCGTAGGCCTCCTCGATGGGATGGCGCACCGGCACCGGGGTGATGGTGAAGGGACCGACCGTCTCCGGGGTGCGCGACCGCCAGTCGCGGAAGTCGAAGTCCGGGTGCATCCCCGGGTCGGTCTCCAGCCCGTAGGCGCTGGCGATGCGCTCGTCGGTGCCGGTGGGCCCGTAGACCGGGACATGCTTGCCGGGCCAGCCACCGGGGCGCCAGCGGATGGCCACGTGCAGCCCGCAGAGATCCATGAAGTGATCCGGGTGCAGATGCGTCAGGCAGACTGCGTCGAGATCCTCGAGCGCCATGTGCTGCTGCAGCTTCCCCAGCGCTCCGTTGCCCAGGTCCAGGATGATCCGCCAGGTGCGGCCCTCGTGCTCGGCGCTGAGCAGATAGCAGGACGCCGGGGACTCCGGCCCGGGGAACGACCCGCTGCATCCGATGATCGTCAGTTCCATGTGCTGCCCAGCCCTCGGTCGACGTCTCCGCCGGCGGGACGCGCACCCGCCGCCGGGTCGGCCGACTGTCCGGCGGCCCCGGCGGAGACGGCGTCCCCCGACGATCCTCTCGCTGCCGCCAGCATATCCGGGGTGATCCTCCGGATCACACCGGTGGGATAGGTCTCGGTGACATGGTCGATGCGGCGCACGGAGGCCACCTCGGGCCCCAGGAACCGTCGAGCGAGCTGCTGGAAGGCTTCGGCGTCGCCGGTGGAGAGGAAGCTGTGCTCGCCCGCGTCGGGCGTGTCGCCGGGATTGAGCAGTCCGTGGCGGGTCAGCGCCACGAAGAGGTCCTTGGCCGTCTCCTCCGCCGAGGAGACCAGCGTGACCTTCTCGCCCATGACGTAGGAGACCACGCCGGTCAGCAGCGGGTAGTGAGTGCATCCCAGCACCAAGGTGTCGACGGCGGCCGCCTGCAGCGGGGCCAGGTACTCCTCGGCCAGCGCGATCAGCTCGTCGGAGGCGGTGATGCCGCGCTCGACGAACTCCACGAACCGCGGACAGGCCGCACCGTGCACCTGCAGGTGCGGCGCCGCGGCGAAGGCGTCCTCATAGGCGCGCGAGCCGATCGTCGCAGAGGTGCCGATGACGCCGATGCTGCCGCTGCGGGTCGCCGCGGCCGCGCGTCGCGCCGCCGGCTGGATGACTTCGACCACGGGGATCCCGTACCGCGCGGTGTAGCGTTCCCGCGCGTCGCGCAGCACCGCCGCCGAGGCCGAGTTGCAGGCGATGACCAGGGCCTTGACCCCGGCGTCGACGAGTTCGTCCATCACGCCCACCGCATGGGCGCGGACCCGGGCGATGGGCAGCGGCCCGTAGGGACCGTGGGCCGTGTCGCCGATGTAGATCAGCCGCTCGTCGGGCAGCTGGTCGAGCACGGCGCGGGCGACCGTCAGGCCGCCGACGCCGGAGTCGAAGATCCCGATGGGGGCCTGACGGCCGCGATCGTGGCCGCCGACCCTCATGCCCGTCGGCCGTCCGCGGCTCCACCCTCGGCGTCGCCGTCCCCGCCATCGTCGGGCAGCGCCTCGAGCATCGCCGAGAACAGCGTCTCCTGCAGCCAGGTGACGAAGGTGTAGACCTCGGCCATGAACGTCTCCTCGTCGCTGCCGCCGCCGCGCACCGCGCGCTGCTGGACCGCCTCGGCGTCGGATTCGTCCTCGACGCCGAGCCGGGCGGACAAGGTCAGCCGCACGTCGTTCAGCGCCCGACCGAGCATCGGCGCCTGCTCGTCGGTGACCTGCACCGGCGAGGACTCGAGCAGCATCCGGGCGGTGCGCAGATCGGCGATCTTCGCAGCGCGCAGCGAGGACTCGCTGAGCCGGCGGAAGCGGCCGGCCTCCTCGGCGTCGGTCGAGGCGTCGGGCAGCAGCCGGCGCAGCACCGGGTCCTCGGGCGCGGAGAGCGAGTCGTCGCCGTCGAGGCCGGCCAGCTCGGCGCTGAAATGCGCGAAGACCGAGTCGTCCATGCCGATGTCGGCGGGCGCGTCGGCGGATGCGTCGGCGGATGCGTCGGCGGATGCGTCGGCGGGCGCCTCGATCGGCTCGCTCGCCGGCGCGTCGTCAGAGACGTCGGCGTCGTCGGAGACGTTCCGGGTGCGCCCCTCGAGGATCGTCACGACATCGCCGCAGAGACGGCTGAGGAGCCGGCGCTCGTGCTGCTCCAGCTCGGCGCGGCAGCCGCGGGTGGTGGGACGGAAGGCAGTGGCCACGTCGCTCAGCTCTCCTCGAGGGTGGCCTGCAGGCCGTAGTGGTGCATGGCGGTCACATCGCGCTCAGCCTGCTCACGGCTTCCGGTGGCGACGACGGCGCGGCCCTTCTCATGGACCTGCATCATCAGCTCGTGGGCGCGAGAGGACGAGTGGCCGAAATAGGTGCGGAAGACCCAGCTGACGTAGGACATCAGATTCACCGGGTCGTTCCAGACGACGACGTGATACGGACGCTGCGCCGCGGCCCGGACCGAGGACTCCTCCTCGAGGTCGGTCTCTCCGCGGGCGAGCGTCGACCCTGCAGTGGAGCTCATGGCCGATATTCTACGCTGGTGACCGTGACACAGACATCCGAGGCCGCGACCGCCGGGCCCGGCGACTCCACCGCGCTGCGCACCGACCAGTACGAGCTGACCATGGTCCAGGCCGCCCTGCGGTCCGGGGCCGCGCATCGACGCTGCGTCTTCGAGGTCTTCGCCCGCAGCCTGCCGGCCGGGCGCCGCTACGGTGTGGTCGCCGGCACCGGCCGGCTGCTCGAAGGGCTCGCCCGCTTCCGCTTCACCGAGGAGCAGCTGGGCTGGCTCGACGACCGGGGCATCGTCGACGCGCCGACGCTGGAGTTCCTGCGCGACTACCGCTTTTCCGGCACGATCACCGGCTACGCCGAGGGCGAGGTCTACCTGCCCCACTCCCCCGTGCTGCGCGTCGAGTCCAGCTTCGCCGAGGCCACGCTGCTGGAGACCTATCTGCTCTCGGTGCTCAACCACGACTCCGCCGTCGCCTCGGCGGCCTCCCGGATGACGCTGGCCGCCGGCGACCGCCCCTGCGTCGAGATGGGCTCGCGCCGGACCCAGGAGGCCAGTGCGACCGCCGCGGCGCGGGCGGCGATGATCGTCGGCTTCTCCGGCACCTCGAACCTGGAGGCCGGCCGCCGCTGGGACGTGGCCACGCTGGGCACCGCGGCCCACGCCTTCACCCTCCTGCACGACTCCGAGCAGGAGGCCTTCGCCACGCAGGTCGAGGCCTTCGGCCCGTCGACCTCGCTGCTCGTCGACACCTACGACGTCGCGGCAGGCGTCCGGCGCGCGGTCGAGGCCGCCGGCGCCGAGCTCGGCGCCGTCCGGCTGGACTCCGGCGATCTGGTCGAACAGGCCCACGAGGTCCGCCGGCTGCTCGACGAGCTGGGGAACACCTCCACCCGGATCATCGTCACCTCCGACCTGGACGAATACGCCATCGCCCGACTGCAGTCCGCGCCGGTGGACTCCTACGGCGTGGGCACCCAGCTGGTGACCGGCTCCGGGGCGCCGACCGCCTCGATGGTCTACAAGCTCGTCGAACGCACCGACGCCGACGGCGCCGCCGTGCCCGTGGCCAAGACCGCGGTGGGCAAGCGCAGCGTCGGCGGAGTCAAGCACCCGCTGCGCACCTATGGGGCCGACGGCTCCGCCACCACCGAGCTGATCGGGGTCGGCGGCGCCCCCGACCCCGAGGGACGCCGAGCGCGGGAGCTGATGGTCCCGCTGGTCGTCGACGGTGAGATCCGCGCCGAGCACACCGGCGCGTCCGGCGTCGAAGCCGCCCGCGAGCGCCATCGCGCCTCGGTGGCCGAGCTGCCCACGGCCGCGCATCGGCTGCAGGACGGGGAGCCGGTGCTGCCGACCGTCTTCGACTGAGGCCCCCGTTGCGATGACTCCGTGGAAAGCGCGGGAAAGCCGACGCATTCCCACCCGTTCCGCGGAGTCATCGCGTCATGGTGAGGACGAGACGCGGGTGCGGAAGTGCTCGCCGGACTCGTTGAAGATGCCGATCACCTCGGCCGACTCCGGGCCGGGAGCACTGAACGCGTGCGGAGTGACGGTGTCGAACTCCGCGGCCTCTCCCGGATGCAGCATGATCTCCTGCTCCCCCAGCTGCAGACGCAGCCGACCCGAGATCACATAGCACCAGTCGTGGCCGGGGTGGCTGTGGAGCTCCTCGGCGGGGAGCGGCGGACGCGGGGCATAGGTCAGCTTCATCGTCTGCACGGGCGCGGTCTCCGGCGAGAGCGGCTGGACGTGCATCTCCTCCTGCCGCCAGCCGTCACGACGCACGCGCGGGTCGCCCGGCTCGACGGCGAGAAGATCGTCGACGGCGATCCCCAGGCTCCGCGTCAGCGGCAGCAGCAGCTCCAGACTGGCCTGGCGTTTGCCGGACTCCAGCCGCGAGATCGTGCTCGCCGAGACGCCGGCGGACCGGGCCAGGCGGTCCAGGGTCCAGCCCCGCCCGGTGCGCGCGGCGCGCAGCCGCAGCCCGACCTGAGAGAGCGCGTCCATCCGTCCTCCTGTCTCGATCGCTGCTTCGAACCCTGCCTCGAAGCCTGCCTCGCGCGCCGGAGCCGGCGTCGCTCCTCCCAGCATGGGAGATTCTTGCCGATCCGGCAAGATGCATTTCTGAGATCGAGTCGCAGGAGGAGGATGAAGCCATGAACACCTCATCCCCCGCATCCTCCGCCGTCCCCACGCCCCACACATCCGCCGACCACGATGCGGTCGCCCCCTCACGGCTCCATGACGTCATCGTCCTCGGCGGCGGCGCGGCCGGTCTCTCCGCGGCCGTCGCTCTGGGCCGCGCCCGGCGCGACACCCTCGTGCTGGACACCGGTGCCCCGCGCAATCGCTTCGCCGCCGGCATGCATGCCGTCCTCGGCCACGAGGGCCTCGACCCGGCCGATCTGCTGGGCCGCGGACGGGCCGAAGCGGCCGCGTACGGCGTCTCCTTCGCCGAGGCCGGCGCGGTGGAGGTCGTCGAGTCGGCCCCGGCGGCCGACGATTCCCCGGACGCCGCGGCCCCGCGGCCGCTGCACGTGACCGACACGACCGGCGTCGTCCGCCGGGCGCGCGCCGTCGTCGTGGCCACCGGAGTGAGCGACCGACTGCCGGAGATCCCCGGTCTCGCCGAGCACTGGGGCACCGCTGTGCTGCACTGTCCGTACTGCCACGGCTGGGAGGTCGGCGACGCCCGACTGGGAGTGCTGGCCGCCGGCCCGATGAGCCTGCACCAGGCCGAGCTGATCCGCCAGTGGAGCGACCGACTGACGTTCTTCAGCGCCGCGGCCGAGCCCCTCGAGCAGCAGACCCTCGACCGGCTCGCCGTCCGTGACGTCGTCGTCGAGCCGTCCGCGGTGGTCGAGGTCGTCGGCGACGGCGAGCGCCTGCACCACGTGGAGCTGGCCGACGGGAGGCAGGTGGCCCTCGACGCACTGTTCACCGCCGGCGAGCTGATCCCGCACGACGGCTTCCTCGACGCTCTCGACCTGGAACGCGCCGACACCCCCGTAGGCCGCTTCCTGGCGGTCGACCAGGGAGGCAGGACCAGCCATGGGCGGATCTTCGCCGCCGGCAACGTCGCCCAGCCGATGGCCAACGTCCCCACGGCGATGAGCACCGGCACCATGGCCGGCGCCATGGCCAATATGACCCTGGTCACCGAGGACTTCGACCGAGCCGAGCGCCATCGGCGGGGTCCGACGCAGGACGCTGTGCGCGACCGCTTCTGACTCCCCCGCCAGCCGGTGTCCGGCTGCGCGGCACGTGCAGTAGCGTGGAAGGGACAGCCCGCCGACAAGGAGGATCATCATGGCCGAGGCCCTGATCATCGTCGACGTCCAGCATGACTTCTGCGAAGGCGGCGCGCTCGCCGTCGAAGGCGGCGCGCGCGTCGCCGGCGAGATCAGCGAGCATCTGGAGGACGCCCACGCCCAGTACGAGGCCGTGGTCACCACGCAGGACTGGCACATCGACCCCGGATCGCACTTCTCCGACGATCCAGATTTCCGGACCTCCTGGCCGGTGCACTGCGTGGCCGGCACCCACGGGGCCGAGCTCCACGACGACCTGGACACCGACCACGTCGACCAACCCTTCCTCAAGGGGCTCTACAGCGACGGCTATTCGGGCTTCGAGGGCCTGGTCGGCGATCCGGAGAAGGTCGGCACGCTCGAAGGCGAGAAGGGCACCAAGGTCGGCGCCGCCGACGCCGTCGCCGCCGACGCCGAGGATCTGCACGCCTGGCTGGCCGAGCGGGAGATCGACGCGGTCACCGTGGTCGGGCTGGCCACCGACCACTGCGTGCGCGCCACCGCGCTGGACGCGGTGGAGAACGGCTATCAGGTGCGGGTGATCCGCGAGCTCACCGCCGGCGTCGACGCCGCGGCAGTGGCCGAGACCTATGAGGAGTTCGCCGAGGCCGACATCGAGGTCGTCCGGCTCGACGAGCTCTGAGCACCGGCGAGAGCCGACGAGCACGGAGGAACTGTGGAACGAAAGCGACAGAGGACATCCCCGGCGACGGCGGGGCTCGCAGCGCTCGGAGGGGGCGTGCTGGCCGTGGTCCACGTCCTGGCGACGGGCCTGCTCGGCGTCCAGGTCATGGCGGCCGAGCTCGGCATCACCATGAGCGCGACCAACGAGGTCATCTCGGTCACGGGGACGCGCACACCGGGACTCCCGCTGCTGGGCATCGCCGCGGTCGGCGCCGCCGTCTACGGTTTCGTCGCCGCGCTCCCGCGCCGTCGGGCTCCGGGCGTGCGCCTGGGGCTGCTCGGCGGCTTCCTCGTCGTCGGCACCGCCCTGTGCCTCTGGTCCTTCACGATCACGACCGACGCCTCGCAGATGCCCGCCCCGGTGGACCTCGCCGGCGGCTGGCAGGGGTGGATCCAGCACGGCGGCGAGAACTCGGCGGTGCACCTGCTGCTGGTGATCGCGCTGGCGGCACTCGTGCCCGCAGTCCGCGCCCTGATCGCCGACCGGAGAGCGCCCGAGCCGCAGGGCCGGCCGGCCGGGGCGTCGGCCCGCGGCTGAGCTGTCGCCGGGCCCGACCCGGCTGAGCTCACTTCCGTCCGACGAACCAGTTCTGCAGCTTCTTCAGCCGCTCCTCCAGCTGCGTCTGGGTCGCCTGGCCCACCTGCGGGCCGCCGCAGGCCTCGCGCAGCTTGTTGTGGATCGTGCCCTGGTGCATGCCGGTCTTCCCGGCGTACGCCGAGACCGACTTGTTCAGCTGGCCGCGCAGCTTCTTCAGCTGTCGGTGGTCGACGACGTCGGCCGCCCGATCCTGCGCATCCTGCGGGCGCCGCTTGATCTGCTCGGCCTGATGCTGGCGCAGCAGCGTGGAGACCTGTTCGGGCTCGAGCAGCCCCGGGATGCCGAGGAAGTCGCGTTCCTCGTCCGAGCCGACCTCTCCGCCGAGACCGAACTCGTCGCCGTCGAAGAGCACGCGGTCGAAGGAGGCGTTGGAGTCCAGCGCGGCGAAGGAGCCGCGGGCCAGCTCGTCGGAGGCCTTCTCCTCCTTCTCCGCCTCCTCGAGCAGATCGTCGTCCAGCCCCTCCTCCTCATCGGTCTTCTGCGCCGACTCGGGGACGTCGAGGGCATGGTCGCGCTCGGCCTCCAGCTCATTGGCCAGATCCGTCAGGGTCGGCACCGAGGGCAGGAAGACGCTGGCGACTTCGCTGGCGTTGCGCCGACGCACGAAACGCCCGACCGCCTGGGCGAAGAACAGCGGCGTGGACGTCGAGGTCGCGTAGACCCCCACGCAGAGCCGCGGCACGTCGACGCCCTCGGAGACCATCCGGACGGCGACCATCCAGAGCTTCGAGCCGTCGGCGGTGAACTCCTCGATGCGCTCGGAGGCTTCGTCGTCGTCGGAGAGCACCACCGTGGTCTTCTGGCCGGTCAGCTTGTCCAGCTGGGCGGCGTAGGCCCGAGCGTGCTCGTGATCCGTGGCGATGACCAGCCCGCCGGCGTCCTCGACGCGGTCGCGGACCTTCAGCAGCCGCTGGTGCGCGGCGGCCAGCACCTGTGGGATCCACTCGCCCTCGGGGTTCAGCGCGGTGCGCCACGCCTGCTGGGTGATGTCCTTGGTGGCGGCCTCCCCCAGCTGGGCCTCCATCTCCTCGCCCTCGGAGGTGCGCCAGCGCATCGTCCCCGAATAGGCCATGAAGACCACCGGGCGCACGACCTTGTCCTGCAGCGCCGGGCCGTAGCCGTAGGAATAGTCGGCCTTCGAGCGGCGCACTCCGTCGGCGTCCTCGACGTAGTCGACGAACGGGATCGGCGCCGTGTCCGAGCGGAACGGCGTGCCGGTCAGCGCCAGCCTCCTCGCCGCGGGTTCGAAGGCCTCACGGATGCCGTCGCCCCAGGACAGCGCGTCGCCGGCGTGATGGATCTCGTCGAGGATCACCAGCGTGCGGCCGGCGTCGGTCTTGTTGCGGTGCAGCGCCGGCTTGTTGGCCACCTGCGCATAGGTCACCGCGACGCCGAGGAACTGGCGGCCGTGGCGGCCATCGGAGTTTTTGAAGTTCGGGTCGATCGCCAGCCCCAGGCGCGAGGCGGCGTCGGCCCACTGATGCTTCAGATGCTCGGTGGGGGCGACGACGGTCAGCCGGTTGATCTCGCCGGAGTCGACCAGCAGCTTCGCCACCCGCAGCGCGAAGGTCGTCTTGCCGGCTCCCGGGGTCGCGACGGCCATGAAGTCCCGCGGCCGTCGCTCGATGTAGAGGTCCAGCGCCTCCTGCTGCCATTGGCGCAGCTTCGGCGCCGTGCCGCGCGCCGCCCGGTGAGGATAGACCGGCGGCATCGACGAGCCGACGTCGCTGCCGACGTCGAAGAGCGACTCCGTCTGAACGCCCGAGGAATCAGTCACAGCTGTGCAAGCACCCTTGGAAGGTCGGGGATGGTGGATCTGCCGTCGGCGGAGCGGGCGTGGCGCCCGCGCACACGGCACCCGCCGGACGACCGCTGGGCCGTCCGGCGGGTGCCGGGCGAAACGTCGGACTACTTGTTGCGGCCGAAGCCGAAGAATCCGCCGCCGGATTTTCCGGATCCGGAGTCGGAGTCGTCGTCGCCGCCCTGCAGCTCCTCGTAGATCTCCTTGCACTCGGGGCAGACCGGGAATCGCTGCGGGTCGCGGGAGGGCACCCAGACCTTGCCGCAGAGGGCGACGACGGCGTCGCCCTCCAGCGCGGACTCCATGATGCGGTCCTTCTTCACGTAGTGGGAGAACCGCTCGTGGTCGCCGGGCTCGGCCTGCTGCTCCTGCTGCTCCCGCTCGATCGTGGCGGCGCCGCCGGAGGACGGCGCGGCGTCCGGGTCGGCGGTGTGCAGACGGACGTCGAGGTCCTCCTGGCCGGAGACCTCGGCGGCGGAGTGGCTGTGCGCATGAACCATCATGTCCCCCATTCTACCGGCCCGCGGCGACTCGGCGAGATCCGGTGCGGACGCAGACCTCCGGTCCCGGTCTCACCAGCCTCACCGGTCTCAGTGCTCCAGGACGATCTTGCCGACGTGGCGTCCAGACTCCTGGTGCCGGAAGGCCTCAGCCATCTGCGCCAGCTCGAAGCTGCTGTCGATCAGCGGACGGATGCCGGTGGTCTCCAGCGCCCGGACCAGCTGCTGCTGATGCGCCCGGCTGCCGACGGCGACTCCGTGCAGCGTGGCCTGCCGGCCCAGCAGCGCACCGGTGGGCACCTCGCCGGTCACCCCGGTGAGCACGCCGATCTGCCAGATGTCGCCGCCGACGGCGACGGCCTGCAGCGACTGCGGCAGCGTCCCGGCGCCGCCGACCTCGACGACGTGGTCGACGCCGCGGCCGTCGGTGAGCTCGCGGACTCGGCGCCCCCACTCGGGGTGCTCGGTCCGGTCGATGGTCGCCCCGGCGCCGAGCTCCTCGAGCCGACGCCGCTTCGCCTCCGAGGAGGTGGTGGCGATGACCTCGGCGCCCATGGCGCGAGCGATCTGCAGCGCGATGATCGACACGCCGCCGGTGCCCAGCACCAGCACCGACTGGCCGGCACTGAGCCCGCCGTCGGCCACCAGCGAGCGCCAGGCGGTGACCCCTGCCGTGGGCAGCGTCGCGGCCTCAGCATGGCTCCAGCCGGCCGGCGCACGGGTGAAGGAGGTCGCCGGCCGGACCACGATCTGCTGGCCGAAGCCGTCGATCCCGTCGCCGGGCACTTGGGAGAACTCTCCTGTGGTCGGCGGCCCGTCGAGCCAGGTGGTGAAGAAGGTCGAGACCACGGCGTCGCCGACGACGAACGCCTCGACGCCGGCTCCGACGGCCTCGACCTCGCCGGCGCCGTCGGCCATCGGCACGCGTCCGGAGGCAGTGGGCATCAAGCCGGCGACGATCGCGTAGTCGTGGAAGTTCAACGAGCTGGCGTGCACGCGCACGCGGATCTCGCCGGGTCCGGGCTCTCCCGGATCGACGACGTCCTCGACGACGAGACGGTCGAGTCCGGCGGAATCGGGGACGGTGACACGGCGCATGGGGGTATTCCTCTCGTGCAGGAGACGACGGCGGACCTCACCGGACGGCGACGTCCGTCCGGGCCAACAGCGCCCGCGGCGACGCTGTTCCTGCGCTCCCGCTCCCACGACTCGCCCGAGCCGGCGTCGGCCGTCGCACCGTCCACGCCGGCTGCGGCCGACTCGCCGTCAGTCGCTGACCTGCTGGAAGAGCTCGGGCTGGTGCCGGTCATAGACGCGGGCGCCGAGCCGGATGCCCAGGATGAGCAGCCCGAGGCCCTTGAGCAGCGTCACGGCGAGGAGCACCGGCACCAGCCAGTCGAGCTCGGCGAACATCCAGACGATCCAGAGCACGAGCTCGGGAAGCATCGTGGCCGCCATGACCACCATGGAGCCGAGCTGCACCATCATGGTGCGCCCCGCGGCCCCGGGCGGCTGCTTGAACGGGCTGTCGCCGGGCCGCGGCACCGGATAGGTGAAGCGCGCCGAGACCAGGCTGGAGATCCCTGTGGAGGCGAGGAGCAGTCCCAGACTGACCGCGGTGGTCAGCACCACCGCCGTCGCGTCGCCGACCAGGGCCGCGGGCACGATGGCGGCGATCAGCGTCGCGGGCACCGCGAAGGCCAGCAGCGCGAGCGCCCGGCCCAGCCGATCGTCGATCCCCCGCACTCCGGCGGTGACGTGCAGGCTGAAGGCCGAATGGTCGTAGGAGACGTCGGCCGAGATCCCGAAGCCCAGCATGAACGCGACGAGCAGACCCAGTCCGTAGAGCGTCCAGTCGGCCTGGCTCTGCAGATGCAGCATCACCGCGACGGCCACCAGGCCGGGCAGCACGATCAGCGAGCCGCCGTAGCGCGGATCGCGCATCCAGTAGATCAGCGCCCGCGCCGCGACGGCCGCCCAGGGCCGGTCCGGGACCAGGCCCAGCACCCCGAGCCCACGCCGGCCTGCGGAGCGCGAGGCCGCCGGAGGACGGGGGCGCTCGGTGATCCGCACCAGCCCCGCCCGGATGACGAGTAGCGCGACGGCCATCGTGGCGACCACGATCACCAGCCGCAGGCCGACGGCGGCCCAGTCGCCGGCGGCGACGTCGGCAGGCACCGCGGCGGCCGCGCCCAGCGGCGTGGCCGCCAGCACTGTGGTGATCGTCGGCAGCGCGTCGGCCAGCGTGTCGAAGGAGTTCTGCACGGCAGTGGTGATCGGCCAGATCATCACCGCGAGGCCCACGCCGAGCACCGCGAACAGGTCGCGCGCGCGGCGTCCGGAGAACCAGGCGCTGGCCGCGGTCGTCGCGGCCTGGCTGAGCAGGCTGAGCATGCCCAGCAGCACCGGGGCCATGACCAGCGCGGCGAGCATCGCCCCCGGATCGGCGCGCCAGTACAGGATGTGGCCGGCCTGCCAGAGCAGGGTGAGCACGGTGGAGATGGAGACCAGCCCGCAGAGCACCAGTGCGAGGACGAGCTGCCTCCGGCCGATGCCTAGGGGATCAGCTGACGCGGATCGATCACGCTGTCGCCACCGGTGAGGAAGAGCGGCACCAGCACCCAGATCAGCGTCGCTCCGGCGCCGAGCAGCACGGAGACCGTCGCCCGGGTGTCGACGGGGACCTCCTGACCGCCGGCGAACCCCAGGCCCCCCGCGATCATGCCCACCACGCCCAGTCCGTAGAGCAGCGCGAAGATCGTGCCGACGATCTGCCAGGTCGAGCGCATCATGCCGTTGCCCAGCAGCCGCAGCTTCAGCCGCAGGATGGTGGCGATCATGCTCGGCGGCCTCGTCGGTCCCGTCGGAACCGTCGGAACCCTCGGAGCGGCCTCGGACGGGGTCACAGGCGCAGCCACGAGAGCTCCTCTCCCCCGCCTTCGGCGCCGACGAGTTCGACGAAGCGGCTCTCCAGATCAGCCTCGCCGCGGACCTCGTCGGTGGTGCCGGCGTCGAGCAGCCGCCCGTCGGCGATGATCCCGACATGGCTGCACATCCGCTGGACCAGGTCCATCACATGCGAGGAGAGGATGACTGTGCCGCCGGAGGCGACGTAGCTGTCCAGCAGTCCGCGGATGGTCCGAGCCGAGACCGGGTCGACGGCCTCGAAGGGCTCGTCGAGCACCAGCAGCTGCGGGGCGTGGATCATCGCCGAGGCCAGGCCGATCTTCTTCGTCATGCCGGCCGAGTAGTCGGCGACGAGCTTGCCGGCGGCGTCGGCGAGCCCGAGCACCTGCAGCAGGTCCTCGGTGCGTTCGGAGACGGTGGCGCGGTCCATCCCGCGCAGCAGCCCGGAGTAGGTGACCAGCTGCCGGCCGGTGAGCTTGGTGAACAGCAGCACGCCGTCGGCGAGCACGCCCATGGCCTGCTTGGCCCGCTGCGGGGAAGCCCAGACGTCGACGTCGCCGACGGCGGCATACCCGGAGTCGGGCCGCAGCAGACCGGTGGCCATCGACAGCGTGGTCGTCTTGCCCGCACCGTTGGGGCCCACGAAGCCGTAGAACGAGCCGCGCGGCACGGCCATGTCCAGCGCGTCGACGGCGAGCGTGTCGCCGAAGCGTTTGGTCAGCCCGTTCAGGGTGAGCGCCGGCGTCTCGCCGGTCGCTCCGCCGGACAGATCGGAGGGTGCCGGTGCGGCGGAGTGCTGAGGGCCCGCGGCGGTCGACGTCGCCGACGAGCCGGACGGTGGCATGCTCATCATGTCCGGCAGACTAGGCCATGCGAACGAGCATGCCATCCGTCGCAGGGATGATCCCGCCGGATCGGCGCCTCACCGGTGTCCGCTCGTCCCGCCCCTCAGAACAGCGCGCGGGCGAGCTGCTGCCGCGACTTGTTCACCCGCGGGTCGGAGTCGCCGACGATCGAGTACAGCTCGACCAGATGCGCCCGGGCCGTCTCCCGGTCCTCGCCGGGGTGCTGCTGGATGAAGCGCACGAGTCGGGCGAAGGCGTCCTCCACATGGCCGCCCAGCACGTCGACGTCGGCCACGGTCGTCTGGGCGTCGACGTCGTCCGGCGCGTCGGCGGCCGCGCGGCGGACCTGCTCGACGTCGACGTCCTGGGTGCGCTTCATGAGCTTCACCCGGGCCAGGCCGAGCGTGGCGTCCTCGTCGGCGGGCTTCTGCCGAAGCGCCTCCTCGTAGGCGGCGATCGCGTCGTCCAGGTCCCCGGCTTCGAGGGCGTCATGGGCCTTCTGATGCTCCGGCGGCAGCTCCGGCTCCGCCTCGGTGCCGCCTGCGGCTCGAGCGGACTGCGGCGGCAGCACCTCGGTCATGCCGTTCTGCGTCGCGGCCTGGACCAGCTGCGGAACCAGCTGATCCAGCTGCTCGGCCGGCACCGAGGAGTCGAACTCGCCGACGGGACGACCGCCGAGGAAGGCAGTGGCCACCGGCACCTGGTCGGCGCCCTGAGCCTGGGCGATCTCCGGGCTGGAAGCGTCGATCTCGGCCATCAGCACGCGCCCCTGCTGGGCGTCGACCGCGTCCTCAAGCCGGGTGCGCATCTGTTCGGAGGCGTCGTCGGCACCGTGGATCAGCACGATCACCGGTGCCTGCGACGAGAGCTGCACGACCTGCTGCAGCTGCTGGGCCTGCACGGCGATCACCCAGCTGTCGGCGCCCTGACCGCCGCCGGAGGCGGCCGGCTGCTGCGCCGCCTGCGGCGCCGGCCGGCTCGCTCGACTCTGCTGGCCCTGCTGGCCGCCGGCCAACGACGAGAGGTCGACGGCGCCGCGCGAATCGACTCCGCGCGGTTCATCGGCGCCGCCGGCGGGCGCGGCGCCGGCGCGCGGGTCTGCGGAACGCGGGTCCTCGGGTCCGGGCTGGGTCACGGGGCACTCTCCTGTGCTGCTGGTCGTCTCTGCTGGGATCCTGCTCTGCGGGAATCCGGCCGACCGGGCGCCGTGCGCCTCAGTCGTGGATGGTCACATCACTCACGATAGTATCCACGCCCAACACAGACATATCCTGCTCCTCGTCCGCGGGGATGTGCAGGATCATCCCCTCGCGGCTGATCACGTCGGCATCGGCGTCGGTGGAGCTGGTGCCGGCGATGTCGGCGGCCACCGGGGAGTCGAAGTTCACCTCGGCCCCCTCCTCGGGACGGAGCTGCATGGTCGAGTCGAAGCTGCCCACCGCGATCGCGGAGCCGTCCGGCAGACGCAGGGCAGTCAGGTCCGACACCAGCGGTCGGGTGTAGTCGACCTCCACGTCCTCGGCGTTCTCGGCGACCTCCTCCTCGTAGGCGTGCAGGTCCTCGATGTACGCGTTGTCGGCGACATAGTTGCCGAAGTAGTACTCCTCGTTGTTGAGGTAGACCGCGGTGTGGATCAGCGAATGCTCGGGCGAGAAGGCCGCGGCGTCCTCGTCGGGGCCGATCGGCGACACCCCGCCCTCCTCGACGCCGATGGCCGGGAACTCGGCGCCGGGCATCATCGTCACCGCCTGGCGCACCTTGTAGTTGCTGCGCGCCGTGTGCTGCTCCAGCGCCAGCACCTGGTTGGTCTCGGAGTCCTCGGAGGTGGTGATGGCCACCGCCTGCCGCGGGAACTCGCTCGAGGAGGTCACCGCCGCGGCGAGGATCTCGGTGCCGATCGGCTCCGGCGCCGGCTCGGAATCGTCGATCTCCTGATTCCGATAGGTCAGCTTGCGCATGTCGTAGGCGTTGCCCCCGAAGCGCGTCATCAGCTGCTCGGGGTCGCCTGCCTCGTCGCCGGCCGCCGCGGCCTCGGAGATCTCGCCGAGGATGCGCTCGAGCTGGCTGTGCAGCAGCACCGAGTACTCTCCCTCGGACGCTGCGGGCTCCTCCTCGCCGGACTCCGCGGACTCGGCCGAGGCGCTCGATGAGCCGCTCGGCTCCGCGGAGCTCGCGGCGAGGACGCCGTCGGCGCCCGGCACCGCCGGAGCGAGGGCGACGGCGACCGCGGCGAGCGTGCCCACCGCCGGCCGCCGGGTCCACCACGTACGACGGCCGTGGCCGTCGGCGTCCTCCTCCGAATCCTCGCCGGGACTGTCTCCGGCCTGGTCCTCGGTCTGGTCCTCGGTCTGCTCCTCGGCAACCGGCACAGCGGTCTCCTCCGTCTCGTGATGCGTCTCGGAATGCGTCTCAGGCTCCGCCTCGGGGTCGGTCTCGAGCTCCTGCTGCTCGTCGTGGAGCCCTTCGCCCGCGGCGGTCTCCTCGCCACGGCCTGCAGCCCCGGCGGCCCCGGCAGACTCTGCGGCGTCCTCCCGGCGCGCCTCGCGATCCTCGCCGCGCCGCCGGCGGTCCCGGGCCAGCGCCCGGTAGAAGAGCGCCAGGGCCAGCAGGATGAGCACGGCGCCGACCACGATCAGCACCACCGGGATGGTCTGGTCGTGCTCCTGCGCGACCGAGACCTCGACGTCGGTCGGCGCGGCCTGTTCGCCGTCGCGGAAGATCAGCAGCGCCCAGTCGCCCGAATCGTCAGGCACGGACCAGCGATACTGCAGAGGACCCTCGGCCTGCTCCTCGGCGGCCCAGAGATCGGAGCCGGAGGGGTCCGGGACGGTCGATTCGCCGTCGACGTGCTCGCCGACCATCTGCGGCGCCTCGTCCTCGCCGCCCTCCTCGAGCCCGGTGATGCGGTTGTGCGCGGCATCCCCGATCCACGCCTCGACGTCGCCCTCGCGGGCCAGCGCCAGCGAATACTCGCCCTCGGCGTCGACGGTCAGATCCTCCCGGCCCGCCGCGGGATCGACGACGCCGTCGGTGACCACGGTCAGCGGCGCCTCCTCCAGCGAGGCGGACTCGGCCACGACGGAGTCCTCGGGAGCCCAGACGGTGAGCTGACCGATGCCCGCGCCGAGCGCGACGAGCCCCAGGAGGAGGGAGAGCAGGGAGGAGAGGATTCGCACAGGTCGTGTGTCCTTCGATGAGACGGGGCGGAGACGAGTCGGGAGACGCCGGGGCGCCCTCCTACGGCGCCGGCTCCGCGGTCCCGTGACGGGGCCGCGCCGGACACGCACGGACTGACTGTCTCAGATGAACAGAGACCCCAGGATATCGCGAGATAACGATCTGGTCACACTCTCGCTTCACTCCGGAGATCTCTGCAGGTCAGCTTCGCTCGCGCGGACGCAGCACACCCTCCGGGCGCGCCCCGCCCATGCTTCTCGGCCTCGACGGCGCCAGTGGCTAGGGTGGTGTCGTGGATTCCCTGCGACGAGGGCGACGCCGCATCGCCCGCCTGACGGCCCCGCTGCGCTCCCGGTTCGCGTCCGGGCGCGCGGCCCGCGCCCGGGCCGCCGACCGACGCCCGCGCTATGACGCCCACGGGCTCCCCGTCGTCGAGGAGACTCCGACCGAGGCGCACAGCGCGCCGCACCCCGGGCTCGACGGGGCCCCGGACGTCGTCGCACCCGCCTCCGGCTCGGAACGCGCCGAGGCCGAGGGCGGCGGCGACGCGGCGGCCGGGGCCGGGGCCGGGGCCGGGGCCGGGGCCACCGTCCACCATTCCACCGCCGGCGTGCTGGCACGCCCCATCTACACCGGCTTCATGTTCACCGTCGGTGTGGGCCTGGCGCTGCTGCTGTTCTACATCGGCCAGTCCAACACCCAGCTGCTGATCTGGATCGGCGCGGCCCTGTTCATCGCCCTCGGCCTCGACCCGATCGTCCGCGGACTGGAGCGGCTCGGCCCGCCGCGGCCGATGAGCGTGGCGATCACCATGCTCGGCTTCGTCGGCGTGCTGGCCGGCTTCCTCGCCGCCGTGATCCCCGTGGCGACCCGGCAGATGTCGACCTTCGCCCAGTCGGTGCCGGAGCTCATCGACGACATCTCGTCCTCGGACTGGTTCCGCCGCCTCGACGAGACGCTGGGCCTGCAGGATATCGTCGACCGCGAGCTCAGCCGCTTCGTCGCCGACCCGACGGCGGTGACCGATGCGCTCGGCGGGATCTTCGGCGTCGGTGCGGCCGTGCTGACCACCGGCGTCGGCCTCCTCGTGGTGCTGGTGCTGGCCCTGTACTTCCTGGCCTCGTTGCCGACGATGAAGGCCTGGGCCTATCGGCTCGCACCCGCCTCGCGGCGGCCCCGTCTGCAGCATCTCGGCGACCGGATCCTCGATGGCGTCGGCCAGTACGTCATCGGACAGGCCTGCGTGGCCGTGCTCAACGGTCTGGTGGCCTTCGTGGCGATCCGCCTCGCCGAAGTCCCCTTCGGGGCGCTGCTCGCCGTCGTCGTCGGCATCCTGGCCTTCATCCCGCTGGTCGGCGGGGTCACCGGCGGCGTGCTGGTCACGCTGATCGCGCTCACCGTGGACTGGCAGACGGCGCTGACCTTCGCCGTCGTCTACTTCATCTATCTGCAGATCGAGGCCTACTTCGTCTCGCCGCGCATCATGTCCCGGGCCGTACGCATCCCCGCTGCGGTGGCGGTGATCTCGGTGATCGCCGGGGGCGCGCTGCTGGGGATCCTCGGCGCACTGATGGCCATCCCGCTGGCTGCGGCGGTGATGCTGGTCATGCGCGAGGTGCTGATCCTCCACCAGGATCGACGGTAGCTCCAGGACGCCCCGGGGACGTCCTAGCCGATGCGCCAGCAGTGCGGGTGCCAGTGGCGGCGCTCGGAGACGGCATGCTCGTCGCCGAGGATGAAGTCCGCCCGCCAGGCGACGACGTGCGGAGTCCCCGGCGGGATCGGCAGATGGCACCCCGGGCAGATGTATTCTTTCGTCGCCCCGGACGCTGTGATCCGCCGCACGTGATACTCGCCGTCGCGACGACGCACTGTGCCGCCCTCGACCCCTCCGGGCATCGTCAGCCCCGGATTCAGCGGGCGGTGGCCCTGCTGCCACTTCGATCCCCGCCGGCGCCCCGGCTTCCCCGCTCCTCTCGCCATGTCGGCCATTCTTCCAGAACCGGTAGGATCGTGGACTGTGCGACTGGTGATTGCGACATGCTCAGTGACCTACACGGGGCGGCTGACCGCCCACCTGGCCCAGGCGACGCGCCTGCTGATGGTCAAGGCCGACGGCTCGGTGCTGGTCCACTCCGACGGCGGCTCCTACAAGCCGCTGAACTGGATGTCTCCCCCGGCGACGATGCGCGTCGGCGAGCCCGAGCCCGATGAGGTCTCCGCAGGGGTGACCGAGGTCTGGACGGTGCAGGCGACCAAGAGCGACGACACCCTGCGCATCGCGATCTTCACGCTCCATCACGACTCCTCCCACGAGCTCGGCACCGACCCGGGCCTGGTCAAGGACGGCGTCGAGTCCGATCTGCAGCGGCTGCTCGCCGAGCAGATCGAACGCCTCGGACACGGCCATGCGCTGATCCGTCGCGAGCACCCCACTCCCATCGGCCCGGTGGACATCCTCGCCAGGGGTCCCGAAGGGCACGTGGCGGTGGAGCTGAAGCGCCGCGGAGACATCGACGGCGTCGAGCAGCTCACCCGCTACCTGGAGCTGCTCAACCGCGATCCGCTCCTCTCGCCCGTCGAGGGCGTCTTCGCCGCGCAGCAGATCAAGCCCCAGGCGCGCACGCTGGCCGAGGACCGCGGCATCCGGTGCGTGGTGCTCGACTACGACGAGATGCGCGGCCTCGACGACGCCGACTCCCGGCTGTTCTGAGGGTCCGCGGCTCCGCGCACGACGACGGCCCCGAGCCCGTCTCCGCGCAGGAGACGAGGCTCGGGGCCGTCGTGCGTGTGAAGTGAGTGGAGTTCCTCGCCGCCGGCCGGTCTTCCGGCCGGCGCGGATCAGTCCGAGACCAGCTGGGCGTCGTCGGCCACGATGGTCACCCGGTCGGAGTCGACCGACGAAGAACCCGCCGTTGACCTGGGCCCGCACCGGAGCGCCGTCCACCGGCTCGATGACCAGCTCTCCGGAGTCCAGCAGCGCCAGCACCGGAGTGTGGCCCGGCAGGATCCCCATGTCTCCGTCGGTCGTGCGGCCGCGGATCGCCGTGGCGGCTCCGGACCACACCGCGTGGTCGTGCGCGACGACCTCGACGTCGAGTTCAGCCATGCCCTGTTTCCTTCCTCAGCAAGCGGGCGGCGGGGCCCCCGTCGACGACGCCGAGGCGTCGTCGACGGGGCCGACGCAGTGTGGTCAGGAGTTCTTCTTGAGCTCCGCGTACTTCTGCTCGACGTCCTCGAGGCCGCCGACGTTGTAGAACGCCTGCTCCGGCACGTGATCCAGATCGCCGTTGCAGATGGCGTTGAAGCCCTCGATGGTGTCCTTGATCGGGACGGTCGAGCCCTCGATGCCGGTGAACTGGATCGCGGTGTAGGTGTTCTGCGACAGGAACTGCTCGATGCGACGGGCGCGCGAGACGGTGACCTTGTCCTCCTCGGACAGCTCGTCCACACCGAGGATCGCGATGATGTCCTGCAGCTCCTTGTTCTTCTGCAGGATCGCCTTCACGCGGGTCGCGGTCTGGTAGTGCTCGTCGCCGATGTACTGCGGGTCCATGATCCGCGACGTCGACGTCAGCGGGTCCACGGCGGGGTACAGACCGCGGGAGGCGATCGCACGGGAGAGCTCCGTGGTCGCGTCCAGGTGGGCGAAGACGTTCGCCGGCGCCGGGTCGGTGTAGTCGTCGGCGGGGACGTAGACGGCCTGCATCGAGGTGATGGAGTGGCCGCGGGTGGAGGTGATGCGCTCCTGCAGCACGCCCATCTCGTCGGCGAGGTTCGGCTGGTAGCCCACCGCCGAGGGCATGCGGCCCAGCAGCGTGGAGACCTCCATGCCGGCCTGCGAGAACCGGAAGATGTTGTCGATGAAGAGCAGCACGTCCTGGTTCTGCACGTCGCGGAAGTACTCCGCCATGGTCAGCGCCGACAGCGCCACGCGCAGGCGCGTTCCGGGCGGCTCGTCCATCTGGCCGTAGACCAGCGCGGTGTCCTTCAGCACGTCCGACTCGGCCATCTCGACCCAGAGGTCGTTGCCCTCGCGGGTCCGCTCGCCGACGCCGGCGAAGACCGAGGTGCCTCCGAAGTTGCGGGCCACACGGGTGATCATCTCCTGGATGAGGACCGTCTTGCCCACGCCGGCGCCGCCGAAGAGGCCGATCTTGCCGCCGGAGATGTAGGGGGTCAGCAGGTCGATGACCTTGATGCCGGTCTCCAGCATCTCGGTCGAGCCCTCCAGCGTCGCGAAGTTCGGGGGCTCGCGGTGGATGGGCCAGTGCTCGGTGACCTCCAGCTCGGAGGTCGGGATGTCCAGAGTCTCGCCCAGGACGTTGAAGACGTGACCCTTGACCCCGTCGCCGACGGGAACGGTGATCGCGGCACCGGTGTCCTGCACCGGAGTGCCGCGGACCAGGCCGTCGGTGGCCTGCACGGCGATGGCGCGCACCAGGTTGTCGCCCAGGTGCTGCGAGGTCTCGAAGGTGACCGTGCGGGTCTGGCCGTTCGTGGTGATCTCGGTGGTCAGGGCGTTGTACAGCTCCGGGATCGCGTCGGACGGGAACTCGACGTCGACGACCGGACCGATCACACGTGCGATGCGACCGGTCGCGCCCGGCTGAACGGCTCCGGAGGAGCCCTGTTCGGTCGTGGTGGCAGTCATCTCTCTCACTTCACTTGATCTTGGATGATGTCGGAACGTGGTCTGCGTGGTCTCCGGCGACTCCGGAGACGGCCGCTAGCTGGCGGACAGCGCCTCGGCGCCGCCGATGAGCTCGGTGAGCTCCTGGGTGATCTCGGCCTGGCGGGCGTTGTTGCGCAGCAGCGTGTACTTCCGGATGAGCTCGTCGGCATTGTCCGCTGCCGACTTCATCGCACGCTGGCGGGCGGCCAGCTCGGAGGCGGCGGCCTCGAGCATCGCGGCGAAGATCCTCGACTCCACGTAGCGCGGCAGCAGCGCGTCGAGCACCGCCTCGGGGCCGGGCTCGAACTCGTAGAGCGGCAGCGGGTCCTCGCCGGACCCCGGCTGCTGCTCGACGAAGGCCAGCGGCAGCAGGCGCTTGACCACCGGCTCCTGCCTGATCATCGACTGGAACTCGGTGTGCACCACGTAGAGCTCGTCGACGCCGCCGGCGTCGGTGCCGCGCGAGAACCGGTCGATCAGCGCGTCGCCGATCTCCCGAGCGGTGTACACCTCCGGCGCGTCGGTCTTGCCGGTCCAGACCTTGTCGTACTCCCGCTCGCGGAAGTCGAAGTAGGCCTGCGCCTTGCGGCCGTAGAGGTACGGGCGGACCTCCTTGCCCTCGCCCTGCAGCTTGGCGATGAGCGACTCGGCGCGCTTGAGCACGTTCGTCGAGTAGGCGCCGGCCAGGCCGCGGTCCGAGGCCATGATGAGCACTGCGGCGCGCTGCGGGTTCTCCGCCTTCTGCGTGAGCACGTGCTCGACGTCGTCCTGCGAGGCGACGGCCGACACCGCACGGGTGATGGCCTCCGCGTACGGCAGCGAGGCCTGCACCCGCTCGCGCGCCTTGCCGATGCGCGAGGTCGCGATCAGCTCCATCGCCTTGAAGATCTTCTTCATCGACGACGTCGATGCGATCTTCTCGCGGTAGACCCGGATCTGGGCTCCCATGCTTGTCCTTCCCTGAGATGGTCGGCTCCGTCGGCGCCGTCACCGCCCGGCAGGGCGGGGCGACGGCGCCGACGGCGACGAGAGGTCGAGTCGGCCTCAGCGCTGCTGAGTCCCGATCTCCTCCTGGTTGATCTCGTCCTCGGACAGCGGCTCGGCGTGCTCGGTGAACACCTGCTTGCCGGTCGACGACTGGAACGTCGGCTTGAAGGCCTCCATGGCCTCGTTCAGCGCGTTGATCTGGTCGTCGCCCCAGGCGCCGCTCTCGGCGATGGTGGTCAGCACCGAGCTGTGCCGGCGCAGGTGGTCGATCCACTCGGTCTCGAAGCGCTGCACGTCGGACGTGTCGACCTCGTCGAGGTGGCCCTGCGCGCCGGCCCAGATGGAGGCCACCTGCTCCTCGACCGGGTACGGGGTGTACTGGGCCTGCTTGAGCAGCTCCATGAGCCGCTCGCCGCGGACCAGCTGCTGGCGGGTGGCGGGGTCGAGGTCCGAGGCGAACATCGAGAAGGCCTGCATCTCGCGGAACTGGGCCAGGTCCAGCTTCAGCGTGCCGGCGACCTTCTTCATGGCCTTGACCTGCGCCGAGCCGCCGACGCGGGACACCGAGATGCCGACGTCGACTGCGGGCCGCTGGTTGGCATTGAAGAGGTCCGACTGCAGGAAGATCTGGCCGTCGGTGATGGAGATGACGTTGGTCGGGATGTAGGCCGAGACGTCGTTCGCCTTGGTCTCGACGATCGGCAGGCCGGTCATCGAGCCGCCGCCCATCTCGTCGGAGAGCTTGGCGCAGCGCTCCAGCAGGCGGGAGTGCAGGTAGAACACGTCGCCCGGGAAGGCCTCGCGTCCCGGCGGACGGCGGAGCAGCAGCGAGACCGAGCGGTAGGCCTCGGCCTGCTTGGTCAGGTCGTCGAAGACGATCAGCACGTGCTTGCCGCCGTACATCCAGTGCTGGCCGATCGCCGAGCCGGCGAACGGAGCCAGGTACTTGAAGCCGGCCGGGTCGGACGCCGGGGAGGCCACGATCGTGGTGTACTCCAGCGCGCCCTGATCCGCCAGGGTCTGACGGACCGAGGCGATGGTGGAGGCCTTCTGGCCGACTGCGACGTAGATGCAGCGCACCTGCTTGTCAGGATCGCCGGAGTCCCAGTTCGCCTTCTGGTTGAGGATCGCGTCGACGCCGATCGCAGTCTTGCCGGTCTGGCGGTCACCGATGATCAGCTGGCGCTGGCCGCGGCCGATCGGGATCATCGCGTCGATGGCCTTCAGACCGGTCTGGAGCGGCTCCCCGACCGACTGGCGCTGCACGACCGTCGGAGCCTGGAGCTCCAGCTCGCGGCGCCCCTCCGGGGTGATCTCGCCCTTGTCGTCGATGGGCTGGCCCACCGGGTCCACGACGCGGCCGAGGAACTCGTCGCCCACCGGGATGGACAGGACCTCTCCGGTCCGGCGGACCTCCTGGCCCTCCTCGATGCCCTCGAAGTCGCCGAGGACGACGGTGCCGATCTCCCGGGTGTCCAGGTTCTGGGCCAGGCCCAGGGTGCCGTCCTCGAAGCGAAGAAGTTCGTTGGCCATGGTCGAGGGCAGTCCCTCGACGCGGGCGATGCCGTCGGCCGCGGAGATCACGCGTCCCACTTCGACGCGCTCGGCGCTGCCGGGCTCGTAGGACGCTGCGAACTCGTTCAAAGCATTGCGGACGTCGTCGGCGTTGATGGTCAAGTCGGCCATCTGCAGTCCCTGCTCTCCTGTGTCATGGCCGCGGCTGCGGCCGGAATGGTTCAAAGTGTCACGTCTGGCGGCGTGGACGACCTCTCGGGCCGACCGCCGCGAAGCGCGAGTGAGCCGATGCCGGAGGTCCCGGCGCTCAGCCTGCCAGTCTCCGCTGCAGGTCGTCGACCTTCGCCGAGATCGTCGAATCGACGACCTCGTCGCCGACCTGCACCCGGATGCCGCCGACCACGTCGGGATCGACGACGACGTCGAGCTTCAGCTCCCGACCGAAGTACCGGTCGAGGCTCGCACGCAGCCGCTCGCGGCGGTCGGCGTCGAGCTCCTGGGCCACGGTGACCCGGGCGATCCAGCGGCTCTGGCGTGCGGCCACCTGCTCGGTGAACCGCTCGACCAGCGCCTCGGGGCGCAGTCCGCGCGGCGCGACGACGGCCCGGTCGATCAGCAGCCGTGCCTCGGCGTTTGCATCCGGAGAGAGTCGCGACGCCAGAGTCCTCAGCGCCTTCGCGCCGGCCTGCGGCTCGGTCAGCGCCCGCTGCACCTCGTGCGAGGACCCCACCGTCCGGCGGAAGGCCAGCAGCTGGGTCTCCAGCTGCTCGAGCCCGTCGATCCCCTCCGCCTCGGCCTGCTGCGCCACCACGGTCACCGCCAGAGTCTCGACGGAGTCGGCGAGGTCCCGGTCCCGGCTGAACCGCTTCGAGACCAGGGCCTCGAGCAGGGCCAGCGTCGTCGGAGCGACCTTCTCGCCGAAGAGTCCGCGCACCACGGAGGCCCGCTCATCGGGCTCCCGAGCCGGGTCGGTCAGGCTGCGTCGCAGCGCCGAGGAGGAGTCGAGCACGTCCACCGCGCCGAAGAGCTCCTCGGCCACGGTCAGGTCCGCGGACTCGACCGCCCGGGCCTGCTCCTGCAGCACCGCCGCCAGGGATTCGCTGGTCACCGCGGCCATTACTGGGCAGCCTCCGTCCGACTCTGGTCCGTCTGCTCGGCGTCGAGGTCAGCCAGGAAGCGGTCGACCACGCGCTGGGAGCGGGAGTCGTCGTCCAGCGCCTCGCCGACGATGCGACCGGCCAGCTGGGTGGCCAGGGTGCCGACGTCCTGCCGCAGCGACGCGAAGGCCTGCTGCCGCTCGGCGGCGATCTGCTGCTGAGCCTGCTCGGTGATGCGCGCGGCCTCGGCCGCCGCCTTCTCCTTGTGCTCGGCGACGATCTGAGCGCCCTCGGCGCGGGCCTCCTCGCGGAGACGGCTCGCCTCGGCGTGCGCGTCGGCCAGGCTCTGCTCATAGCGAGCCTTCATGGCCTCGGCCTCGGCCTGGGCCTCCTCCGCCTTGTTCAGGCCGCCCTCGATGGCCTCGACCCGCTGCTGGTAGGTCTTCTCGAAGGCCGGCACGATGAACTTCACCACGACGATCATCAGCACGATGAAGCCGAGGCCGGTGGCGAGGATCTCCCAGGGGTTGGGAACCAGCGGGCTCGCCTCGCCGGCGGCGTGGAGCACGTCTGCGCTGATCATGTGTTCACCCATTTCCTTGATCTGTGGTCCTGAGGGTCACGAGAGTCGCGGCGAGGAGCTCGACGCGACGTCATCCGGGACCGGTCAGAGGACGAAGGCGAAGACCAGAGCCAGAACGAAGACTGCCTCGGCCAGTGCGAAGCCCAGCAGGGCGATCGGCTGCAGGATGCGCTGAGCCTCGGGCTGACGGGCCACACCGTTGATGTAGGCCGCGAAGACCAGGCCGATGCCGATGGCCGCACCGGTGCCGGCGAGGCCCATGCCGATCATGTTCAGGTTTCCGTCCATGTCCTTGTGCTCTCTTTCTGTGATGTCGCCGGGGCGGGCCCCGGCGGCTTGCGGGATGGGGTGACGCTCCGCGCCGCGCGTGGAGTGCGTCGCTTCCGGAGGGAGGCCCTCCGTGAGTCTGGGGGTCGCCGCCTCAGTGGGCCTCGGCCTCGAGGGCTCCCTGCAGGTAGACGGCGGTGAGCAGCGTGAAGACGAAGGCCTGCAGGATCATCATCGCCAGCTCGAGGAAGTACATCGGGATGAAGCCCAGCAGCACCAGCACGCCGGTGGCGTTCATGGCCAGCGACTCCTGCTGGGTGATGAGGAACTCCGCGCCGGAGCCGACCAGCATCACGATGACGTGGCCGGCCAGCATGACCGCCATCAGACGCAGCGAGTGCGTCACCGGGCGGATGATGAAGTTCGACAGGATCTCCAGCGGGACCAGCAGGATCAGCAGCGGCTTCGGGACGCCGGAGGGCACTGCGACGAGCTTCACGTAGCGCAGCCCGTACTTCTGGAAGCCGACTCCGACCCAGAGGATCCAGACGATGCCGGCCATCGCGTAGGCTGCGCCGACGTGCGAGAAGCTGGGCAGCTGCAGCAGCGGGATCGCGCCGAAGAGGTTGTTGACCAGGATGAAGAAGAAGATGCCGAAGAGCAGCGGCACCCAGGTCATGAAGTGCTTCTCGCCGATGACGTCGCGGCCCATCGTGTTGCGCACGAAGCCGTAGCCGGACTCGGCCAGCCACTGGAGGCGCGAGGGCACCAGGGCCCGCTTGCGGATGGCGGCGGAGAAGAACCACCAGATGAGCACGATCGACAGCACGATCATCAGCATCTGCTTGCCGAAGCCGGTCCCCCATTCGGCCATCCACGGCAGGATCTCCGGAAGGTGGGTCTCTTCGAGGGTCGGCGGGGTGAAGCCGCCCTCATTGTCGGCGGCTGCGAGCGCAAGCGAGTGCAACGCTGGTCCTCTCTGCGGTGTCCGTCATCGGGCACGTGCCCCGGGCATCGGCGAGCCGGGAGGGGACTCCGTCTCGCGGTGGTCTGGTGCGCAGTGCGGGATCTCCTCCGGTGCACGCACGTGAGCATGCCTGCACACAGCGTCGAGCTCTGCCTGTCAGGACTGATCGTCGTCGTGCGGTGGGCCGGGAAGCATCCATCGCCGTGGCGCGGTCATCGGTCAGCCTATCAAATGACGAGGGTCACGCAGCGACCGCGCCGGAAGCGCAGGTCCAACTGTACTACACGCTGTAGAAATCCTGGGCGCGAGCTGGAGCCGCGACGGTCGTCGCCGACTCCGCGGGCGCGGGTCGGACCATCAGTCCGACTCCGGGTCGACGGTGACGCGCATCCCCAGGAACGCACGGATCTCGGCGATCTGCCAGCCGACGACGACCACGGCGGCGGTGACCGCCGCCCAGCCGGGGCGCACCCAGTCCGGGGCCGCGGCCTGCTGCGCCAGCAGCACCAGGCCGATGACTTTGATGACGAAGGCCGCGAGGAACAGCGGGACGGTCAGCCGCGGGACCCGTCGTTCGGCCAGGTCGATGAGGGCCAGACTCGTCGCGGAGAGCACCAGCACCGCCGCTCCACCGGACAGCGCGCTGAGTGCGGCCTCGTCCCCGGCGACCAGCAGCCCCAGCACCGCCGCGAATCCGGTGATCGCCGCACCGGCGACGACGGCGGCGACCAGCACCGGCCGCCAACCGGTGCCGCGCACCACGGCCCTGCGGCGCCCCGCTCCCGAGGTCGGGGTCATCGCTCCTCCTCCGAGGCGTCGAAGTCATCGACGTCGTCGACCTCGGCGAGGTCGGCGCGGTCGGCGCGGTCGGCGCGGTCGGCGCGGGCCGCCCCGCGACGCCGCCGCAGACCGGCGACGGCGGCCTCACGGTTCGTCCGCCGCGCGCGCCGCTGCAGCCACGGGCCCAGCGTCAGCACGCTGGCCAGCCCCAGCGAGAGGATCATCGCCGCGCTGACGAGCCACCACGGCAGGAAGTTGAAGGACACCGCGCCGAAGGCGAAGAGCCCCGACCACAGGTGCAGCAGCAGCACCGCCTGAGGATGCGAATAGCCCTCGTCGATGAGCTTGTGGTGCAGATGCCCGCGGTCCGGGCTGAACGGCGAGGCGCCGCGGGCGGTGCGCCGGATGACCGCCAGCGCGAGGTCGAGCACCGGCAGCAGGATCACCGCCAACGGCAGCAGGACCGGCATATAGGCCGGGATGTTGCGGAACCGGAAGCCCTCGGCGAGCTGGCCGACGTCGGAGGTCACCGCCACCGCGCCGGCCGCCATCACCAGGCCCAGCAGCATCGCGCCGGTGTCGCCCATGATGATCCGGGCCGGGTGGAAGTTGTGCGGCAGGAAGCCCAGGCAGGCGCCGACGAGCACCGCCATCAGCAGCGTGACCAGATTCGAGGCGTCGAACTCGTTGATCGACAGCGTCAGCAGATAGCTGTAGATGAAGAACGCGCCGCCGCCGAGCGCCGCGACGCCGGCGGCCAGCCCGTCGAGGCCGTCGATGAAGTTGAAGGCGTTGATGGTCAGCACCACCAGGAAGACCGTCAGGCCCGCCTGCACCGGTGCGTCGCCGACCCCCAGCCAGCCGACCGGCATGACCTCCAGGCGCATGCCGTGGGCGACGAGCACCACGCCCGAGGCGATCTGCCCCAGCAGCTTCAGCGCCCAATGGATGTCCCAGGCGTCGTCGGCCAGGCCGACCACCAGGATGATGATCATCGCCAGGAAGACGCCGCGGACCGGGGTGAGGTCGGCGAAGATCCCGCTGAGATACGGGATCGCCGAGGCCGCGGCGAGCCCGACCACCATGCCGACGAACATCGCCGCCCCGCCCCAGCGCGGCATCTGCCCCCGGTGCATGTCGCGCGTGCGCACCGGCGTGTAGACGCCCAGGTGCAGCGCGATGCGGCGGACCGGCGGGGTGAGGGCATAGGTCACCACCGCTGAGATGGTGAGGACGACGAGGAAGTAGATCATGCTGCGGTGTCGCGGCGCTCAGCCTTCGTCGTCGGCGGTCTGCGGGCCGCGGACTTCGCCGGCGACCGCCTGCAGCTCGGCCAGGCTCACCGCGCCGTCGCGGACGACCTGCGGGGCCGAGAGCGTGCAGTCGACGATGGTCGAGGGGCGCGTGGTGCTCCGCTCGCCGTCGTCGAGGTAGACGCTGACCGCCTCGCCGAGCATCTGCTCCGCCTCGGCCGCCGTCGTCGCCGCGGGCAGCGAGGTGCGGTTGGCCGAGGAGACGGCCATCGGCCCCACCTGTCCCAGCAGGTCCAGGGCGAGGTCGTCGGCGGGCATCCGCAGGGCCACGGTCCCTCGGGTCTCCCCGAGGTCCCAGGCCAGCGACGGCTGCGCGGGCAGGATGAGGGTCAGCGCGCCGGGCCAGAAGGCCTCGGCCAGGCGCCGGGCGGTCTCGGGCACCTCGTCGGCCAGCGCGCCCATCACCGCCGTCGAGCCGATCAGGACCGGCGGCGGCATGGTGCGGTTGCGTCCCTTGGCGGCGAGCAGGATGCTCACCGCCTGCGGCGAGAAGGCGTCCACCCCGATGCCGTAGACGGTGTCGGTCGGCAGCACGACGCACTCGCCGTGCTGGACGGCCTCCTGGGCCGCGGCCAGGCCGGCGGAACGGGCGCCGGGATCGAGACAGTCGACGATATGGCTCACGCGCGTCATTCTTCCATGGTCGTGGTGGTGTTCTCGGACATCGAGGACCGCCGCGCGGCGCTGGTGGCCCGATCACGGCCGGTCAGGTCCTGGTGGGTGCGCACCGCCGTCAGCCGGGGGTGCGCCGTGCAGCGGGCGGCCAGCGGCTCGGCCTGCTCCTCGGCGTGCTCCATGATGAACCAGCCGCCGTCGCGCAGCAGCATCGCCGCGACCTCGACGACCTGATGCGGCAGCGACAGCCCGTCCTGGCCTCCGCCGTAGAGGGCGACCTCGGGATCATGCTCGCGGACCTCGGTTTCGACGGGGACCATCGAGGCCGGGATGTAGGGCGGATTGGAGACGACGACGTCGGCGGTCTCCGCCCAGTCCTCGGGCAGGTCGCGGAGGTCGGTGCGGTGCAGGTGCACCCCGAGCGGCTCGAGGTTCAGCGCGGCCCAGGCCGCCGCCTCGGCGGAGACTTCCACGGCGTGGACCTCGGCGCCGGGAAGCTCGGCGGCCACGGCCGCGGCCAGCGCTCCGGATCCGGTGCCCAGGTCGAGCACGCGCAGCCCGGCGCCGTCGCCCGCCCCGTTCTCCGCGGCGAGACGGTGCAGGCGGTCCAGAGCGATCTGAGCGACCTGCTCGGTCTCCGGCCGCGGGACGAAGACCCCCGGGCCGACGCGCAGCTGAAGGTCGCGGAACGGGGCGACGCCGGTCAGATGCTGCAGCGGCACCCGACGAACCCGCTCGGCGACCAGCTGGTCGAACCGCTCGGCCGCCGTCGCCTCGAACCGGGCGCCGCTCAGCACCAGGGCCGCGGCCCGGCCGCGCGAGACGCCGAGGACGTGGGCGGCCAGCAGCTCGGCGTCCACCCGCGGCGAGGGCACCCCGGCCTCGGCCAGCCGCGCCGTCGCCGCACGCATCAGCTCCTCGAGATCGGGCCCGGGGCCGGACATGCTGTCGCTCACGAGGCCGTCGACTCCGCTCCGGATCCCCCACCCGAGTCCGCCAGCGCAGCGAGACGCTCCTGCTCGTCGAGCTGGATGCAGGACTGCACGACCGCCTCCAGATCGCCGCCCATCACCGTGTCGAGGTTGTAGGCCTTGTATCCGGTCCGGTGATCGACGATCCGGTTCTCCGGGAAGTTGTAGGTCCGGATCCGTTCGGAACGGTCCATCGTGCGCACCTGCGAGGCGCGCGCGGCGGCATTCTCGGCGTCGATCTCCTCCTGTTGGTGGGCCAGCAGCCGGGACCGCAGCACCCGCATGGCCGCCTCCCGGTTCTGCAGCTGGGACTTCTCGTTCTGCATCGCCACCACGAACCCGGTGGGCAGATGGGTGATCCGCACCGCCGAATCCGTGGTGTTGACCGACTGTCCGCCCGGTCCCGAGGAGCGGTAGACGTCGATCTTCAGATCGTTCGGGTGGAGCTCGATCTCCTCGGGCTCGTCGACCTCGGGCATCACCAGAACAGCCGCTGCCGAGGTGTGGATCCTCCCCTGAGACTCGGTCTCCGGGACGCGCTGGACGCGATGGACCCCGCCCTCATACTTCAGGTGGGCGTGGACGCCCTGGGCCGGATCGTTCGTCGACGAGCGGACCGAGAGCTGGACGTCCTTCACCCCGCCCAGGTCCGAGGGCGTGGAGGAGAGCACTTCGGTCTTCCACCCCTTGGACTCCGCGTAGCGGGTGTACATCCGCAGCAGGTCGCCGGCGAAGAGCGCGGCCTCGTCGCCGCCGGCACCGCCCTTGATCTCGACGATGACGTCGCGGGCGTCGTTCTCGTCGCGCGGGATGAGCATGCGCAGCAGCCGGTCGGCGGCCTGCTCGTGCTCGACGGCCAGCCGCTCGGCCTCCTCGGCGAAGTCCGGCTCCTCGGCGGCGAGCTCGCGCGCGGCGGCGAGGTCCTCCTCCGCCCGGGACCAGCGACGATGTGCCTCGACGACGCCGTTCAGCCGGGCGTAGCGACGGCCCAGCCGACGGGCCAGCGCCTGATCGGCGTGGACGTCGGGATCGGCGAGGCGCTCCTGCAGCTCGGCATGCTCGGCGAGGAGCGCGTCGGCGGAGGCGAGCATGCTCTCGGTCAGCGAGGCGTCGGGGCTGGACATGACGGGGACCTTCTTCAGCGTGGTGGACGGGCGGCGGGGCGCGGGACGGCTTCGGCCCGGGACGCCTCGTGCGTCCCGGGCCGAGGCGGACCTGCGGCGCTAGTCCTTCTTGTCGCCGAGGGTCGTCTTGTTGGCCAGCAGGAGGAACTCCGCGTTGGACTTCGTCTCCTTGAGCTTGTTGATGAGCAGCTCCAGGCCCTGCTGCTGCTCCAGTCCGGAGAGGACCCGGCGCAGCTTCCACATGATCTTGATCTCCTCCGGGGAGAGCAGGTTCTCCTCGCGGCGGGTGGAGGACGCGTTGACGTCCACCGCCGGGAAGATGCGCCGGTCGGCCAGGTGCCGCGACAGGCGCAGCTCCATGTTGCCGGTGCCCTTGAACTCCTCGAAGATGACCTCGTCCATCCGCGAGCCGGTCTCGACCAGCGCGGTGGCCAGGATCGTCAGCGAGCCGCCGTTCTCGATGTTGCGGGCCGCGCCGAAGAAGCGCTTCGGCGGGTACAGCGCGTTGGCGTCCACACCGCCGGAGAGGATCCGGCCCGAGGCCGGCGCGGCGGTGTTGTAGGCCCGGCCCAGCCGGGTCATCGAGTCGAGCAGCACCACGACGTCCTTGCCCATCTCGACCAGGCGCTTGGCCCGTTCGATGGCCAGCTCAGCGACCGTGGTGTGGTCGTCGGCCGGACGGTCGAACGTCGAGGCGATGACCTCGCCGTCGACGGTCCGCTGCATGTCGGTGACCTCTTCGGGCCGCTCGTCGACGAGCACCATCATCAGGTGCACCTCGGGGTTGTTCGTCTTGATGGCCCGAGCCAGGGCCTGCAGGATCAGCGTCTTGCCGGCCTTGGGCGGCGAGACGATGAGGCCGCGCTGGCCCTTGCCGATCGGCGAGACGAGGTCGATGACGCGGTTGCCGACCTCCTTGGGGTCGTTCTCCAGCCGCAGGCGCTCCTGCGGGTAGAGCGGCACCAGCTTGCCGAAGTCCACACGACCATCGTTCTGATCGGCCGGACGGCCGTTGACCGACTCCAGCTTCACCAGCGGGTTGAACTTCTTGTTCTTGCCGGAGTTGCTCTCCCCGTCGCGGGGGGCCCGGATGTAGCCGTGGACGGCGTCGCCCTTGCGCAGGTGATGGCGCTTGACCTGGTTCAGCGAGACGTAGACGTCGTTCTGGCCGGGCAGGTACCCGGAGGTGCGGACGAACGCATAGTTGTCCAGCACATCCAGGATGCCGGCGACCGGCAGCAGGACGTCGTCCTCGGTCAGCTCGGTGTCGTCGACCTCCGGGTTGTTCCGGCCCTTGCGCCGGTTCCCTCGATCATTGCGGTTGCGGTTGCGCCGGCTGCGGCGTCCGTCGTCGTCGTTGCCGCGACCGCCGCCGTCGTTCTTCGGGCCATTCTTCGGCCCGTTGTTCTGGCCGTTGTTCTGGCCGTTGTTCTGGCCGTTGTTGTTCCGACCGCCGCGACCGCCGTCGCCCTTCTGGTTCTGCTGGTTCTGCTGGTTCTGCTGGTTCTGCTGGTTCTGCTGGTTCTGCTGGTTCTGCTGGCCGCCGCCGTCATTCTGATCGTCGCTCCGGCCACGGTTGCGGCGGTGCTTATTGCC